>NZ_JARVXN010000004.1:0-57845 GCF_048957715.1 Mitsuaria sp. CC2 | reverse complement strand
AGCGATCGTCGACAACGCCTCACTGGTCCTGGATCAAGCGTCCGCCGGCACGCTCAGCAATGCCATTTCTGGCATCGGTTCGTTGACCAAGCACGGCGCGGGCACCGTGATCCTCAGCGGCGCCAACACCTATGCCGGAGGCACGACGATCAACGCAGGCACTCTCGTGGGATCGACGGGCAACTTCGGCTCGGGTGCGATCGTGGACAACGCCGCGCTGGTCCTCAACCAGACTGCCAACGGCACGCTGGGCAACATTGTCTCCGGCGCCGGTTCGCTCACCAAGCAGGGCTCGGGCACGCTGACCTTGAGCGGCACCAACACCTACACCGGCGGCACGACCATCAGCGCGGGCACCGTCGTCGGTTCTTCCAACAGCTTCGGTGTGGGCATGATCGTCGACGACGCCTCGCTGGTCTTGAGTCAAGTCGCGGATGGCGTGTTGAACGCCAGCATCTCCGGTAGCGGCTCCCTGACCAAGCAAGGCGCTGGCTCATTGATCTTGAACGGCACCGGCACCTACGCCGGGGGCACGACGATCAACGCCGGCACGCTGGTCGGCGCCGCCTCCAGCTTCGGAAGCGGCGGCATTCTCGACAATGCCCTCCTGCGTATCGACCAGTCGATCAACGCGGACTGGCTCAATATCGTCTCCGGCACGGGTCGTGTCGAGAAGACAGGCGCGGGGCAACTGACGCTTCGACAGACCCTGGGTGCGTCGGGCGGACTCGATGTCCTGAACGGGCGCGTGGCCGCCACCGACCAGCAGCAACTGGGCGCCGGGGCCGTCACGGTCAGCGGCGACGGCCAGATTGCGCTGGCCCTTTCCACCGACACGCAACTGCGCCACATCGGCGGAGATGGCCTCGTGGCTGTCGATCTCGGCGACACGCAGCACCGACTCACCAGAAGCACCGCGCCCGCTGGCGCCTCAGCCTTCACGGGCACCTTGGCCCTGTCCAACGCCAGCCTCTCGATGTCCGGACCGGGAGCGGAGTCGCTGTCCGTCGTCACGCTGCGACTGGACACCGGCGGCCAGTTGCTCGCCCACCAGCAAGCGGGATCGCTCGGCGCGCTGCAGATGAACGGCGGGCTGGTGCGCTTCACACCGGCGACAGCGGATGAGCTGTCCACGCTGCATCCGCTGCAGATCAACCGGACCCTGGATCTGTCGGGGACCGGCACGGTGCTGGTGGACGCGGACCTGCACAGCGCCAAGACCGCGGATTCGATGGGCTCCCTGATGACGCGTGACGACGGCGTATCGTTCCTGCTGGCTCGCGCGGCGCCCGGCGGGCAGGTCATCGGTGACACCTCCCGCCTTGGTCTGGCGGGAGGCGACGGTCAACTCGTCGGAGCCACCACGGATGGGGAGGTTCTCCAGAATGGCCAGCGTGTGGCCACGACGGCGACGCGCTACGGTCTGTCGCCCGGTTCTAGCCACGATGGTCTCTACCTGACTGGCCGGTTGCTGAGCGTCGATGTCCTGGCCGGCCAGGAGCTGACGCTGTCTGCTCCGGCGGACGCCAACGGCGCAGCCCGTGATCTGTCCGCGAGGATCGGCGGCGCCGGCGGCCTGGCGGTCGACGCAGGCCTGGGCGGCGTCATTTCCCTCTCCAGCCAGGACAACAGTTTTGGCGGCAACACGCGGCTGATCAACGGCACGCTGGCGCTGGCCGGCGGCACCCTGCCCGACGGCAGCATCATCACGTTCTCTGGCGAGGACACCGGCCTGGACCTTGCGAACGCGGGCCGGCCGCAGCGCCTGGGCGGCCTCGACGGCAACGCCGCCACCAACGCCATCCAGCTCGGCGGGCAGACCTTGACGCTGGACACCGTCGGCGATCACGCTTTCGCGGGCGCCATCGCCGGCAGCGGCGCAGTGGTGAAAACCGGCGCGGGCACACAGACACTGAGCGGCACCAACAGCTACGCCGGCGGCACGACGGTCAGCGGCGGAACGCTCATCGGCTCGACAGGCAGCTTCGGCGGCGGCGGCATCCGCAACGATGCCACGCTCGTCCTCGATCAGCCGACCGACGGCACGCTGGGCAATCCGGTCTCCGGCAGCGGCGCGCTGGTCAAGCAGGGCTCCGGCTCGGTGACGCTCTCCGGCCCCAACACCTACGCCGGCGGCACGACGATCAACGCAGGTGCGCTCGTGGGCTCGACCGACAGCTTCGGCAGCGGCGGCATCCGCAACGATGCCACGCTGGTCCTCGATCAGTCCACCGACGGCACGATGAGCAATCCCGTCTCCGGCATCGGCACGCTGGTCAAGCAGGGCTCCGGCTCGGTGACGCTCTCCGGCCCCAACACCTACGCCGGCGGCACGACGATCGGCGGCGGAACGCTGGTCGGGACGACCGGCAGCCTTGGAAGCGGCGGCATCCGCAACGATGCCACGCTCGTCCTCGATCAGGCGACCGACGGCACGCTGGGCAATCCCGTCTCTGGCACCGGCACGCTGGTCAAGCAGGGCTCCGGCTCGGTGACGCTCTCCGGTCCCAACACCTACGCCGGCGGCACGACGATCAGCGGCGGGACGCTGGTCGGTACGACCGGCAGCCTTGGAAGCGGCGGCATTCGCAATGACGCGACGCTGGTCCTCGATCAAGCGACCGACGGCACGATGAGCAATCCCGTTTCCGGCAGCGGCTCGCTGATTAAGCAGGGCCCGGGCTCGGTGACGCTGAGCGGCGCCAACAGCTACGCTGGCGGCACGACCGTCAACGGTGGGACGCTGACGGGCTCCGCCGACAGCTTCGGCACCGGCGCCATTCGAAACGACGCCACGCTGATCGTCGATCAGGCGGTGGATGGTGCGCTCCACAACAGCCTGTCGGGCAGCGGCACGTTCGTGAAAGGCGGAGCCGGCACTTTGACGCTGGACGGCACCAACACCGGGAGCGGTCCGCTGCGCATCGACGCCGGGACGCTGCGTGCGACGGTGGACCAGCTGGGTAGCGGCGCGGTCGTCAACAACGCCACGCTCTCGCTCGACGTGCCGCGCGACGCGCTGCTGGACAACCGCTTGAGCGGCACGGGACAACTGGTGAAATCCGGCGCCGGCGACCTGACGCTCGAAGGCGCGCAAAGCGCCGGCGGCATCAGCGTGCGCAGCGGCGGGCTGACCGTCGGCGCCGCGGCGGCCGGCAGTGCCATGTTGCAGGGCAATGTCGATGTCGCCGCCGGCGCGAGACTGCAAGGCAACGGCACCATCGCCGGCAATGCCGCGCTGGCGCCGGATGCCACGCTGCAACTCACCACGGGCGCCGCACCGCTGCATGTGCAGGGGGACCTGCACCTCGATCCCGGTGCGCAGGTCAAGGCGTCGCTGGACCCGACCGCACGCATGCCCGTCATGATCGTTGACGGACAGGCGGCCGTGGATGGCGCGGTGCTCCATATCGACGCCAAGGCCGGAGACTGGTCGAAGGGATCGCGCATCGATCTCCTGCAGGCTGGACAGACCGTCGGCCAATACGCTTCGGTGGACTCGAACCTGGCCTTCCTTTCGCCCAAGCTGGAGCCGGGCGCCAAGGATCTCACCCTGGTGATGGAGCGCAATGCGGTCCAGTTCCAGGACCTCGCGCAGACGCCGAACCAGGGCGCGGTGGCCGGCTCGATCGACTCCCAGGGGGCCTCGACACCGGCGGCGGACCAGTTGGTCAAGCTGCCGCGCAACGAGGTGGGCGCGGCACTGGAAGCCCTTGCAGGCGGCTTGCAGGCAGGCGCTGCCAACGCTCCGGCCCTGGTCGCGTCACAGCAACGGACCGCACTGGGCCGTCACCTGCGAGACGTCCAGATCCCCCGCGGCGAATTCGACGACGGCGCGCGGTTGTGGGTGACCGCCTATCAGTCTCACGGCACGCTGGCGGGTGACCAGGTCGCCACGACCCGCGCCGACGACGACGGACTGCTCGCCGGCATCGACTTGCTGCACGCGCGCGAGATTCGACTCGGCATCGCGGTCGGCACCGGTCGTCAGATCTTGAGCACTCCCGGCCAGGAGCAGGACCGCGCCGACGTGCATTCCGCGTCGGTGGTAGCGTATGGCGCGGCCGCCTGGCATGGCTTCAACCTGCGCGGCGCGCTGACCTACGGGCAAACGAACGTCGACACCCGACGCGAGGTCGTCATCGGCAAGGCCGTCTCGTCGTTGAAGGCGAGCGAGCGCGCCCATCACGCCGACGGCTTCCTCGAAGTCGGACTGCCAGGTCGCCTGCCCTTCGGCCAGATCGAGCCGTTCCTGCAGCTGGGACACACCGTGACCTGGACAGGCGGGTTCAAGGAATCGGGCGACGACACCATCGCGTTGAGCGGCGGCGCCACCCGCGACGCCCGCAGTTTCGGCATGGTCGGTTTCCACGGCAACACCGAAGCGCAGTTCGCGCTGGGTTCAGCGTGGCGTCTGCAGGGGACGGTGGCCCTGCAGCACCTCGGAGGCCCTGCCACCGTGAACCGGCGCGTCAGCCTGCCCGGCGCGCAGGGCTTCAGCACGAGCGCCGCCTCGGGCGCCGGGACCGGTGCCCTGGTCGACCTCGGCCTGATCGTGCTGCCGCGTCCGCGCATGACGCTGTCCGTCCATGTGGACCATCAGGAGACCGGCGCCAGTCGCGACGACGGCGCGCGCGTGCAAGGCGACTGGCAGTTCTGACTGGCGGCGGGCTGCTGCCAGGCGTTGGCAGCTGTCCGCCACTCGGAGATTGAATACTGTATTTGCATACAGTATTCTCATCTTCCCCATTCAGCAGCCCAGCACCGAGGAACCGTCATGCGTCGCTACGAAGTCATCCTGGAACGAGTCATGGTCCCCTATCACCAGCGCGCGCTGGCTGGCGTGATCGCCATGCAGGTGCTCGACGCCCGGCTCGGCGGCCCCGCCGGCGTGGTGGACGCGTTCAACGCCGCGCGCGCGGTGACGGGCGGCGATCCGCGCTGGGCGGTGCCCGAGTCCGCCTCCCGGGCCGATGTCGCCGCGGTGAAGCGCTGGCGTCGCGCCACGGAAGCTGCGCTCGACGCCATCGAGCAGGGCTTCGCGCATGTGTTCGTGGGCATGTCGGCGCAGGAGATCGAACTCGCCCGCGCGGACGAGTCCCTCAGCATCGTCGCTCACGTGATGGACGTGCCGTCGCGCCTGCTGTCCGAGGCCCGCGTCGGCCTGCCATGGTCGGCGACGGCCGCGGTGGTCGTGAGCGCCGCCGCCCAGGCGGCGATGGTGCCGTCGACCTCGATGCTGTCGCACATGCCCACCCTGGCTCACGCGGCGATGCTGACCCGCTAAACCGCGTCCGCGAGCTCCGAGATCTCGATCAGGTTGAGGTCGGGATCGCGCACGTAGACCGAGCGGATCTTCCCGGTCGCGCCCGTGCGCATCACCGGTCCTTCGATGATGGCCACCTGCAGCGTGTCCAGGCGCTCGATCACCTGTTCCAGCGGCACCGACGCGATGAAGCAGAGGTCCAGCGCACCTGGCATCGGCACGTGGGCCTTGGGCTCGAACTCCCGGCCCTTGACATGGAGGTTGATCTTCTGCGCGCCGAAGAGGAAGGCCTGGCGCGCGACCGGCGGCGTCCCGCCGACGAAGCGCTCGAGCCGCATGCCGAGCACCTCGGTATAAAAACGGATGCAGTCCGCCTCATGGGCGGTGGTGAGGACCAGGTGGTCGAGGTGATCGATCAAGGCAGGCTCCCGTCATCCGACATGGCCGGATTCTGCCTGGCCGGCCCTCGGCGGGTGTCCGAGCAGCGCCGGATCGCGCAGCACGTGCGCGGTCACCTTATCGACCACCTGTGGAGGCGCCACCTTCGGCAGGCGTCAGCCGGCGCCAACTCGCGCCAACCGGCGTTCAGCCAGCATTCAACTGGCGCGGAACACCAGTTCCTTGATCCGCGCCAGGCGTGGCGCCACCACGGGCACCGTCAGCATCGTCGAGCCCACCGCCATCAGCAGCAGCGCGGTGAAGGTCTCGTTGGTGATGATCTGTTTGTCCAGCAGCACGTTGGCGAAGATGATCATGATCAGCGCCTTGGTCTGCAGCAGCCAGCCGATGATGCCGGCCTCGCCGGGGCCCCACCGGAGGATGCGCCCGGCCACGTGCGTGCCCAGCAGCTTGCCGCTGACCGATGCCGCCAGCAGCAGCGCCGCCGCGGCGAACACCATGCCGCCCTCCAGTCCCCATTGCGTGCGCAGGCCCGTGCTGAGGAAGAAGACCGGCATGATCACCAGCAGCACATGATGGCGCAGCGCATCCATCTGCTGCTGCTCGAACCATTCGGCGTCCATCACGACGCCGGCCAGGAAGGCCCCGACCATGTAGTGCAGGCCGGACCAGTCGGCGCCGAACGCGATGATCGCCAGCCAGATCAGGCCCACGTACCAGCGGTCCCGCGCGGGGATGGCGCGCATCAGCCCTCGGAACAGCACCGTCGCCACCGCGAACGCGGCCAGGAACATCACCTGCTTGCCGACCCGCGACCAGTCCATCAGGATCACCGCCAGCACGCCCCAGATCAGGATGTCGTCCAGGCTGGCGTAACGGAGGATGCGCTGGCCGATCGGCTGGCGCAGGATCTCCAGCTTCTCCATCAGCAGGATGAGGATGGGTAGCGCCGTCACCGCGCAGGCCATGCCGACACCGACGATGAACTGCCACGTGTGCGCCTGCGGGCCCATCCATTGCGAGCCCATCCCCAGCAGCACCACAGCCGCCGCCGATCCGAACACCATGGGCACGCCCAGGGCGAGTCCGGCCGTGATGCCGCTCTCGACACGATGCGCCCAGGCCTTCTTCAGGTCGAGTTCGATGCCGGCGATCCACACGAAGATCATCACCGCCCACCAGGCCACGCCGTTGAGCGACTGCACCACCGAGGGGTTGAAGACGAACTGGTAGTACTCGGGGAAGGCCCGGCCCAGCACGCCCGGCCCGAGCAGGATGCCGGTGATGATCTGCACCACGACCAGCGGGGCGAAGTAGTCCGTGCCCCCCAATCGCCAGACCAGGTAGGGGACGGTGAAGATGATCGCCATGGCGATCAGGAAGATTTCGGTCGTGCTCATGGGCGGCTCCGTTCGCTGTCCGCCGCACGGTGCGCTGGCGCCCGACGGTTCGATGACAACGTTGTCTCTCGGTGGTTCCGATTGTGGAGGAAGCGCCTCCGCAACCACCGCCCTCGCTTTCCCCTAGACCGCCATCCAGGGCGGCCCAGCTATTGTGAAAGCGGTTTCAGAGCATTTCACTCCGGCAGCCCGGCGCCGGCAATAGGGGCTCTCCCGCTGGTCGCGGCGATCAGGCCGAGCACGCGGCCCGGCTCGGCGCCGACCATGTCCCAGGTGAAGCGCCACTCCCAGTTGCCGCCGAGGACGCCGGGCACGTTCATGCGGTGTTCGCTGCCCAGGCCGAGCACGTCCTGTAGCGGGTAGATCGCGACGTTGGCCACCGAGTTCGCGCAGCCGCGGATCATGGCCCAGTGGATGTCGTCGTCGCCGGCGGGCAGGTAGGCGGCGGCGTAGGCGCGCTCATGGGCGCTGGCCTGGTTCCACCAGCCGCGGACCGTGTCGTTGTCATGCGTGCCGGTGTAGCAGACGGCCGCGCGCGGCCAGTTGTGCGGCAGGAACTCGTGCCCGCCGTCGCCGCCGAAGCCGAACTGCAGGATCTTCATGCCCGGGTAATCGAGCGCGTTGCGCAGCTCATGGACGTCGGGCGTGATGAAGCCGAGGTCCTCGGCCACGATGGGCAGCGTGCCCAGCGACTTGGCGATCGCGTCGAACAGCGCCTTGCCGGGACCGGTCTTCCAGACGCCGCGCGTGGCGTCGGGGCTGTCGGCGGGGATCTCGTAATAGGCGGCGAAGCCGCGGAAGTGGTCGATGCGGAACACGTCCGCCGAGCTCAGCATGCGTTTTACGCGCGCGGTCCACCACGCGAAGTGCTCGTGGGCCATCTTGTCCCAGCGGTACATCGGATTGCCCCAGCGCTGGCCGGTGGCCGCCATCGCGTCCGGGGGCACGCCGGCGACAACGGTCGTCTGGAAGTTCTCGTCGAACTCGTACAGGTCGGGGCGGGCCCAGCAGTCGGCGCTGTCGTGTGCGACGAAGATCGGCAGGTCGCCCATGATGTGTACACCGCGCGCGTTCGCGTAGGTCTTCAGCGCGCCGACCTGGACGTCGAAATTCCATTGCACGAACTGCCAGAAGCCGACCTCATCAGCGTACTGCTCGCGCGCGGCGACCAGCGCGCGCGGGTCGCGGCCGGCCAGGTCGCGCGGCCATTCCCACCAGGCCTGGCCATGGCGCGACGAGCGGACGGCCATGAAGAGCGCGTAGTCCGGCAACCAGTCGCGCTGGGACTCGCACCACAGCTCGTAGCTGGCGCGGTCCGCGGCCGACGCCTTCGCGAAGAAGCCCGCCGAGGCGGCGCGCAGCTGCTGCTCGCGCCACGGGATCACGCGGCCGTAGTCGA
The DNA here is from genome assembly GCF_048957715.1 of Mitsuaria sp. CC2. NCBI lineage: Bacteria > Pseudomonadati > Pseudomonadota > Betaproteobacteria > Burkholderiales > Sphaerotilaceae > Roseateles > Mitsuaria sp. CC2. The sequence goes on along the minus strand of NZ_JARVXN010000004.1, from coordinate 49,381 downwards.
CGCGCTTCGCATCGAAGCCGCCGTCCGGCAGCACCGGCGCGGCGAGCCAGCCCTTCGCCACCAGCGGCTCGAACGCCACCATCCACGGATTGCCGGCGAAGGCCGACACGCCCTGGTACGGGCTCTCGCCGGGACCGATCGGCGTGCTCGGCAGCCATTGCCAGATGGCCTGGCCGGCCGACTGCAGCCAGTCGACGAAGTGGAAGGCCTCGGGGCCGAAGTCGCCGGCGCCGTTCGGGCCGGGCAGCGAGGTGATGTGCAGCAGCACGCCGGATTGGCGCTTGTTGAGGTCGATCGTCATGGTGTCGCTCGAGGGGTCAGTATCGGAAGTATCAGGAAAGCAGGGGCGCTGCGATGCACAGCAGCAGGCTGCGCGCCGGCGCGACGAGCGCATCGTCGCTCAAGGTCGCCGGGGCGAGTTCGCCGCTGCTGTCGATCAGCAGCCGCCAGGGCGAGGCGCCCTCGCCTGCCGCGGGCAAAGCGACGCGGGTCGGCGTCGCGCCGGGATGGACGATCAGCAGCAGCTGTTCGCGGGAGTCGCTCAGCAGCGCGCTCAACGCGAATTGTCGATCGTCGCTCCAGTCGTGCTCGCGCATCTCGTGGCCGTCGGGATGGAACCAGCGCAGCGCGCTGGTGCGCTGCGGCGATCCGGCCGGTCCAGCGGATTCAGCCGAGCCAGCACATCCAGCTTCAGGCGCGCAGCCGGGCAAGGGGAACCACTCGGCATGGCGCAGCATCGGATGCGACCGCCGCAACCGCGCCAGTTCGCCGGTGAACGCGATCAGCGCATCGTCGGCGGCGGGCCAATCGAGCCAGCCGATCTCGTTGTCCTGGCAGTACGCGTTGTTGTTGCCGCCCTGGCTGTTGCCGAACTCGTCGCCCGAGTACAGCATCGGCGTGCCCTGCGACAGCAGCAGCGTCGCGAGCATCGCGCGGCGCGCGCGCTCGCGGGCGTCGCGGATGGCGGGGTCGTCGGTCGGACCCTCGACGCCGAAGTTGCCGCAGAGCTCGCCGTCGCGGCCATCGCGGTTGTCTTCGCCGTTGGCCTCGTTGTGCTTGCGGGCATAGCTGACGAGGTCGTTCAGCGTGTAGCCGTCGTGCACGGCCAGGAAGTTGATCGAGGCGAGCGGCGAGCGCTGCCCCGGCTCACCGCACGGTCCCGGCGGATGGAAGACATCGCTGGACGCGCCGAAGCGCCGCGCGAACTCGCCGCGCGTGACGGCCTTGCCGTCCGGCCCGTGACCGAGCCAGAACCCGCGCGCGCCGTCGCGGAACTTGTCGTTCCACTCCATGAAGCGGCCGGGGAAACGTCCGAGCTGATAACCGTCCCGACCGGCGTCCCAGGGCTCCGCGATCAGGTGGACCTGCGAGAGCAGCGGATCCTGGCGCAGCGCCGTGTAGAACGCCGCTTGAGGATCGTGTCCCGCGGCCGTGCGTCCGAGCACCGGCGCGAGGTCGAAGCGGAAGCCGTCCACGCCCATCTCGCCGACCCAGAAGCGCAGCGAGTCCAGCACCAGCTGCGTCACGCGCGGATGCTCGACGTTGACGGTGTTGCCGCAGGCGGTGAGGTTCTCCATCCGCGAGGGATCGTCGGCCTGCAGCCGGTAGTAGCTCTTCTGGTCGAGCCCGCGCAGCGACAGCGTCGGGCCCCACTCGTTGCCTTCGGGGGTGTGGTTGTAGACGACGTCGAGGACGACTTCGAGTCCGGCCTCGTGCAGTGTCTGGACCATCGCGCGGAACTCGGCGACGACGGCGGTCGGATCGTGGCGCACGGCGGCGCAGGCCAGCCGGGGATCGGGCGCGAAGAAGCCCAGCGTGTTGTAGCCCCAGTAGTTGCGCAGGCCTGTGCCGAAGAGATGCGGTTCGTCGACGGCGAACTGCACCGGCAGCAGCGACAGCGTGGTCACGCCGAGCCGCCTGAAGTGCGCGATCGCCGCCGGATGCGCGAGCGCCGCATAGCTGCCGCGCAACGCCTCCGGGATCTCCGGATGGCGCATCGAGAACCCCTTCACATGGACTTCGTACAGCACCACGTCCTGCGGCGCATGTCGCGGCGCGCTGGCGCGCGGGCCAGGACCCGAGAGCGGCGCGGCGACACGCGCCTTCAGCGCGGTCGCGCCGTTGTCGCGCTCGTCCAGCGCGAAAGGGCCCTCCGGGTGGCCGAAGGGATACCCGTGATCCTCGGGCAGGTTGCGAAACTCGCCGATGATCTCGCGCGCATACGGATCCAGCAGCAGCTTGGCCGCATTGAAGCGATGTCCCTCGCGCGGTGCGTGCGGGCCGTGCGCGCGCAGGCCGTAGTGCTGTCCCGCCTGAACGCCACAGAGGAAGCCGGTCCAGAGACCATCGACCGGGCCGTGCAACGCATGGCGCGCGAGCTCGGTCGTGCCGGCCTCGTCGTACAGGCAGACCTCGACGCGCGTCGCATGGGCGGAGAACACGGCGAAGTTGACGCCGCCGTCGCGGACGGTGGCGCCCAGCGGTTCATGGCGGCCACGAGCCATCGACGTGGCACATGTTGGAGCCAGTGATGCGGACAGATCGGAAGGAGCGCTCATTCGAAACGTCGCGGGAGGAAGTGTCGGAGAAGGGTCGAGGTCGTCGCCGGCTCAGGCCGGCACCAGGAAGATCGTCGCCAACGGCGGCAGCGTCAAGACGATGGCGGGATCGTCGTCCGGCGCCGTGAGCAGGTGCGCCGCATCCGGTGGCGCGATGGCGACATCGCTGCCGCCGTAGATCGCCGCATCGGTGTTCAGCACCAGGCGCCACGGACCGCCGTGCGGCACCGGCAGCCGGTATCCGACGCGCGCGACGGGCGTGAAGTTGCTGACCGCGACGACGCCGGCGCGCGCTTCCCCCTCGCCGGCTCGGCGGATCCAGGCGAAGACCGAATGCTGCAGGTCATCCTTGACCAGCCACTCGAAGCCGTCACGCTCGCCGTCAAGCCGATGCAAGGCGGGCCGGTCGCGATACAGGCGGTTGAGGTCGCCGATGAGCCGCTGAACGCCGGCATGGCGCGGATCGTCGAGCAGCTCCCAGGGCAGCGCGCGCTCGAAGTTCCACTCGTCGCGCTGCGCGAACTCCTGGCCCATGAACAGCAGCTTCTTGCCCGGATGCGCCCACATGAAGCCGAAGTACGCGCGCAGTTGCGCGAAGCGCTCGGCCTCCTCGCCCGGCATCTTGCGCAGCAGCGATCCCTTCCCATGCACCACCTCGTCGTGCGAGAGCGGCAGCTGGAAGTTCTCGCTGAACGCATAGACGAGGCCGAAGCTCATCTTCTCGTGATGCCACGAGCGGTGGATAGGCAACTCGCGCATGTAATGCAGCGTGTCGTTCATCCAGCCCATGTTCCACTTGTAATGGAAGCCCAGGCCGCCGACCGAGGTCGGCGCGGACACGAGCGGGAAGGCGGTCGACTCCTCGGCGATCGTGATCACGCCAGGCGCCTCGCAGCCGAGCACCTCGTTGAGACGCTTGAACAGCGCGATGGCTTCGAGGTTCTCGGTGCCGCCGTGGATGTTGGGAATCCACTCGCCGGGCGGGCGCGAGTAGTCCCGGTACAGCATCGAGGCGACCGCGTCGACGCGCAGGCCGTCGATGCCGTAGCGCTCGGCCCAGAACAGCGCCGCGCCGCACAGGAACTGCCGCACCTGCGGCTTGCCGAAGTCGTAGATCAGCGTGTGCCAGTCGCGATGCCAGCCCTCGCGCGGATCGGCATATTCGTAGAGCGCCGTGCCGTCGAACGTCGCGAGACCGTGCGGATCCTCGGGGAAATGCGCCGGGACGAAATCGAGCAGCACGCCCAACCCCGCCGCGTGGCAGGCGTCGACGAAGCGATGCAGGCCGTCGGGCGCTCCCAGCCGCGCGGTCGGCGCATGCAGGCCCAGCGTCTGGTAGCCCCACGAGCCGTCGAAGGGGAATTCGGTGATCGGCATCAGCTGCACATGCGTGAAGCCGAGACCGGCCGCGTACCCCGGCAACTCGCGCGCGAGGGCATCCCAGCCCGCATCCGGGCGCCACGACATGGCATGCACCTCGTACACGCTGATCGGGGCATCCCGGCGGTTGAGCGCTGCGCGGCCTTCCGGCAACGGATGCGCGGCGGGCAGTCCTTCGACGATGCTCGCGTTGTCCGGGCGCAGCTGGGCCCGGAATGCATACGGATCGGCCTTCAGCGGCAGCACGGCGCCATCGGGACCGGTGACCTCGTACTTGTAGAACTGGCCGCGCGATGCGCCGGGCACGAAGCCTTCCCAGATACCGGCCTCGTGTTCATCGCGGCGACGCATCGGATGCGCGGCGCCGGACCAGCCGTTGAAGTCGCCGACCACGGCGACACGCGACGCCCGGGGCGCCCACACCGCGAAACGGACACCCGGCTCGCCGTCGACCTCGACGGGATGCGCGCCCAGCCACAACCACGGACGCGGATGCCCGCCGCGCGCGAGCAGCGCGAGGTCGGCATCGGGCAGCAACGTCGTCATCGGAGGCAGCTCGCGGTCCCGGGGTCAGTCCAGGCTCTTCACCGACCAGACGCGCTCGACGTACTCCTCGATCGTCCGGTCCGAGGAGAACATCCCCATGCCGGCGATGTTCAGCGCGACGCGCTGGTGCCAGGCCGCCGGGTCGCGGAACAGGTCGTCGACCTCGCGCTGCGCGCGCAGGTAGTCGGCGAAGTCGGCCATCAGCAGGTACTGGTCTTCGCCGAGCAGCTTGTCGATCAGCGTGCGGTAACGGCCCGGATCGCCCTGCGAGAAGTCTCCGCGCGCGATCGCGTCGATGACGTCGAACAGCGCCGGGTTCTGCTCGACGACGCGGCGCGGCTCGTAGCCCGCGCGCTTGAGCGCCTCGACCTTCTCGGTCTTCAGGCCGAAGGTGAACATGTTGCGCTCGCCGAAGGCCTGCGCCATCTCGATGTTGGCGCCGTCCCAGGTGCCGATCGTCAGGGCGCCGTTGAGCGCGAATTTCATGTTCCCCGTGCCCGACGCCTCGGTGCCGGCGGTGGAGATCTGCTCGGACAGATCGGCGGCCGGGATCACGACCTCGGCCAGCGAGACGCCGTAGTTGGGCAGGAAGACCAGCTTGAGCTTGTCGCCGACGCGCGGATCCGCGTCGATGACGCGGGCGACGTCGTGCGCCAGTTCGATGATGGACTTCGCCGCCACGTAAGCCGATGCGGCCTTGCCCGCGATCACCACGGTGCGCGGCACCCAGTCCGCCGTCGGGTTCGCGACGATCGCCTGATAACGGCTGATGACGTGCAGCAGGTTCAGCAGCTGGCGCTTGTATTCGTGGATGCGCTTGATCTGGACGTCGAAGAGGCTGTCGACGTGGATCGTCACGCCGAGCTCGCGCCGGACGCGCTCCGCCAGGCGTTCCTTGTTCTCCCGCTTCACGGCGCGCAGTTGCTCGCCGAGCCCGACGTCGGCGGCCAGCGGGCGGAGCTGTTCCAGCTCGTCCAGGCGCCGGCGCCAGCCGGTCCCGATGCGATCGTCCAGCAGCGTCGACAGGCCCGGATTCGCCTGCTGCAGCCAGCGGCGCGGCGTCACGCCGTTGGTGACGTTGTGGAAACGGCCGGGGAAGATCCGCGCGTAGTCCGCGAAGATGGTCTTCACCATCAGGTCCGAGTGCAGCGCCGCCACGCCGTTGACGCGGTGCGAGACCACGATGCTCAGCGCGGCCATGCGCACGCGGCGCTCGTTGCCGCGGCTGTCGCCCTCGTCGATCAGCGACACGCGGCGCAGCAGGTCGACGTCGTCGGGGAAGCGCTGCTTCACGCTTTCGAGGAAACGGTGGTTGATCTCGTAGACGATCTCGAGGTGGCGCGGCAGCAGCTGCTCGAACAGCCGGACCGGCCAGGTCTCCAGCGCCTCCGGCATCAGCGTGTGGTTGGTGTAGCTGACCGCCTCGCGGGTGATCGCCCAGGCCTCGTCCCAGCCCAGGGCGTGGTCGTCGAGCAGCAGCCGCATCAGCTCGGCGGGCGCGAGCGCCGGATGCGTGTCGTTCAGGTGGATGGCGTTGGCGCGGCCCAGGCCCGCGAGCGAACCGGTCTCGCGCAGGTGACGCGCGATCAGGTCCTGCATGGAGGCGCTGACCAGGAAGAACTCCTGCTTCAGTCGGAGCCGGCGGCCGGCCTCGGTGCTGTCGTCGGGATAGAGCACCCAGTTGAGCGCATCCGCCGCGACGCGATGGGCGGCGGCGCCGTGGTGGTCGCCGCGGCAGAAGGCGGCGAAGTCGATGGGCGCGGCGGCCTGCGCGTGCCATTGCCGCAGCGTCGACACGCGCTCGCTGTGATGCGCCGGCACGATGAAGTCATAGGCCTGCGCGATCAGGTGGTCGGTCGGCCACCAGCGGCGCGCCCCGCGCGCATCGACCTCGACATGCCCGCCGAAGCCCACCGGATAGCGGCACTCGGGACGCGGCACCTCCCAGGGATTGCCCAGCGCCATCCAGTCGTCGGGCGACTCGACCTGGCGGCCGTCCCGGATGCCCTGGGCGAACATGCCGTATTGATAACGGAGCCCGTAGCCGAAGGACGGCAGGCCGAGCTCCGCGAAGGAATCGAGGAAACAGGCCGCCAACCGGCCAAGGCCGCCGTTGCCCAGCGCCGCGTCGCTCTCGCGCTCCAGCACGTCGGACAAGGACTGCCCCTCACCGGCCTGCGCCGAAAATGCGGCACGCAGGGGCGCCTCCAGCTTCAGCGCCGCGAGCGCGTTGCCCAGCGCCCGGCCCATCAGGAATTCCATCGACAGGTAATGCACGCGGCGCACGCCCGCCGACGCGCCGCGGGCGGCGTCGGTCGCCTGGGTCGCGGCCCAACGCCGGTCCAGCACCTCGCGGCAGGCGCCCGCGGCGGCGCGCATCATCGCGTGCAGGTCGGCAGCCGAAGCACCGGCGGGCCCGGTGGCGGCGGCCGAGGCGATCGCGGCGGCGACCGCAGCAGCGGGGCTGGCCAGGGGGCGTTCACGTCGCAGCGCCTGCTCGAAGGCGGCGACCTGGTCGGGGGAGGCGGTCATCATGAAACGAAGTATCCCTCAAGCCTCTGTAATTTCTGTAGTTTCACTACATCGGGTTATCCCGAGTTTGATGCCAAGTCATTGATTTATAGCGATTCGATGCGCTCGCATCCGGGGATGTCGCGTTGTGAATCGTCAATCAGACATGTATATTCTCTACAAACAAGGAGACACCCCGTGGCGGATGTGAAGCTGCAAGCCGTGGCCAAGGCCTATGGCGAGACCAAGATCCTGCATGGCATCGACCTGGAGATCCGGGACGGTGAATTCATGGTCTTCGTGGGTCCGTCGGGCTGCGGCAAGTCGACGCTGCTGCGCACGATCGCGGGCCTGGAGGACATCACCGGCGGCGAGCTGCGCATCGGCGGCCGGCTGGTCAACGACGTGCCGCCCGCCGAGCGCGGCATCGCGATGGTGTTCCAGAGCTACGCGCTCTATCCTCACATGAACCTGTACGACAACATGGCGTTCGGGTTGAAGCTGGCGAAGGTGCCCAAGGACGAGATCGACCGCTCGGTGCGCTACGCCGCGCGCATCCTGCACATCGAGCACCTGCTGGAGCGCAAGCCCAAGGACCTGTCCGGCGGCCAGCGCCAGCGCGTCGCGATCGGCCGCGCGATCGTGCGCAAGCCCGAGGTCTTCCTCTTCGACGAGCCCCTGTCCAACCTCGACGCGGCGCTGCGCGTGCGCATGCGCTACGAGTTCGCGAAGCTGCATGAGGACTTGAAGACCACGATGGTCTACGTCACCCACGACCAGGTCGAGGCGATGACGCTGGCGGACCGCATCGTCGTGCTGAGCGCCGGTTCGATCGAGCAGGTCGGCACGCCGCTGGAACTCTACGAGCATCCGGACAACCTCTTCGTCGCCGGCTTCATCGGCAGCCCGAAGATGAACTTCATCGAGGCCGACGTCGTGACCGCGAGCGCCGATCACGCGACCGTGCGACTCGCCGACGGCGCGATGATCCGCACGCGCGTCGACGCCTCGCGCGCCAAGGCCGGCGACAAGGTCACGCTGGGCCTGCGGCCGGAACACTTCGAGGTCGGCGGCGACGCCAACCTGATCGCCAGCACCGTCACCTTCGTCGAGTTGCTGGGCGGCGTGACGCATGCGTACTGCGCCTACCCGGGCGTCGAGGACGCGCTGACCTGCGAGTTCGACGGCAGGACGCGCGTGCGCGCCGGCGACACGCTGCAGCTGCATCTGCCGCCGGACCTCTGCTACCTCTTCGACGCTCAGGGCCTGGCATTCAAGCGGCTCGGAGCGGCGGAATGAAGACTTCCTTGAAGCGCGCGGCCACGCGCTCGGCGCTGACCCGCGGCGCGTTCGCGGCGGCGGCCGCCATCGCGCTGCTCGGCGGCTGCGGGAAGGTTGCGGCGCAGACGCCGCCCAAGCTGCTCGTCTGGATCAACGGCGACAAGGCCTACAACGGATTGCAGAAGGTCGGCGACGCGTTCGAGCGCGAGTCCGGCGTGAAGGTCGTCGTCGAGCATCCGGTCGACGCGCCCGAGAAGTACACGCAGGCCGCCGGCGCCGGCAAGGGACCGGACGTCTTCTGCTGGCCGCACGACCGCGTCGGCGAGTGGGCCAAGGCCGGACTGCTGACACCCGTGCAGCCACGCAAGACGCTCTACGACGAGGTCGAGCCCGCCGCCTGGCAGGCCTTCCGCTACCAGGGCCGCCTGTGGGGCTACCCGATCGCGATCGAGACCACCGGCCTGATCTACAACAAGGCGCTGGTGTCCAAGCCGCCCGCGACCTGGGACGCGCTGATCGCGCTCGACAAAGACCTGCGCCGGCGCGGCAAGCACGCGATCCTGTGGGATTACAACAAGAGCTTCTTCACCTGGCCGATGTTCGCCGGCGCCGGCGGCGTGATCTTCGGACGTGACGCGCAGGGCGAATTCGACGCACGGAAAGTGGACGTCAACAACGACGGCGCGCTGGCCGCGGGCCGGATGCTGGAGCGCCTGATCGTCGAAGGCGTGATGCCGCGCGGCGCGCGCTACGCCGAGATGGAATCGGGCTTCGCCCGCGGCGAGGTCGCGATGATGATCTCCGGCCCCTGGGCCTGGGACAACGCGCGCAAGGCCGGCATCGAGATCGGCGTCGCGCCCATCCCGGCGGTGGTGGCGGGCAAGCCGTCCAAGCCCTTCGTCGGCGTGCTGGGCTGCATGATCTCGGCGCCCTCGAAGAACAAGGACCTCGCGCGCGAGTTCATCGAGCACCACCTGATGCGGCCCGCCTCGCTGCAGGTGCTCGACGCCGACGTGCCCATCGGCGTGCCGGCCAACAAGGCCTTCTACCAGCAGCTGTCGGTGAACCCGCTGATCCGCGCCAGCATGGAGAACGCCCGCGCCGGCGAGGCCATTCCCAACATCCCCGAGGTGGGACGTTTCTGGACCGCGATGGACGCGGCGCTGGAGGCGATCACCAACGGCCTGCAAAGCCCCAAGGACGCGCTGGACGGCGCGTCGGGCCGGATGCTGCTCAAGCAATGAACGCCACGACCGCCTCGACCTCGGGGGCCGGCGCCTCCTCCGGCTCATCCGCATCACTCGCCGCCCTGCCCGGCTCGCCGCTCTCCGAGCCCTACACGCGCCAGGCGCCCGGCGCGCTGGACCGGCTCGCCAAGGCGCTGTACTGGCCGACGATGGCCGTGATCGCGCTGGCGTCGCTCTACCTCGTCTTCATGCTGTACGCGGCCGGACTGACGAGCTGGGCGCTCGGCGTGCTGCTGCTCTTCGGCGCGGGCTTCGCGGTCTACCTCTCCAAGGCGGGCTTCGCCTACCGCTACCTCTTCCCCGGCGTGGCCGGGATGCTGCTGTTCATCGCGTTCCCGCTCGCGTACACGACGCAGATCGGCTTCACCAACTACTCGTCCGCCCATCTGCTCAGCCAGGAGCGCGTGCGCGAGTTCCTGCTCGACCAGCACGACACGGTGCTGGAGTCCGTGCGCGACTACCGCGTGCACGGCGCCGGCGGCGAGTTCCGCGTGGTGCTGCGCGATCCGGCCAACGGCATGGCGCAGTTCGCGTCGCCGCCGCTGGCGCTGCGCCAGGGCACGAAGCCGGTCGACGTCGCGATGCAGGCGACCGGGCCGGCGGACGCGACGCTGGGCCTCCCGCTCACGCTGAAGGAACTGGTGGAACACCGCCAGGCGCTGGCGCAGCTGCGCTTGCGGCTGCCGGGCGAGAGCGGCGGCACCGCGGCCACCGGCGGCACAGGCGAGACGGGCGGCACGGGCGACGCCTCGACGCTGCGCTACCTCGGCCTGCGCGAGTTCGGCCCGATCCGCCCGCACTTCGAGGAGCAGGCCGACGGCGCCCTGAAGCGCGTCGCCGACGGCGCGCTCTTCCGTCCCGACGCGAGCACCGGCTACTACGAAGGCCAGGGCGCGGCGGCGGGCACCCACCTCGCGCCCGGCTACAAGGTGATGGTCGGGGCGCAGAACTACAAGCGCATGCTGTTCGACGCGGAGTTCCGCGGCCCCTTCCTGTCGATCTTCGGATGGACGGTGGTGTTCTCGCTGCTGACGGTGGTCTTCGCGACGGCGATCGGCATGATGCTGGCGGTGCTGCTGAACTGGGAGGACCTGCGCTACCGCACGACCTACCGCACGCTGCTGTTCCTGCCGTACGCGGTACCGGGCTTCATCTCCATCCTCGTGTTCAAGGGCCTGTTCAACCAGAACTTCGGCGAGATCAACGCGATCCTGGACGCGCTCTTCGGCGTGCGGCCGGCGTGGTTCGCGGACCCGTCGCTGGCGCGCACGATGCTGCTGATCGTCAACGTGTGGCTGGGTTATCCGTACGTGATGATCCTGTGCACGGGGCTGCTGAAGGCGATCCCCTCGGACCTGTACGAGGCCTCGGCGCTGGCGGGCGCGGGGCCGCTGACCAACTTCTTCAAGATCACGGCGCCGCTGATCATCAAGCCGCTGTCGCCGCTGCTGGTCTCGGCCTTCGCGTTCAACTTCAACAACTTCGTGCTGATCGCGCTGCTGACCGACGGGCGGCCGGACTACCTGTCCACCAAGATCCCCGCGGGGCAGACCGACATCCTGGTCAGCTACACCTACCGCATCGCCTTCCGCGACTCGGGCACGGACTTCGGCCTGGCTGCGGCGATCTCGACGCTGATCTTCATCCTGGTGGCGGGCATGTCGCTGCTCAACCTGCGCCTGATGCGCAACGCCAACCGCTGAGGCGGACGGCATCGAAGGACAAGGACACGACATGGCCATCGTTCGAGGCAAACAGGCGGGCTGGCGCGTCGTCGCCGCGCATGTGCTGCTGTGGGGCTTCCTGGCGATCACGCTGTTCCCGCTGCTGGCGGTGGTGTCGATCTCGCTGCGGCCGGGCAACTTCGCCACCGGCAGCCTGATCCCGACGACGATCAGCCTGGAGCACTGGCAGCTGGCGCTGGGCATCCCCTACCAGGCGGCGGACGGCTCACTGGTGCAGCCGCCCTTCCCGGTGCTGACCTGGCTGTGGAATTCGATCAAGGTGGCGACGATCTCGGCGGTGCTGATCGTGGCGATCTCGACGACGGCGGCCTACGGTTTCGCGCGGCTGAAGTTCCCATTCAAGGCCAGCATCCTGAACAGCATGCTGCTGCTGCAGATGTTCCCGGCGGTGCTGGCGCTGGTGGCGATCTACGCGATCTTCGAGACCATCGGCACCTTCGTGCCGTGGCTGGGCATCGAGACCCATGCGGGCGTGATCGTCGCGTATCTGGGCGGCGTGGCGACGCACATCTGGACCATCAAGGGCTACTTCGAGACCATCCCCGTGGAGATCGAGGAGAACGCCAAGGTCGACGGCGCGTCGCATTGGCAGGCCTTCCGGCTGGTGCTGCTGCCGATGGCGGTGCCCATCCTGATGGTGGTGTTCGTGCTGGCCTTCATCGGCTGCATCATCGAATACCCGGTCGCATCGGTGCTGCTGCGCGAGGAGTCCAACCTCACGCTGGCGGTCGGGTCGAAATACTTCCTGCACGACCAGCGCTTCCTCTGGGGCGACTTCGCGGCCGCGGCCGTGCTCTCGGGCCTGCCGATCACGGCGGTGTTCCTGCTGGCGCAGCGGTGGATCGTGTCGGGGCTGACGGCGGGTGGGGTGAAGGGCTGAGGTCCTCGAACGGCGCTGCGGAACAGCGCGTCGCGGCGCAGCGCAACGCGTTGGGACTGCGCCAAGCCCCGTGCGCATCGCGGCCCGTTCCAGGCGTGCGCATCGCTTCACCTAACTTTGCGAAACGAGCCAGCCCTTGCGGCGCAAGGGCCCTCACGCGGCCTTGACGTGTGATGACACGGATCCGTCATGCGTGATTTCTAGAGTGCGCGGCGTTTCGAGCGGTGCCCTTCCGGGACCTTCGAGCACAGCCAACGCCACCACTCCAGGACTCCCATGCGACACAGCAAATCCGCCGCGCTGAACGTCTCGCTCACGCTCGTTGCCGCCGCCATCATGGCCGCCTGCGGCTCCGACAACGACACGCAATCGCCCAGCGTCACGATCAACGGCGTCGTCACCGCCACCAGCTTCACGCCGGGCAGCGCCACCGATCCGAAGATCGATCCGGCCTACTACGTCGGCGCCAAGGTCTGCGTCGACACCAACGCCAACGGCGTCTGCGACACCACCGAGAACGCCGTCGTCACTGACGCCAAGGGCCACTTCTCGCTCACGATGCCGGCCAACGCCGCGCTGATCGCCGACATCGGCACCGACGCCACCCTGTCCACCGGCGCCAAGGTCGCCAGCCGCGACGTGCTGCGCGCGTCGCTGGACCAGGTCATCGAGCAGGCCGGCAACGTCGTCATCAGCCCGCTGTCGTCGGAAGTGCAGCGCCTGGTCGAAGCCAACGGCACCAGCTACGCCGTCGAGAAGCAGACCGTCGCCACCCGCATCGGCGTGTCCCTGGCCAACGTGCTGGCCGACGTGAACACCGTCACCGGCGCCGAGCAGACCGCCATGCTGGCCGAGTCCAAGGCCCTGGACAACCGCTTCACCTACGCGATCACCAAGCTGGACCGCGGCGACCTGTACCCCGACGCGCTCGCGACCCCGGGCGGCGATCCGCGCCTGGCCGGCGCCGCCAACGTGAGCACCGCCACCGCGCCCACCGGCACCGACGCGCGCGCCAAGATCACCTTCGCGCAATCGCAGCAGGCCGCGTTCGAGCTCGAAGGCGTGCCGCGCTACGACCACATCTTCATCGTGATGCTGGAGAACAAGGCCACGCTGTCGATCAAGGGCTCGCCGTGGGCGCCCAAGATCAACGCGCTGCTCGCCGCCGGCAACCAGCTGACCAGCTACTACGCCACTGGCAACCCGTCCGAGCCGAACTACACCGCCCTCGGCGGCGCCGACGACTTTGGCATCACCGACGACAGCCAGTGGAACTGCGACGCGACCGGCGCCAACGCGGTCCAGGATCTGCCGCTGCCCGACAAGTCCCAAGCCGGTCTGGCGAGCTCGCCGTTCGCGGCCAGCTGCACGCAGACCGCCGCGGTCAACCACAACATCGTCGGCAAGCCCAATCTGTTCAACGCGATCACGGCCGCCGGCATGACCTGGCGCACCTACAGCGAGTCGATGAACCCGGGCCAGGACTTCCGCACCGACTCCGTGGCCGACGCCGCCGTCACCGCGACCGACAACGTCTACGCGCCCGGCACACTCAACGGCAACACCGCGGCCGTCGGCAACGCCGGCCTGACGCTGCCCATGCCTGCCGGCCTGTACAAGACCAAGCACCATCCGGGCATGGCCTACCAGAACGTCCGCAGCGCGCCGGAGTTCAAGTACAGCAACCGCACCATGGGCGGCGGCCAGTGGGACGCCAACCTCAAGAGCAGCTCCGCCTACGCCATGCCGGCCAACTACGACATCGACCAGCTCGGCACCGACCTGGCGAGCGGCAAGGTCGGCACGCTGAACTTCCTGGTCCCCGACCAGTGCGACGACATGCACGGCATCAGCGTCATCGGCAAGCTGGCCAACGGCAGCACCGCCACGGCCAGCGACTGCGGCAGCGTCGCCAACAACGTGGCGCAGAGCTCGGCGGCCAACATCATCACGCGCGGCGACAACTACGTCGACGCGCTGGTGAAGAAGATCCAGGCCTCCGCGCTGTGGAAGAACCCCGCCAAGCGCGTCGCCATCGTGCTGATGTTCGACGAAGGCAGCGCCACCTCGGGCTTCAACTCGTGCTGCGGCTGGAACGTGTCCAACAGCGCGGTGTCCAAGCCGGCGGTCGTCGACGCCAAGACCGGCGCGGTCACGGTCGACAGCTCCGTCAACAACTACACCAAGGGCAACCGCGGCCACGGCGAGAGCATCTTCGGCATCCTGACCAACCAGGCCGACGCGCCCAAGGGCGTGTCCGACGGCGATGCCTACAGCCACTTCTCATTCGTCCGCACGCTGCAGGACATGTTCCAGCTGGCCGACCCGGCGGTGGATGCGTCGTACATGAACCGCTCGAAGTACACCGAGAAGTTCATCGCGGCCAACATCCTCAACCTGCCTGAATACGCCGGCAGCGCCGACACCCACTTCGACTCGGTGCGCGCGATCAACCATGCGTGGAAGGCCCCGGCCAACTACGCGCAGAAGCAGTCGGCCGACGTGAACACGGCCGCGCAGATCGGCGCCGACACGGTCCAGACCAGCGTCTGGGCGCTGAAGAAGTGAGCGCCGTCCTCCGCGCCGGCGTGCCCATCGGACTTGGCCTGCTGCTGGCCGCTTGCGGCCCGTCCGGCAAGGCCGACATCGATGCCGCCACATCCGGCGCGGAGGCGGCCTCCTCCGCCGGCACCGCGCTGAATCCCGTCATGCCGCTGAGTCCGATCGCCCAGGTCGGTCAGAAGATGTTCTTCGACGCGACGCTGTCGGGCTCCGGTCGCATGGCCTGCGCCACCTGCCACGATCCGAAGAACGCCTACGGCCCGCCCAACGACCTGTCGGTGCAGCTCGGCGGTCCCGAGCTGAAGAACGCCGGCCTGCGCGCCGTGCCCTCGCTGCGCTACAAGGACGCGACGCCGCCCTACGCGGACCTGCTCGACAACCCCGACGGCGTCAGCGTGCCTGGCCCCGGCGGCGGCTTCGCCTGGGACGGTCGCGCGGCGACGCTCGCCGAGCAGGCGGGGCTGCCGCTGCTGGACCCCAACGAGATGGCCAACGCCAGCGCGGCCGACGTCGTGAAGAAGCTGCAGGCCGGCCCGTATGCCGAGCAGTTCCGGCAGGCGTTCGGCGCGACGATCTTCGACAACGCGGACCAGGCCTTCGCCGCGGCCGGCAAGGCGCTGCAGGCCTTCCAGCTGGAGGACGTGAGCTTCCATCCCTACTCGAGCAAGTTCGACCTCTACATCGGCAACAAGATCGGCGGCGTGCTCACCGCGGCCGAGGCGCGCGGCCTGAAGGTCTTCGCCGATCCCAACGGCGGCAACTGCGCCTCGTGCCACTACCAGGGCGCCGGGCTGAACGGCAGCACGGCGATCTTCACGGACTTCTCCTACGAGGCCATCGGCGCGCCGCGCAACGCGGCGATCCCGGCCAACGCGGACGCGAGCTACGCGGACATCGGCCTGTGCGGCCCGCTGCGCACCGACCACGCGCCGGTGAAGGGCAACACCTTCTGCGGCATGTTCAAGTCGCCGACGCTGCGCAACGTCGCCACGCGCCGCAGCTTCTTCCACAACGGGATCTTCCATTCGCTGGAGCAGACGATCCGCTTCTACAACACGCGCGACACGATGCCCGAGCTCTGGTATCCGACCGTGGGCGGCACGCCCAAGGCGACGCCCGACGCCGACTTCCCGACCTACGGCCTGATCACCACGCAGTACGTCGGCGGCAAGGTCAGCAAGTTCGACGACCTGCCCAAGCGGTTCCTCGGCAACATCGACACGCAGATGCCGCTGGACGGCCGCGCGGCCCACAGCAAGCCGCCGATGTCGGAGCAGGACATCGCCGACCTGATCTGCTTCCTGAACACGCTCAACGACAAGGACACGGTGCCGGCGACCGCGCCCGCGGCGGGCGCCTGCGGTGCCACCGCTTCAGCCGAGTCGGTCGCCAATGACTTCGCGCCGGGTATGAGGGACTACCTCGCCAAGCGCGGCGACCTGTGCCTGGCCAAGCGCGAGTGGCCGATCGACCTGACCCAGCGCGAGATCGACGCCGGCGCGCGCAACGCGCTGCAATTGCCGGTGCTGGAGCGGCTCGGCCTCGCGAAATCGACGGTGGCCGAGGTCGACGTCAAGGACGACAACGAGGTCTCGCATCACATGAAGGTCCGTCGCTACGCGCTGACGGAGACCGGCAGGCGGTTCTACGTGACGCGTGAGCAACCCAGGGCCGACGGCGCCAAGGAGACGCGCGGCGATTTCTGCGCGGCCAAGCTGAGCCTGGACAAGGTGGTGCGCTGGGAGATCGGGGGCGAAGGCAAGGACCGGCACGCAGTCGTGAGCTACACCTACCAGGTGAAGGCCGCGCCGTGGACCGGCGACGCCGAACTGCAGAAGGTCTTCCCCGTCGTCGCGCAGGTGATCCGCGGCGCGGGCCGCACGCAGCTGCAGGAAACGTTCAAGCAGACGGAGACCGGCTGGGTCGCCGTGGACCTGCTCTGAGGCGGACACCGTGATGACGACTGTCGTTCGTTTTCCTGCCGCGCTGGGGGACTGGGTCCGCCAGCATCTGGACAACGGCGTGGCGCCGGGCGATCTGCGCGGCGCGCTGCAGGAGCGCGACATCGCGGCCGAAGCCGCGCAGGCCATCGTCGATGCGTTCGTGCGCGCGCGGCGCGGCGAGCGCGCGATGCCGATCGATCAGGTCGAACTCACGCCTGCTTCGACGCCGATGGGGATGCCGGCACCGATGGGGATGTCGACGGGAATGCCGATGCCATCGGCCATCGACGGCGTTCCTCCCTACCGGTACGAAACGCCGCGCTTCCGGCCGGGCACCTCGATCGCGACGGACGACCGCGTCGTGCGCGTGGCCGCCCGCGCGGAACGGCCGATGCTGGCGGTGCTCAACGGCGTCTTCAGCGCCGACGAATGCGAGGAGGTCATCGCCCTGGCGCGCGGCCGTCTGAGGCCGTCGACGCTCGTCGATCCGCGCACCGGGCGCGATGTCGTGAGCGGCTTGCGCAGCAGCCTCGGCATGTTCTTCCGCCCGGCCGAGACGTCGCTGATCGCGCGCCTGGATCGGCGCATCGCGGAGATCATGAACCTGCCGGTATCGCACGGCGAAGGGCTGCAGATCCTGCATTACCCCGAGGGTGCCGGCAGCGCCCCGCACTACGACTTCCTGGTGCCGTCGAATCCGGCGAATCAGGCGTCGATCGCGCGGGGCGGGCAGCGGGTGAGCACGCTGGTCACTTACCTCAACGACGTTCCCGGCGGCGGCGAGACGGTGTTCCCGGCAGCGGGTTGGGCGGTCTCGCCCCAACGCGGCAACGCCGTCTACTTCGAGTACGTCAACTCACGCGGCGAACTGGACCACGCCTCGCTGCACGCCAGCAGCGCGGTCACGCGCGGTGAGAAGTGGGTGGCGACGAAGTGGATGCGGGAGCGGGAGTTCGTCAGCGCGTAGCTGTGCCCCGCTGCGCAGAGTCAGGTCTTGCGCGCCGCCCGCAGCCTTCGCATCACCGGCTCATTCAGCTGCTTCGCCAGCGCATTCCACTTCGCGCTGACCTTGTCGATCTTCGCCAGCAGCGGCTGCGCGGTGGCGTCCAGCGGCCAAAAACGACAAAGGCGCCTCGCGGGCGCCTTCGATTTGGAAAGGGAGCTGTAGAAACGGGACGTCGGCTCAGTGCACCAGGCCGATCCATTCGCCGCGACGCTGGTAGGCGTCGAACAGCGCCTGCGCCGCCGCCTGCAGTTGCGCGTCGCCGCGTGCGTACGCGGTGTTGAGGCGCTCCAGCGCGTAGAGGCGGTCGTACAGCATGCGGGTCGGTTGCAGGGTCAGGCCTTGTCCGGCCATCAGGTCCTGCAGCGCGTACAGCTCGTCCATGCCGGCCGAGCCGGCCACCGTCAAGCCCAGATCCGGCACCAGTCCCCACGGCGCGTGGGCGGTTTCAGGCATCAGGTGCGGCGGGATGGCGGTGGTGTGCATGGCGGCCTCGGAACGATTCATGTCGGCGTGGGAGGGATCATGAATCGAGCCGCCAGAAACTTGAGCGGGAAAAGCGGGGCATTTCCAGCCCAGTTCAACGGATCACCCGCCGACGCGTTCCGACGCCCTCACCTGCCGCCCGTCGGACTCGCCCGACTCGCCAGGCTCGCCAGGCTCAAGGCCGCGGCTTGGCGATGAAGCCCGACAGGTCGGTGCACCAGACGGCGGCCGGGACGTCGAGCTCGTTGAGCGCGAGCACGTCGACGCGTGCGTCGGTCAGCATCTTGGCCGAGGCCGTGTTCAGGCCGATCTGGTGGTCCTTCTTCTCCAGATAGACCACGCGCTGGATGCCGACCTGGATGATGGACTGGACGCAGCGCGGGCACGGGTATTGGGTCGTGTAGATGGTGCTGCCGGTCAGCGGCAGCACGACGCAGTTGAGGATCGCGTTGACCTCGGCATGGACGATGTAGCTGTGGCGCGAGTTGGCCGGATCAGCGTCGTCGTCGGACCAGTAGGCGGGGTCGTGGTCGTCGCAGCCGCGCGGCAGGCCGTTGTAGCCCACGCCGACGATCTTGTAGTCCGGGCTCGCGATGCAGGCGCCGTTGCGCTTGCGGCTGTCCTTGGAACGGGCGCTGGCCAGCAGGGCCACGCCCATGAACATCGAATGCCAGTCGATCAGCGGTTGGTTGTCCATGACGAGGGAACACGAAGGGTCAGGAAGGCGGAGAAGTGTAGTGGAGGGGGTGGCATCAAGCCCCCACTCACTTCGCCACCGACACCCCCCTGTTCGCCAGAGCATCCGCGCGCTCGTTGCCCGGATCGCCGGCGTGCCCCTTGACCCAGCGCCAGTCCACCGTGTGCAGCTTGCGCAGCGCGTCCAGGCGCTGCCACAGGTCGGCGTTCTTCACCGGCTTGCCGTCTGCCGTCTTCCAGCCGCGGCGCTGCCAGCCGGAGATCCATTCGGTCATGCCCTTGCGCACGTATTCGCTGTCGGTGTAGATCACGATGTTGCAGCTGCGCTTGAGCGAGGTCAGCGCTTCTATCACCGCCGTCAGCTCCATGCGGTTGTTCGTGGTGTTGCGCTCGCCGCCGAACAGCTCCTTCTCGTGGTCGCCGCTCTTGAGCCACGCCCCCCAGCCGCCCGGACCCGGATTGCCCTTGCAGGCGCCGTCGGTGTAGATGACGACGGGCGGCTTGGCGATCTTCGGCGCGGCGGGAGCAGGAGAAGCGGAGGTATCGGTCATGAGCAGTCTGGAAGGAACAGGGAACGTCGGATCAATCGACCTCGACGTCGTCGCGATGATGATGGTGATGATGGACCGCCGCCACCGCCGGAGCAGTCTTGGCGGCGCGCTTCCTGCCGCGCGCCATGCCGATCAGCCGCATGCCGTGCACGCGCTTGACCGCGATGACGCCGTACAGCGCGCCCAGCACCGTCCACCACTTGCCGCCCGGCTTCTCGATCCACTGCCAGCGCGCCAGCCAGGCATCGCTCAGCAGCGGCGGCCGGTAGCAGCCGAACTGCGCGCGCTCGACCTCGAACGACAACAGCCGCAACCAGTCGCGCAGCCGCCAGTAACCCAGGTACTCGCGCTCCTCAGGCAGGTAGAGCCGCGGCGGACGGCCCAGCATGCGGCCATTGACGCGGGCCAGATTCTGCCTCACCGCCCAGAGGCTGGCCGGGTTCATGCCGAGGATCACGACCCGCCCTTCGGGCCGCAGCACCCGCTCGACCTCGCGCAGGCAGCGGTGCGGATCGGCGGCCTGTTCCAGCGTGTGCGGCAGCAGCACCAGGTCCAGGCTGTTGGCTTCAAACGGCAAGGCATCGAACTCGCAATAGACCGCCGCGCGGCCCGCGCCGTTCAAACCTGGCGCCAGTTCGGCCTGCGGCTCGGGCTGGTATTCCAGCGGATGCGCGCCCATCCCCTGCCGCGGCGGGCCGGCGACGCCATCCTCCAGGGGATGGTGGTTCAACGCCAGCCAGCGGTTGGTCATGCGGTTGGTGCGCAGGCCGTGCAGCTGCGGGAAGCCGAGCTGCAGCGCGTGATACCCGAACCAGTCGATCACCGCGGCATCGATGAAGCGCTGTTCCCACGCGAGCAGGTAGCGACCCGCAGGCGTGCGCAACCAGTGCGCGAACGCCGCCGCGGCGGCGTCCGGCCGGACGTGCGCCTCTACAATCGGCGGCTTCTCGTCGCTGTCGTCGCTGATGTCGTTGTCCTGGCCCGGAGTCTTCATCGCTGGGACCTGATCCCCTTGCCTGCATGAACCTGGTCGCCGTTCCCGCCTTCTCAGACAACTATCTCTGGCTGCTGCATGACGGCCGGTCGGCGCTCGTGGTCGATCCGGGCGACGCCGCACCGGTGAAGGACGCGCTGCGCTCGCTCGGGCTGGACCTGCGAGGCATTCTAGTGACCCATCATCATGCCGATCATGTCGGCGGGGTGCGGGAATTGCTGCCTCTGCTGGCGCCTGGCGCCAAGGTCTGGGGGCCCGCTGGCGAAGTCATGCCGGTGGACGTCGAGCCGCTGGGCGAAGGCGACCGCTTCGAGGTGCTGGGCCAGACCTTCGACGTGCTGGACGTCCCCGGACATACCGCCGGTCACATCGCTTTCGTGCTGAAGCATCCCACCGACGGCGGCACACCGATCCTGTTCTGCGGCGACACGCTGTTCTCGGCCGGCTGCGGCCGGCTCTTCGAGGGCACCCCGGCGCAGATGTTCGACTCGCTGTCCAAGCTGGCGGCGCTCCCCGGGGAAACCCGTGTCTGCTGTGCGCACGAGTACACCTTGTCGAATCTGCGATTTGCTCGCACAGTCGAGCCCCGGAACGAGGCGGTCGCGCGCCACGAGGCCTGGTGTCTGGCCCGGCGCGAGACGTCGCTGCCCACCCTGCCCTCCACCATCGCCGTGGAGCTCCAGATCAACCCCTTCCTGCGCTGCGAGCACGCCGACGTCCGCGCCGCCGCCCAGCACCGCGATCCGAGCGTCACCTCGCAGCCGGTCTCTGTCCTGGCCGCGCTGCGCTCATGGAAGAACGAATTCCGCTGAATCCCGATGCACCGACACCCGAACCCGACCCGCCTGACCCTGATCGCCGCGCTGCTGCCGCTGGTGCTGGCCGCCTGCGCGACGAACAAGCCGCAAGCCGACAACCAGGAAGCCCGGGCCGTCGCGCAGCAGACGGTGCAGGCCGTCGAGGCCGCCGCCTCCGCCGTGCCCTCGCCGGCCACGCCGGTGGCGCGCGCCGCCACGGCGCCGGAAGAGAAGCTCGACGTGCTGCTCGAGGACAACCTCAATCCCGGCGAGAAGGTCGACCTCGACGCCCCGAAGACGCACGTCGACCTGTGGACGCGGATGCGCGCCGGCATGGCGATGCCCGAGCTCGACAACGACCTGGTCCGCAAGGCCGAGGGCTGGTACAGCAGCCGGCCCGACTACGTGGCGCGTATGACCGGCCGCGGCAGCCTCTATCTCTACCATGTGGTCGAGGAGGTCCAGAAGCGCGGCATGCCGATGGAACTGGCGCTGCTGCCCTTCGTCGAGAGCGCGTTCCGCAACGACGCGCAGTCCAGCGCGAAGGCGGTCGGCATGTGGCAGTTCATGCCCGCCACCGGCCGCGACTTCGACCTCAAGCAGAACATCTTCCGCGACGACCGCCGCGATGTGCTGGCCTCGACCAAGGCGGCGCTGGACTACCTGCAGCGCCTGAACAAGATGTTCGACGGCGACTGGCAACTGGCGCTGGCCGCCTACAACTGGGGCCAGGGCAACGTCAGCAAGGCGGTCGCGCGCAACCAGAAGGCCGGCCTGCCGATCGACTACGACAGCCTGCGCATGCCCGACGAGACGCGCTACTACCTGCCCAAGCTGCAGGCGGTGAAGAACATCCTGATGCGCCCCGAGGCCTTCGGCATCGAGCTGCCGGCGGTGGCGAACCATCCCTACTTCCTCTCGGTCAACATCGACCGCGACATGGACGTCGCGCGCGCCGCGCAACTGGCCGAGCTGGACGAGGAGACCTTCCGCCAGTTCAACCCGTCGATGAACAAGCCGGTCATCCTGGCGGCCAGCAGCGGCCAGCTGCTGCTGCCCTACGACAACGCCAGCACCTTCGTCGCCAACCTCGAGAAGTACCGCGGACCGTTGGCGTCGTGGACGGCGTGGGTGGTGCCCCGCACGATGAAACCCGCCGACGCCGCCAGGCAGGTCGGCATGAACGAGACCGGCCTGCGCGAGATCAACCGCATCCCGGCCCGGATGCTCGTGACCAAGGGCTCGACGCTGCTGGTGCCGCGCACGGCGGAACGCGATCGCGACGTGTCGGAGCATCTGGCGGACAACGCCAGCATCGGCTTCGCGCCGGACGTGCCGCCGATGCGCCGCGTCACGCTCAAGGCCAACAAGGGCGACACGGTGGCCAGCGTCGCGCGTCGCTATCGGCTCGGGACGACGCAGCTGGCGCAGTGGAACCGCGTGAGCACCAAGGCGACCTTCAAGCCGGGGCAGCAGGTGGTCGCGTATGTGCGCGAAGGCCAGCAGCTGGCCGCGGTGGAACCGTCGTCGGCGACGTCGAAGTCCTCCTCCAGGAGCACGAAGTCGGCGAAGTCGGCGACGTCGGGTAAGGTCACCAAGGTCGCGTCCAGCGCGGCGAACAAGCCCGCCAAGGGCGGCGCGAAGACACGCAGCGCCAAGGTCGCCGCCAGCGAGGGCAAAGGCGCCCGCACGGTGGCGACGAAGACGGCCCTGCGCTGATCGGAGGGCCAGCGACGGTGGAAGTACGAGACTGCTTCAGCCGAAGAACAGCGCGATCGACAGTCCCGCCACCACGGCCCAGGCGAGGCTGCGCAGGTTCGGCCAATCGGCGATGTAGAGCGCGACGTAGACGACGCGCGTGACGACGAAGGCAACCGCCAGCAGATCGATGCGCGCCTGCGCATGCTGCATCTGCTGCGCCGCCAGCACGCCGGCGATGAACAGCGGCAGCGCTTCGAAGCTGTTCTGCTGCGCCGCGTGGGCGCGCGCCTGCCAGCCGGTCTGCCGGCTCAGCCAGCCGCGCGGATCATGGTTGTCGAAGCCCCCGTCGCGACGGCGCTTCCCCATGCCGCGCGACTTGGCGATCCACGCGCACAGCAGCGGCATCAGGCAGACGGCGATCAGGCAGTAATTGGCGATGGTCATGGACTCTCCCGGGCGCTCCCGCGCGTCGTCGAGGATGGCGGAACGGCCGCCCGCAGGCGGCCGCTGATCAGGTCGACCTCCGGTCCACCAGCGCGTGCGCGATGGTGCCCAGGTCGACGTACTCCAATTCGCTGCCCACCGGCACCCCGCGCGCCAGGCGCGTGCTGCGCAGGCCGCGCGCGCGCAGCGCCTCGGCCAGCACATGCGCGGTCGCCTCGCCTTCGGCGGTGAAGCTGGTGGCGAGGATCACCTCCTCCACCTGGCCGTCCGCCGCCCGCGCCAGCAGCTGGTCCACGCCGATCTCGCGCGTCGACACGCCGTCCAGCGGGCTGATGCGGCCCTGCAGCACGAAGTAGTAGCCGAAGTAGGACGCCGTGCGTTCCATCGCGGCCTGGTCGGCCGGCGACTCGACGACGCACAGCAGGCGCGCGTCGCGGTGGCGGTCCGAGCAGATCGGGCACAGCGGCGCTTCGCTGAAGGTGTGGCAACGCTCGCAATGGCGCACGTTGCTGGCCGCCGACTGCAGCGCACGGGCCAACGCGTCGGCGCCGGCACGGTCGTGCTGCAGCAGGTGGTAGGCCATGCGCTGGGCCGACTTCTGGCCCACGCCGGGCAGGCGCCGCAGGGCCTCGATCAATTGCTCGAGCGCGGTCACCGCGGTCCGATCAGAACGGGGATCAGAACGGGAACTTCATGCCGGGAGGCATGGGCATGCCGGCGGTCAGCTTGCCCATCTTCTCCGAGCTGACTTCCTCGGCGCGGCGCACGGCGTCGTTGAACGCGGCGGCGACCAGGTCCTCCAGCATGTCCTTGTCATCGGCCAGCAGGCTGGGATCGATGGCGACGCGCTTGACGTCATGCTTGCAGGTCATCGTGACCTTCACCAGGCCGGCGCCGGACTGGCCTTCGACCTCGATGTTGGCGAGCTCGTCCTGCGCCTTCTTCAGGTTGTCCTGCATCGCCTGCGCCTGCTTCATCAGGCCTGCGAGTTGACCCTTCATCATGATCGTGATTCCTTGTTCAGAGATTCGATGGGCCGGCGCGAGGCCGACCCGGAGATGACCCGGAGGTCGATGCGATGGGCGGGATTGTCGCCCACGGCGCGCGCCTGCGCTGGCGCCGGAGGACGGCAGAAGAACGGCTGGAGCGGATCCTCAGATCGGCTTGATCGAGCCCGGCAGGATCCGCGCCGTCTTGAACTGCGCGAGCAGTTGCCGGACTTCCGGATCCTCCAGGATGATGGACTCGGCCTGCCGCTGACGGGCGCGCGTCGCCTGCGTGTCGCGCAGCGCCGGCGAATCGGAGGCTCGGCCGACCTCCACGTCGACCCGCACCGGGTTGCCGGCGAATGCCGCGAGGGCCGACTGGAGCTTCTCCAGCAGGCCGGGCTGGCGCAGGGATTCGCGCTCGACGCGGAAGCGCCAGAGCTGCGGATCCGCGGACTCGTCGATCCCGATGCATTCCGCCTGCAGCGCCAGCTCGCGCGACAGCGCGTTCAGGCCCAGTTGCGGCACGACGGCATGCCAGCGCTCGCCCAGCAGCGTGGGCACGAGCTCGACCTCCTCGATGGCGGTCGAGACGTAGATCCCGCCGCCGTTCCCACCGCCGCCGCCCGAGTCGGCGGACGATGGCATCGGATCGTCCATGTCCGGCATGGACATGCCCACGGAAGCATCCTCGTCAGAGGGCGGCGGCACATCCATCCAGGGCGGTGGGCCGTCGTCGTCGTGCGGCGGGGACAGGTCTTCCGGCTCGTCGTTCTCGGCATCGGCTTTCGCGTCCGACGGCGGCGCACCACGCGGGCGCAGTCGTTCGCTGAAACGAGTCGCCGGCGCGCCCGCCTGGGCCGCTCGCAAGGGGCCGGAGGACGGACGCGGAGCCTGCGCCGGCGGCACGGGCGCAGGTTCAGGAGCCACGACAGGCGCGGGCGCTGCGACCACCGGCGCCGCTGCGGGCGCTTCCGCAGGCTCAGGTTCGGGTTCAGGCGGGGCCGCCTCGGCCACACGCGGGACGGCAGGCGCCGGTGCCGGCACGGGCTCGGCCACCGCCGGCGCTGCGGCTTGTGGCGCAGAGGCTTCTGGCGCAGCGGCTTGTGACGCAGCGGCTTGCGGCGCAGCGGCTTGCGGCGCGGACTGCGGACGCGCGACCGGCGCGGCGCCGGCGGCGGTCGCGGCACTCACGGCGGGCGTCGGCGCGGTCCGCGCCGCGCCTTCAGGCACCGACGGCTGACGCGCGCCCTGCCCGTTCGGCCGGAACGCCATCATGCGCAGCAGCACCATCGTCAGCCCGGCGTACTCGTCCGGCGCCAGCGGCAGTTCCTGACGCCCATGCAGCGCCATGCTGTACATCAGCTGGACCTCGTCCGCGGGCAACTGACCAGCCAGCGGCAGCAACTCGGCGAGGTCGGGATCGCCGGCATCGAGCGCGCCCGGTGCGGCCTGCGCGACGGCCAGCTGCTGCAGCGCGACCGCCAGGTCTTCGAGCGTGCCGCCCGCCGACAGCCCCATGTCGCGCAAGCGGTCCGACGCGCCGACCAGCGCGGCGCCGTCGCCCGCGATCAGCGCGTTCAGGATGCCCAGCACATGGCCGCGGTCGACGCTGCCCAGCATCTGCCGCACGCCGGCTTCCTGGAGCTGGCCGGAGCCGAAGGCGATCGCCTGGTCGGTCAGCGACAGCGCGTCGCGCATCGAGCCCCGCGCCGCGCGCGCCAGCAGGCGCAGCGCGCCGGGCTCGTTCGGGACGCTTTCGTTGGAGAGCACGCGCGTCAGGTGCTCCAGCACCGTCTGCGGCGACATCGGCCGCAGATTGAACTGCAGGCAGCGCGACAGCACCGTCACCGGCACCTTCTGCGGATCGGTGGTCGCCAGCACGAACTTCAGGTATTCGGGCGGCTCCTCCAGCGTCTTCAGCATCGCGTTGAAGGCGGTGTTCGAGAGCATGTGCACTTCGTCGATCATGTAGACCTTGAAGCGCCCGATGACCGGCTTGTAGACGGCCTGGTCCAGCAGCTGGGAAATCTCTTCCACGCCGCGGTTGGACGCGGCGTCCAGCTCGACGTAATCGACGAAGCGGCCGGCGTCGATGTCGCGGCAGGCGTCGCAGACGTTGCAGGGCTGGGCGGTGATGCCGCCGGTGCCGTCCGGTCCGACGCAGTTCAGCGACTTGGCCAGGATGCGCGACACCGAGGTCTTGCCCACGCCCCGCGTGCCGGTGAACAGGTAGGCGTGGTGCAGGCGCTGCTGCGTCAGCGCGTTGGCCAGGGCCTGGACGACGTGTTCCTGACCCATCAGCTCCTCGAACGTGCGGGAGCGGTACTTGCGTGCGAGGACCTGGTAACTCATGGCGGGGCATTCTACGGGGGCGGCTCCGCGCTCCCGGACCCGTGACGGGCGGACGGCGTCCGGGTTTGTCAGGAGAGGCGATAATCCGCGCCCATGAGCACCCCGCACGACCCCTCCTCCGGCACGCTGAGCTACGAACAGGCCGGCGTCAACTACGACCTGATCGACCCGCTGAAGATCAGCGCCCAGCGCGCCGCGGCCGCGACCGCCGTGCACATGAGCGCCCACGGCTTCACCGAGGTGAAGGCATCGCGCGGCGAATCGGCGTACGTCGTCGACGTGGGTCCGTTCTACATCGCGTCGATCGTCGAGTGCCTGGGCACGAAGACGCTGGTGGCCGACGAGATGGCCACGCTGACCGGCAAGAGCTACTACGACGGCATCGCGCAGGACACGATCGCGATGGCGGTGAACGACCTCATCACCGTCGGCGCGACGCCGCTGGTGGTGCAGGCCTACTGGGCCGCGGGCGGATCGGACTGGTTCGGCGACGCGCAGCGCGCGCAGGCGCTGGTGGCGGGCTGGAAGAAGGCCTGCGACGTCTGCCAGGTCGCCTGGGGCGGCGGCGAGACGCCGGCGCTGGCCGGCATCGTCGAAGGCGGCCGCATCGACCTGGCCGCGTCCTGCACCGGCCTGATCAATCCGAAGGAACGCCTGTCGGTCGGCGACAAGCTGGGCGCCGGCGACGCGATCGTGCTGCTGGCCTCGTCGGGCATCCACGCCAACGGCCTGAGCCTGGCGCGCAAGCTGACCGAGCGCCTGCCCCAGGGTTACCTGACCGAAGTCCAACCGGGTCTGACCTACGGCGACGCGCTGCTGGCGCCGACCGCCCTGTACTCGCCGGTGACCGAGGCGCTGTACAAGGCCGGCATCACGCCGCACTACTGCGCCAACATCACGGGCCACGGCTGGCGCAAGCTGCTGCGTCACCCAGCCAGGTTCACGTACCGCATCCACACGGTGCCGCCGGTGACGCCGGTGCTGAAGTTCATCCAGGACCACGCGCAGCAGGACGACCGCGAGGCCTATTCGACGCTGAACATGGGCGCCGGGTTCGCGATCTTCGTGAAGGCGGACCAGGCCGCGAAGGTCGTGGAGATCGCCAAGTCCTGCGGCATCGAGGCCTGGGACGCGGGCCGCGTCGAGGACGGCGAGAAGCAGCTGCTGATCGAGCCCCTGGACATCCGCTTCGGGGACGACGACCTGCAACTGCGCTGAGCAGCGTCAGGTCTGAACGGAACGAAGGGCGCCGCGGCGCCCTTCGTCGTTGTTGCCCTCATCGGGCTCGGGACGTCAGGGTCGATCGCGCTTGGGCACCCGCGTCTCGATCGCCTTCACCTGATACTTCGGCTCGAAACGGCAGGTCTGACCCAGCGTCGCCTTCGCCTTCTCACAGCCGGCGGCGATGGACTCGGGCGTGGGCTTCTTCCCTTGCGCGGTCCAGGTCGTCAGCGCGTCCATCAGTGCCGCGTAGGTCGGGTCGCTGAGATAGCTGTGGTCCTTGTCGCCGGTGAAGGTCTGGACCAACGCATCACCCCGGCCAGCCGCGGCCATCGTGCGGCCGAAGCGCTCCTGCAGCTCGACCATCGCCGTCGGGTCGTGGATCGCGTGCACCGTCAGCACCGGCACGGGAATCTTCCCGCCCAGGTCCGCATCGGCGGACAAGGTCGCCACCGCCTTCGGATCCGCCTTGTAGCGCAGCACGCCGGCGTTCAGCGCCGCGTCGTCGCTGGAGCCGGCATACACCGCGCCGACGTTGCCGAACGGGCTCGCGCCGCCGGTGCGCTTCTGCACGATGTCCTGGAAGTGCCAGGTCGCCCAGTTCAGATGCGCCTGGATGCTGCGCTCCGGGATGTGGATCACGTCGACGATGGTCTTGATCTTCGCGGCCTGTTCCGCCGACCGTTCCGCCGCCGGTTTGTTCAGGGCCAGACAGTCGTCGACGCGCTTCGCCAGGTCGGCCTGTTTCATCGGCGAGTCTGCCGGCAGCCCGATGTTGAGCGGGTATTGCGGCTCGCTCGGCAGCGGGTGGTTGCGGCAGAGGTATTGGTAGACGACGCGCAGGTCCAGCCGGAAGTCGTAGCTCCGCGTCCCGCCGCCCAGCACGCCCGAGGTCAGCAGCACCGCGTCGTAGGGCTTGCCGTCGGCGAACAGCTCCGCGCCCTTGGCCGCAACGCTCGCGCCCCAGGACTGGCCGTGCAGGTAGACGTGTTTCGGCTTCGCGACCTTGGCGATGAACAGGCGCCGCAGGCGCTCGTTGTCCTCGGCCGCGGCGGTGACCGCGACGCCGCCCTGGCGGTAGCTCGACGACGCGAAGGCGTAGCCCAGGCGCGGCATGATGGTCCAGCGCTCGACGTCCTCCGTCACGCGCTTGACGGTCGGCGCGCCGAGGAAGGGACCGCCGTGCGCGTGCAGCACGAGGTCGCCGTTCCACTGTTTCGGCATCACGATCACGTAGAGCGCGCCGGCGCTGTCCTGGCCCGACAGGCAGCTGGCGCCCTCGCCCACGCCGGCCGGACACGCGGTCGGCGCCGGCGCGGTCTCGGCCGCGATGTCGACCATCGTGCTGCTCGGCTTCTTCGCCACGGCCACCGGCGCGCAAGCCGTGAGGCTCAGTGCACCGATGCCCATGGCTACGGCGATGCCCGCAGGCGTCATCATTGCCTTCATCTTCATCCTTGTCTCCCTTCAAGCATCGTCTTGCCCCGCGGCGGACCGCGACGGCGGCGCAGGACTCCCAGCAAGCCCAAACCCAGGCCCGCCAGCGCGATCGAGGCCGGCTCGGGCACCGCCGCGGCGAAGCCGAGCTGGTCGCTCGCCACGCGTTGCAGCAGCAGCGCCTGCGCCGCGCTGATGCCGAGGTCGCGGGCGGCAATCTCGTTCAGGCCCAGCACGGCCGGGTCCAGGCCGGTGATCGTGCCGAACAGCGTCAGCGCGCTCAGGTACGAGCCGTACTTGCTCGCATGGGTGCCATCGTCGAACCACAGGTCGAGCAGCCCGTCGGTCGCCGCCGTCGCCGCGTACATGTCGGGCGTCGCCACGCCCGAAGCGATCGCGCGCATGAAGGCCTCGCCCACCGGCGCGATGCCGGCGATGCCGCCCGAGCCGTCCGCACCCGCCATCAGGGCCGCGCCGGCGTAGGCCTGCTTCAGATCGTCGGTCATCGCCTGCAGCGTCGGATAGAACGAAGTCGCCGGCTGCCCCGTCGGCGTCACCGCGCCGGTGTTCTCGTCGGTGACCGTCGTGCTGGGCGCGTTGACCAGGTTGGGCCTCGCCCAGGTCTGGTAGAGGTAGACATCGGCGTCCGCATTGGCGTTGACGTTCGCAGGCACGTGGCGCAGCAGCGAGCAGGTGCCGGTGGACGCGCCGGTGATCTCCGCGCACTTCGCGTTCGTGCCGCCGATCAGGTCGCGCTCGCGGTAGCTCAGCGCGTTGCCCTGGTGGATCCAGTTCTCGACCAGGTTGGTGTAGGTGTTGAAGTAGGCCGGGTTGGACGCCAGCCCGGGCTGTTTGGTCAGCGGCTCGTCGCTCTGCTCCTGCAGCACCACCTTGTCCCAGGCCTGCGAGCCGATGTTGCCGCGCAGGTCCCAGCCGGCGTTGTTGGTGTTGAGGAACTGCCCGCGCAGCGAGGCCGCGTTGCGCGCCGAGATCGAGACCTCGTAGTCCAGCCCGACCTGCACGGTGAACTGCTTGAAGATGCCGGCGACGCCGCCCCAGGGATGAGGCTCGAAGCTGTTGGCGCCGCCGGGGTTGCTCGCATACATCCCCGCCGTGAGGTCGTGGACGTTGGCGGCGTTGTAGCTCATCACCGGATCGACGCGTCCAAAGGTGTAGCTGTTGCCGACGAAGAGGATCTTCGTCGCTTCGGCGTGGGCGGGCGTCGGCGCGAACGCCCCGAACGCCCCGAACGCCGCATGGCCCGCCAGGGCGGTGAAGGCGAGCACGACCGCGCGGGTCCGGCTCCGGGGTCGGGAGAGCATGGTGATCGACATGGTCGTGCTCCTTCGTTGCTGCTGATTGAAGCCGAGGTCAGAAGTTGTGGCGCACGCCGGCCTCGAAGCCGCCGCTGTCGCCGCCGGGCTGCGTCGTCGCGAGCCCCACGTTGAAGCGCACGCCGCGGCCCTTGTTGTCGATCTTCGACAGGTTGGTGTAGAGCGCCGTCCGCTTGGACAGGTCGTGCACGTAGCCGATCGCGATCTGGTTGGCGTCGCTGGCGACGTTCTTGGCCTTCAGCCAGGTGTAGGCGAAACGGATCTCGCCCTGCGGCCAGACCTGCCACTGCGTGCCCAGCATGGTGGCGGTGGTGCTGCTGATGCCGATCTCGTTGCGGCCCCACAGCGCCATCAGCTTGGCCGGGCCCCAGGTGTAGGCCACGCCGACGTTGCTCTGCGTGTAGTCGCCGGTGGCGTAGCGGGTCTTGGAGATGGCCGCCGAGGTGTTGAAGACCTCGTTGCGCCAGCCGATGCGCACGCCGGTGAGTTGGCCGTCCTTGCGCGTCGGTCCCGCGCCCTGCTCGCCCAGCGCCAGCATGGCGTGGCCGTAGAAGCCGTTGAGGCCCGAGGGCGTGAAGTAGCCGATGGCGTTGGACGCCCGCACGCCGGTGCGCGCGGTCGTGCCGCCGGCCGGCACCGGGTAGAACAGCAGACCCGAGCTGCCCACGCCATTGGTCCCGAACGGATGCATGGACGTGGTCAGGTTGCCGAAGGACGGCACGTAGTCGCGACCCAGGCGCAGTTCGCCCCAGTCGGCCGACGAGATCTGCACCGTCGCGCGCCGGCCCCAGGTCAGGCCGCCGCTCACCGAGTCCTTGTTGTTGGTGCTGGTCGCGCCGCTGGTGCCGTCGTCGACGGCGACCGCCGACTCCAGCCAGAAGCCGACCTTGAGCCCGCCGCCCAGGTCCTCGGTCCCGCGCACGCCGAAGCGGCTGGAGGTGTTGCCGTCGCTGTTCACGAAGTAGCGCGTGTCGCTGCCGCTGGCCTTCAGCGCCTGCACGCCGATGTCGAGCAGGCCGAACACCTGCACGCTGCTGCCGCTCTGCGCGTGCGCCGCGCCGGCCGATGCCGCAGCGGCGGCGAGAACCAATGCCGTGCGCGCGTTCCAGGCGTTGCGCACGCCCCTCGAATGTCGTGTCGTCTTCATCAACGTTGTCTCCGTCGGTTGTTGTAGGTATCCGGGCCGGACCTTAGTGACCGCCCTCCATAGCGTCAAATACACTGATCCGCTGAGTCCGAGACGTTTTGAATATGGGACGTACGTAGCTTCCGCAAAGGAAAGCCGCGTCGAGCCCGAGGACCTGGAGACAACGCAGACATGGACCTCCGACATCTGCGCTATTTCGTGACGGTCGCGGAGACCGGCCACATGACGCGCGCCGCGGCGTTGCTGGGCATGCAACAGCCGCCCTTGAGCCAGCAGATCAAGACGCTGGAGCAGGAGCTGGGCATCGCCCTGCTGCACCGCCATCCGAAGGGCGTGAGCCTGACCGACGGCGGCCGGCAGTTCCTGGACGAGGCGAAGCGGCTGCTGCGCGATTACAACGACATGCGCGACCGCATGGACCGCCTGGCCGGCGGCCAGCACGGGCTGCTGGCGATCGGGTTCACGAGTTCGGCGGCGGCGCACGCGTTCACGCCGGCGGTGCTGCGCGAATGTCGCGGCGAGCATCCGGGCATCGCGTTGACCATGACCGAGAACCACGCCGCGGGGCTGATCGAGTCGATCGTCAAATCGCGGCTGCACTGCGCCTTTCTGCGCGTGCCGGTGGCGCAACCCGAAGGCGTCAGCTTCGAGACGCTGCTGACCGAACCGGCGCTGCTGGCGCTGCCGCTGGACCACCGGCTCGCGACGGTGCCGCGCGCGGCGTCGACGCCGGTGCCGCTGGGGGAACTCGAGGACGAGGACCTGATCCTCGTCCGCCGCCCCGGCGCGCCCGGCCTGTACGCCAACCTGCTGGCGCTGTGCGATCGCGACGGCGTCAAGCCGCGCAGCTTCGTCGAGGTCGACCGGATGATGATGAACCTGAACCTGGTGGCGGCCGGCGCGGGCATCACGGTGGTGCCGGCGTCGATGCGCGGGGTGCATGCGCATTCGATCGTGTTCCGGCCATTGGAGAAGCATGCGCGGCTGGAGGCACCGTTGACGATCGCGTATCGCTCGCATGACCAGGAGGGCCCCACCGCGACCTTCCTCGCCCTGGCGCGCCGGATCGCGATGGAGCACCGCGGTGCGTAGGCGCACGTTGCTTCATGCCGCCGCAGGTGTCGCGGTGCCAGGTGTTGCGACGCTGGCGCAGGCGCAGGCGCAGACGGGCAACCCGCCCGTCGTCAGCGACGCCTGGCCCACGCGGACCATCCACCTCCTCGTCGCCTATCCGCCGGGCGGCGTCAGCGATGAGACCGCACGCGCGCTCGCGCAGCACATGGGCACGCGGCTCAAGGTGCCGGTGGTCGTCGAGAACCGGGCCGGCGCGGGCGGGCTGACCGCGCTGGAATCGCTCGCGCGCGCCGCGCCCGACGGCCACACGCTGGCCTACTGCGCGATCTCGCCGCTGGTGTTCGTGCCGGCCTCGACCACCGTGCCGACACCCGAGGTGGCACCGGTCGTCAGCATCATGGACACGCCGGTCCTCGTGCTCGCGCACCCGTCGTTCAAGCCGAACGACTTCGCCGCGATGATCGCCGCCGCACGTCGCGCGCCGGGCCGCCTGCGCTGGGCAACGTCGGGCAACGCGACGGTCGGCCACATGGTGCTGGCGCAGGTGCGCGCCGCCGCGCGCGTCGACATCATCCACGTGCCCTACAAGGGCGGCGGCCAGCAGTTGACCGACGCGATCGGCGGACAGTTCGAGCTGCTGTCCTCGAACGTCGCGTCCCAGCAGTTGCAGTTCGTGCGACAAGGCAGGTTGAAAGCACTGGCGATCGGTTCGCCGGTGCGGCTGCCGGTGCTGCCCGACGTACCGACCCTGGCCGAACTCGGATTTCCCGACGCGAACCTGGTCTCCACCTTCGGTCTCTTCGCGCCGCGCGGCGTGCCCGAAGACCGGTTGCGCCTGATCAACGGCGTCATCAACGAAGCGCTGCGGCTGCCCGAGATCCGCTCCAAGATCCTCGACGTCAGCAACCTGCCGACAGGCGGCTCGGCGGCGGACTTCGCCGCACGCATCGCGAAAGAGCGGGACCGCGCGCTGCGCGTGCCGGCGGATTGAGCCGGGGCCTGTTCCACCTGCAGACTCCCAGCGCTTGGCCGCCAGTGCATGAGCCCCGGCGGCAAGCGCCGAAACCTCACGCACTGCCGTCCCTGAACGACCGCGAACTCACTCGAGACCGCAGCGTGCGATGACCTCCTCGGCAATCGCCAGCGCACTCGTGAGGCCGGGCGACTCCATGCCCATCAGGTTCACGAGTCCCGGCACGCCATGCTCGGCAGGGCCATCGATGCGGAAGTCCGGCGCGGGCTCGTGCTGTGCGTGGATCTTCGGCCTCACGCCGCTGTACGCAGGCTGCAGCGCGCCGGCCGGCAACGCCGGCCAGTAGCGGCGCACGTCGTCGTAGAAAACGTCGGCGCGCGCAGGATCGACGGCGTAGTCGATGTCCTCGGGGCGCTCGACGTCCAGCCACTGCGCATCCGGACCGAAGCGGGCCTGGCCGCCGAGGTCCAAGGTCAGGTGCACGCCCAACCAGGCGTCCTGCGGCATCGGATACACGAGCCGCGAGAACGGCGCCCGCCCCTGCAGCGCGAAGTAGCAGCCCTTGCTGAAGCGCGCGGTGGGCGGCCTGGGCAGGCCGTCGATCGCGGCGGCGAGCAGCGGCGCGTGAAGCCCGGTCGCGTTGACGACGATGCGGGCGCTGAGCGTCATGTCGGCGGTATGGACGACGTGCGACTCGCCGTCGCGACGCACTGCGGTCACTGCAGACCCGAAGGCGACCGCGCCGCCGTGGCGCTCCAGATCGCCCTGCAGCGAGAGCATCAGCCCGTGGCTGTCGACGATGCCGGTCGACGGCGAGAGCAGCGCGGCCTCGCATTGCAATTCGGGTTCAAGCGCGAGGGCCTCCTCGCGCGTGAGCCAGCGCAGATCGTCGACGCCATTGACGGCGGCCTTTGCCTGCAGCGCGCGCAGGCCCGGCAATTGGTCCGCCGACGTCGCGACAACGAGCTTTCCACAACGGCGATGCGGCACGCCATGCGATTCGCAGTGCGCGTAGAGCAGCTGTTTGCCGCGCACGCACAGGCGCGCCTTCAGCGACCCCGCCGGGTAATAGAGCCCGGCATGGATGACCTCGCTGTTGCGCGAACTCACGCCGGTGCCGATGGCGAACTCGCGTTCGAGCACCAGCGTTTCCAGACCGCGCATCGCCAGCGCCCGGCCGACCGCGAGGCCGACGACGCCGGCCCCGATCACCACCGCATCGACTTGTTCCATGCGAGCGATTGTGACGACCCTCGACCGAGCCGTCCGGTCCCGGCGGTCGATCAGGCGCGCAGGTCCGCCAGCGCGTGCGAATGCCGGAGCCCGAAGGCGCTCACCGCGGCGGCGTCGTGGCTGAACTCGCCGGCGGCTAGCCGTTGCGCGAGGGTCTCCAGATCCAGCGTCAGGAACTCGCTGACCTCACCGTCGCCGTTGCGCGGCGAGAAGCCGGCGGGCAGTTGAAGGCTGAACACGTGCAGGACCTCGTCGTGCAGTCCCTCGACCTCCATGCGCGTGCTGCGCAGCGCGCCGCGCGCCTGCACCGCGGCGCTGATGGCCATCGGCGCGCCCGCCTCCTCGAGCAGCTCGCGGCGCGCGCAGTCGACCAGGTCTTCATCCGCGGTCAGACCGCCGGCCGCGAGGTTGTCGAGCTTGCCCGGGTCGGTCGCCTTCGACAGCGCGCGCCGACCGCACACGAGCCGCGCGCCCGGCAGGAAACCGTTGATGTGCACCGCGCGGCTCATGAGCCCGAAGAAGCGGAAGGCGGCGCGCTCCAGGCGGAACAGCACCTCGCCGCGCTCGACGCAGGGATCCTCGACGGGGCGCTCGCAGGCGTAGCGCTCGCCGCGCCAGCCGGTGATGGCGCCGCGCTCCTTCAGCGCGAGTGCAATCTCGCCGATGCGCTGGGAACGGGCCTCGACGTCGAGCGCCTCCGCGTTCCAGAACAACGCGGCATCACGACGCTCAAGTTCAGGCCAGAGTTCGCCTAGCAAGACCTGCCGCATCGGATGCACGCGACCGATCGTGATGTCACCCAATCTCAGCGGAATGAGTCCGTCCGGCACCGGCTGGCTCGCGAGTTGCAGACAGCGTGGAATGACGGCGACAAGCGATGGCGGCAGCAGCGAAGGCATGCGCTGATTCTCTCCTCGCCTCCCCCGTCAATGACTGAAATGCGCGAGAGACGAGACCCCTTGATCGCAGGATGATCGTTGCTCACCCATCCACGAACCCGCAGTACACAACGCCAAGGAGCCGCTCAATGACAGTGGAATTGACGGATTTGAAATCAGAGTTTGCTGGCGTCCGAAGCGAGATTGGCCTGCTTCGCACCGAGCTGAAGCAAGAGATCGCGGGGCTGCGCGGCGACATCGCCGACTGGCGAGGCGAGATGGCGCAGATGCGGAACTCGCTGGTCCTTTGGATCGTTGGTGGGCAAATCGCTTCAATCACGCTCATGTTCGGCATGATCAAGTTCATCCATCCTTGAGATGGGCACCAAAGAAAAAACCCCGCCAACTTGCGTTGACGGGGTTGATCTGGTGGGCGGTGCAGGGTTCGAACCTGCGACCCCTGCCGTGTGAAGGCAGTGCTCTACCGCTGAGCTAACCGCCCGGTATCTGGACCGGGCTCATCGCCGAACTTTTCTCCGACTTTCAACAAGAATCCAAAGCACCTTTTCAGAAGACTTTGGTGGGCGGTGCAGGGTTCGAACCTGCGACCCCTGCCGTGTGAAGGCAGTGCTCTACCGCTGAGCTAACCGCCCGGTCTTGTCGTCCTCAACCACCGCTTGCACAACGGCTTGTGTCGTTGCTTGCACTGCGGTTTTGGATGTCCGGGAAAGTCGAAGATTATGCCATGAGAATTTGACCCGATTCAAGAACTCTTTGAGTTCTCGTCTCTCAGGCGGCCGCCGGCACCTGCCAGATGCGCTTGCCGCCGCTGGCCTTGTCGAGGTCCACCAACGCCTTGTCGTGCAACGCCAGTTCCTCGGCCGTGGCGGCGATCACCGGCAGGTCGAAGGCACTGAAGTCGATGGTCACGACTTCCAGCTGACCGCCCTCCCCCGACGACGAGGACGCGCTGTCGTCGATGACCAGCGAGTCCTGACCCCGCGTCAGGCGGATGAAGACCTCCGCCAGCAGCTCCGCGTCCTTCACCGCGCCGTGCAGGCCGCGGTTGCTGTTGTCGACCTCCAGCCGGCGGCACAGCGCGTCCAGCGAGTTCGCCTTGCCCGGGAACATGTCCCGCGCCATCAGCAGCGTGTCGCGCACGCTCTCCACGCACTCGTGCAGCGGCGCCTTGCCGCAGCGCTTGAGCTCGGCGTTGATGAAGCCGACGTCGAAGGCCGCGTTGTGCGCGATCAGCTCCGCGTCGCGGATGAACTCGAGGAACTCGTCGACGATCTGCGCGAACTTGGGCTTGTCCGACAGGAACTCCGCGCTCAGCCCGTGGACGCGGAACGCCTCCTCGGGCATGTCGCGCTCGGGGTTCAGGTAAAAGTGCAGATGGCGGCCCGTCAACTGACGGTTCACCATCTCCACGCAGCCGATGTCGACGACGCGGTCGCCCGATTCAGGATTCAGGCCGGTGGTTTCGGTATCGAAGAAGATCTGACGCATGGGGGTCTCAACGGGTCGCGGGGGACGCCTGCAGTCGTGCCGCGCGCCGGTAGGCCCACAGCATCATGAGGAGGCCGACGACGATCATCGGCGCGCTCAGCCACTGGCCCTGGCTCAGGTGCAGGGGCTGCTTGTCCAGCGTGAGGAAGCTGTCGGGCTCGCGGAAGAACTCGACGACGAAACGTGCCACGCCGTAGCCGGCCAGGAACAGCCCCGACACCGCCGCCATCGGCCGCGGCTTGCGCGCGAACAGCCACAGCACGATGAACAGCAGCACGCCCTCGCCCAGGAACTGGTAGAGCTGCGAGGGATGACGCGGCGTCAGCACCGCATCGTGCGCCTGAGGGAAGACCATGGCCCACGGCAGGTCGGCATCGGCAGGACGGCCCCACAGCTCGCCATTGATGAAGTTGCCCAGGCGCCCTGCGGCCAGGCCGGTCGGGACGCACGGCGCCACGATGTCGCCGACTTCGAGGAAGTGGAAGCCGCGCCGCCACGCGAAGAAGCCCAACGCGACGATCACGCCCAGCAGGCCGCCGTGGAAGGCCATGCCGCCCTGCCACACCGCCAGGATCTCGCCCGGGTGGCTGAAGTAGTAGGCCGGCTTGTAGAAGAGCACGTAACCCAGCCGGCCGCCCACCACCACGCCGAGCACGCCGTAGAACAGCAGGTCGTCGATGTCGCGCCGGGTCCAGCCGCGCGCCGCGTTCCAGGGCTTGCGGACCATGCGGTTGCCCAGCCACAGGAACAGGCCGAACGCCGCCAGGTACATCAGCCCGTACCAATGGATCGGCCATCCGAAGATGTTGATGGCGACAGGGTCGAACTGGGGATGGACCAACATGAGGGAGCTTTACCGCGTCGAGAAGGCGCGAATCATAAAGCTGGCCGTCAGTTCCCCAGCGCGGCCAGTTGCTTGCGGCAGTCCTCCATGTCGCCGTGGCTGCCGCGACGGTTGTCGATGCAGCGCTGCAGCGCGACGCGCGCCCCCGCCTTGTCGCCCTTGCCCGCCAGCGCGCTGCCCAGGCGCCGGTCCAGACCCAGCTGTTCGGCGCCCGTCATGCCGCGGGCCCGCTCGAACGCGGCCACCGCCTTGTCGTACTGGCCCAGCGCGTCGTAGGCACGACCCAGTCCATACGCGCCCATCGCCTGGTGGGGCTGGCTCTTGAGCAGCTCCTCGAACCACGGCACCGCCCGCTCCTTCTGATCGCTGAAGAACAGGTTGCGTCCGTAGTCGCTCCACAGCACGCGCAGCTCCAGCAGCAGCTCAGGCCGCTGCGTCTTCACGGCGCGCAGCGCCTTCTCCATCGCCGGCCAGTCCTTCTTCGACGCCGCCACCCGCGCGCGCATCAGGTTCAACTGCGCCGGGTCCTTCACGTCCTGCTCGAGCGCGCGCGCCTTCGACTCCCCGCCGCCGACGAAACTCGGCAGCGCCAGGTAGTACTGCTGCAGCGCGCTGCGCGGCTCGGGGGCATCCGGCAGCAGCGTCATGGCGCGCTGCGCCAGCTCGCTCACCCGACCCAGCGAGCCCAGCGCCTTCAGCTTGCTGCCGCCCCGCGCCTGCATCACCAGCGCCAGCGCCAGCGCGTAGTGGCAGGCGCCTTCGTTCGGCGTGCGCTGCACGCATTGCTCCAGCCGTTGCGTGTTCTGCTTCAGCACCGCGCCGTCGGCCAGGTCCAGTTGCGCCAGTGCGAGCGCGGCCGCGGCCTGCGGATCGTCCGGATCGGCCTTCACGCGCTGCGTGGCGAGCTTCTCCAGATCGTCCGCACGACCCGCATCGAGCAGCGCCTGCAGTTCGGCGTCCTTCAGCACGGCCGCCCGCGCCGGCGTCGCGAAGGCCACGCTCAGGACCATCGAGAACCCGGTGATGACGCAGATCGCCCCGATCAGGCGTCGCCAGGTGCCGCGGCGGCGGTCATCGTCGTTGTTGCGGGGGGCTGTCACGGGGTTCGTCCTTTCATCGGCGCATGGTCGCAGAAGTCCGCGGGGCGTGCATGCCTCCTGCCTGCCGGACACGGAACTTCACCTTCGTGTTCACCTTCGGCAACCTGCAGGCCGGACCTGTCCCTTCGAGGCCGTTCCAGGCGGGGTCACGCCTTGACTTTCACCTGTCCGCGGACATGGTCGACGAAGCGGCGCACCACCGGCGAGGCGTCCCGGCGCCAGATCAGGCTGGTGTCGCAGGCGGGCACGCGGGCCGACGGCCACGGCCGGTAGCGCACGCCCGGCCGCTGCAGCGCGCAGACGGACTGCGGCACCCAGGCCACGCCCATGCCCGCCGACACCAGGTTGACGATGGTCTGCATCTGGATGGCCTCCTGCGCGATGTGCGGCGTCGCGCCGTGCGCGCGGTAGAAGCCCAGCAAGGCGTCGAAGAGCGACGGCGCGATCTCGCGCGGGAACACGACCAGCGGCTCCCGCAGCACGTCCTCGAGCGTCGGACCGCGGCGGCGCGCCAAGCTCCAGTCCTCGGCATGCGCGAGCACCAGCGGCTCGGTCGACACGGTCAGGCATTCGAAGCCGGGCGGCTCGGCACCCGGCGCGTGGATCGCGAATCCGGCATCCAGTTCGCCCGTCTCGAAGCCGCGCAGCTGGACATCGAGCGTCGCCTCCCGCAGCGCGAGCTGCACGTCCGGCAAGGCTTCGCGGAACAGCCGCAGCCAGCGCGGCATGTCGCCGTACCCGACGGTCGACACGAACCCCAGGCTCAGCCGGCCGGCCTCGCCGCTGGCCGCCGCGCGGACGCGGGCGGGCAGCTGATCCGCCTGTTCGACCAGCCGCGTCGACGCCTCCACGAGCGCGGCGCCGGCCGCCGTCAGCGCGACGGTCCGCCGGCCACGCTCCAGCAGCTGGACGCCCAGTTGCGCCTCCAGCTTCTGCACGGCCAGGCTCAGCGGCGGCTGCGTCATGTGCAGCCGCTCCGCCGCGCGGCCGAAGTGCAGTTCCTCGGCCAGCACCAGGAACTGACGCAAGGGACGGAGCTCGATCATCGATACATCGCATGAATCAAAACGACGTCAACTATATATTGGACCCGCAGGAACGCGAGACGCATACTCAGCCGCTCCAAGCCCCGCTCGCCAGGACGACACCATGACCGATCCGAAGAAGAACGCCTCCAGCAGCGCCGCCGCGGCGCCCCACGACGACGCGCCCAACCGCCGCTCGAAGAACATCACCGAAGGCGTCGCGCGCGCGCCCAACCGCTCGATGTACTACGGCATGGGCTACCAGGAAGGCGACTTCGGCAAGCCGATGATCGGCGTGGCCAACGGCCACTCGACGATCACGCCGTGCAACTCCGGCCTGCAGAAGCTGGCCGATGCCGCCGTCGTCGGCCTGAAGGCCGCCGGCGCCAACGCGCAGCTCTTCGGCACGCCGACGATCTCCGACGGCATGGCCATGGGCACCGAAGGCATGAAGTACTCGCTGGTCTCGCGCGAGGTCATCGCCGACTGCGTCGAGACCTGCGTCGGCGGCCAGTGGCTGGACGGCGTGATGGTCATCGGCGGCTGCGACAAGAACATGCCCGGCGGCATGATGGGCATGCTGCGCGCCAACGTGCCGGCGATCTACATCTATGGCGGCACCATCAAGCCGGGCCACTACAAGGGCCAGGACCTCAACATCGTCAGCGTCTTCGAGGCCGTCGGCCAGTTCAGCGCCGGCAAGATGAGCGAAGAGGACTTCTGCCAGATCGAGAAGCGCGCGATCCCCGGCAGCGGCTCCTGCGGCGGCATGTACACCGCCAACACGATGAGCTCGGCCTTCGAGGCGCTGGGCATGTCGCTGCCCTATTCGTCGAGCATGTCCAACGTCGAGGACGAGGTCGTCGAGAACACCAAGCGCGCCGCCGACTACCTGGTCGCCGCCGTCAAGGCCGACCTCAAACCGCGCGACATCGTGACGAAGAAGGCCATCGAGAACGCCGTCGCGGTGATCATGGCCACCGGCGGCTCGACCAACGCGGTGCTGCACTTCCTGGCGATCGCGCACGCGGCCGAGGTGGACTGGACCATCGACGATTTCGAGCGCATGCGCACCAGGATCCCGGTGCTGTGCGACCTCAAGCCCAGCGGCCGTTTCCTGGCCGTGGACCTGCACAAGGCCGGCGGCATCCCCGCCGTGATGAAGCAGCTGCTGAAGGCCGGCCTGCTGCACGGCGACTGCATCACGATCACCGGCAAGACCGTCGCCGAGAACCTGGCCGACGTGCCGGACCTGTCGCCGGCGCAGGAGGTCGTCCGCGCCGTCGCCGATCCGATCTACGCGCAGGGACACCTGGCCATCCTGAAGGGCAACCTGTCGCCCGAGGGCTGCGTCGCCAAGATCACCGGCCTCAAGAACCCGGTCATCACCGGCCCGGCGCGCGTCTTCGACGACGAGCAGTCGGCGCTCGCGGCCATCATGGCCAACCAGATCAAGGCCGGCGACGTGATGGTGCTGCGCTACCTGGGCCCCAAGGGCGGTCCGGGCATGCCGGAGATGCTGGCGCCGACCGGCGCGCTGATCGGCCAGGGCCTGGGCGAAAGCGTCGGCCTGATCACCGACGGCCGCTTCTCGGGCGGCACCTGGGGCATGGTGGTCGGCCATGTCGCGCCTGAGGCCTACGCGGGCGGCACCATCGCGCTGGTGCAGGAGGGCGACTCGATCACCATCGATGCCGTGCAGCTGCTGCTGCAGCTCAACGTCGACGATGCGGAACTCGCACGCCGCAAGGCCGCCTGGCAACAACCGGCACCGCGCTACACGCGCGGCGTCCTGGCGAAGTTCGCTAAGAATGCGTCGAGCGCGAGCTCCGGCGCGGTGCTCGACAAGTTCGAGTGAATGGAGAGCGCCTGAAGCGCGCTCAGCGCTTCTTGCGCGTCTTGTCGCCCATGCCGATGGCGTCGAGCTGACGCTGTCGGCGCGTTTCCTTCTTCGCATCCATCTTGTCCATCTCCCGCCGCTTGGTGTAACCCGTCTTGTCGGCGAATTCCCACCACACGACGGCCACCGGGAACGGCGACAGGACCCACCACCAGCTCAGCGTTTCGAACGGGCCGACATCGCCCAGCTTGAGAAGAATCAACAAGACACCGATCACCATCAACCACATCGTCGTTCTCCTCGTGAGCGCCCATTGGCGCCGCATCCCTCACCACTACAATCCGCGCGAGCCCGGATTCCCCAGGCCCATTCGTCGACCGCGTCGACCGCGTCGCGACACTGCCTGTCGCGGCAGCGATTGTGGCGTCGATTGTGACGCCGATCGGAAGCCGGACGCCACCTGAAAGGATGCCATGAGAAACGCCTTGTTCATCTC
Organism: Mitsuaria sp. CC2; assembly: GCF_048957715.1. NCBI lineage: Bacteria > Pseudomonadati > Pseudomonadota > Betaproteobacteria > Burkholderiales > Sphaerotilaceae > Roseateles > Mitsuaria sp. CC2. The sequence continues at coordinate 6,604 of NZ_JARVXN010000004.1, read as the reverse complement.
CGCGGCCCTCGCCGCCTCGCTGAGCGCGACCAGCGCCTTCGCCAGCCCCGAGCTGGCGCAGAAGAAGAACTGCATGGCCTGCCATGCGGTCGACAAGAAGCTGGTCGGCCCCGCCTACAAGGACGTGGCCGCCAAGTACGCCAGCGACAAGGACGCCGTGAAGAAGCTGGCCGAGAAGATCATCAAGGGCGGTTCCGGCGTCTGGGGCCCGGTCCCGATGCCGGCCAACACGCAGGTGAGTCCGGCCGAGGCCGAGACGCTCGCCAAGTGGATCCTGTCGACGAAGTGACCGTCGGCAGGCGCCAGCGTCTGCGCAGGCCTTGCGGGGGCCTGCACCCGTACCAGGCCCTTCGGGGCCTGTTCGTTTTTCAGGCCACGATTCAGGCCACGTGTCAGGCCACGAGCTTGAACAGCTCCTCGCGCCGCCGCTCGTCCAGGTGACGGCTCTCGCGGGCGAGGTTGACGGCCTTGGCGACGGTTGCGAGCTCGACGATGGCCTCGTCGATCTTGTAGCCGCCGCGTCCCTGCATCCAGCGCAGCACGTCCCACAGATGCCAGACAGAGGATGAGTTGCCCTCGTGGATGGGCGACGGGAAGCTCATCGGGTGCGTCAGCATCAGCTTGCGCATGTTCTGGCGCGACACCCCCACCAGCGTCGCCACGTCGGTCAGGCCGACCATATCCGGCCCCGCCTCGATCAGCCGCGCGCCGGGGATGGCCTTGCGCACGTCGCGCAAGGCGCTCAGCAGGGCCTGGTCGGCGCGCTCCGCGGCTCGGGCGAAGCTCAGCATCATCCTGCCGCGCAGGCCCACGGCGACCCGCGCGTCCTTGCAGCCGACCGAGGCCAGCCGCTGCTTCAACGGCTCCTCGTCGCAGTCCTGCGGCGGCATCTGGTACTTGAGCGTGAACGAATATTCCACAAACGACTCCTTCTATGAGGGCGGCAGCCGGCGCGCCGTGTCGCCCGTGCGCCGCCGTGAACGCGGGCACCGCTCCTGAAGGAACGGAGCCGGCATTCTTCGTCCAGGCGCGGACAAGCTCCACAACCCGAACTTGTGGGCATGCGTCGCCTGTTGCCATGAGAAGGCCAGCCGCTCCCGCACTTCCGGGAAGGCGACCGGGTTGTCGACTTGCGCAAGCGCAAAAACCGCCCCCCAAAAGGGGGAAGCAGGCCGTGTTTCAGAGGAGAGACAGCCGATGAACCGATGCCGCCGCGGGTGCCACGCGCATCCCTCGCGCGGCACCGCGCGGGATCCTCAATAGGCTTGTCCGAGCTGTTCCAGGATCGCCGGGTTCTCCAGCGTCGAGGTGTCCTGCGTGACGCTCTCCCCCTTCGCGACCGAGCGCAGCAGGCGGCGCATGATCTTGCCGCTGCGGGTCTTGGGCAGGTTGTCGCCGAAGCGGATGTCCTTGGGCTTGGCGATCGGGCCGATCTCCTTGGCGACCCAGTCGCGCAGCTGCTTGGCGATGGCCTTGGCCTCGTCGCCGCTCGGACGCGGGCGCTTGAGCACGACGAAGGCGCAGATCGCCTCGCCGGTGGTGTCGTCCGGACGGCCGACGACCGCGGCCTCGGCCACGAGCTCGGTGCAGCTCACCAGCGCGGACTCGATCTCCATCGTGCCCATGCGGTGGCCCGACACGTTCAGCACGTCGTCGATGCGGCCGGTGATGGTGAAGTAGCCCGTCTCGGCGTCGCGGATGGCGCCGTCGCCGGCCAGGTAGTAGCCCTTGAGCTCGGGCGGGTAGTAGCTCTTCTTGAAGCGCTCCGGATCGCCGTAGATGGTGCGGATCATCGACGGCCACGGCTTCTTGACGACCAGGATGCCGCCCTGCCCGTTGGGCACGTCGTTGCCGGTCTCGTCGACGATGGCGGCGGTGATGCCGGGGAACGGCAGCGTGCACGAGCCCGGCACCAGCGGCGTGGCACCCGGCAGCGGCGTGATCATGTGGCCGCCGGTCTCCGTCTGCCAGAAGGTGTCGACGATGGGGCAGCGGCCGCCGCCGACGTGCTGGTGGTACCACTCCCACGCGGCGGGGTTGATCGGCTCGCCGACCGAGCCCAGGATGCGCAGCGACGTGAGGTCGTAGCGCTTCGGGTGCACGGCCTCGTTCGCCTCGGCGGCCTTGATCAGCGAGCGGATCGCCGTCGGCGCCGTGTAGAAGATGGTGACCTTGTGCTTCTCGATCATCTGCCAGAAGCGGCCGGCGTCGGGGAAGGTCGGGATGCCTTCGAAGACGACCTCGGTGCCGCCGAGCGCGAGCGGGCCGTAGGTGATGTAGGTGTGGCCGGTCACCCAGCCGATGTCGGCGGTGCACCAGAAGACGTCGGAGTCCTTCAGGTCGAAGGTCCACTTCGTGGTCAGCGCGGCATGCAGCAGATAACCGCCGGTGCTGTGCTGCACGCCCTTGGGCTTGCCGGTGGAGCCCGAGGTGTAGAGCAGGAACAGCGGGTGCTCGGCGTCGACCCATTCGGGCTCGCAGCTCGCGGCCAGCCCGGAGACGGCGTCGTGCAGCCATTCGTCGCGCCCGGCGACCCAGGCGATGTTGCCGCCTGTGCGCTTGTAGACGATGACGTGCTTGATCGTGGGGCAGTTGTTGTCGGCGAGGGCCTCGTCGACGATGGACTTCAGCGGCAGCGACTTGCCGCCGCGGGCCTGCTCGTCGGCGGTCAGGATCATCACGGCGCCGGCGTCCTGGACGCGGTCGCGCAGCGATTGCGCCGAGAAGCCGCCGAACACCACCGAGTGCGTCGCGCCGATGCGGGCGCAGGCCTGCATGGCGACCACGCCCTCGACCGACATCGGCATGTAGATGACGACGCGGTCGCCCTTCTTCACGCCGCGCGCCTTCAGCGCGTTGGCCAGCTGCGCGGTCTTGGCGAGCAGCTCGGCGTAGGTGACGCGGGTCACGGTGCCGTCGTCGGCCTCGAAGATGATCGCGACGCGGTCGCCGCGGCCGGCGTCGACGTGTCTGTCCAGGCAGTTGTAGGAGACGTTGAGCTTGCCGTCCTCGAACCACTTGAAGAAAGGCGCGTCGGACGCGTTCAGCACCGTCGTGAAGGGCTGCTTCCAGCTCAGCAGCTCGCGCGCCTGGCGGGCCCAGAAGCCCTCGTAGTCGCTGTCCGCTTCCTTGCACAGCGCCTCATAGGCGGCCATTCCGGACACGTGGGCACCCTGGACGGCGGATGCGGGGGGGTTGTAGATCTTGTCGCTGATCTTGTCACTCATGGCCTATGTCTCCGTACAGGCAGGGATCTTCGAAGTCGGGTTCAGACTCGGCCGAACTCTCCGCTTTCACACTGACGATGTGCTTACTCTTGTAGAAGAGCACGGCTCATGCTCTCACTAAAATCGCCCGGTTTGGCGGTTCCCGCCAGTTACGACTTGAAGGACTTACCCCGATGACCGACAGCCCGACGCCGAAGCCCCGCCGCAACCCGATGGCCACCATCATGTTCGGCAGCCGCTGGTTGCAGCTGCCGCTGTATCTCGGCCTGATCGTCGCGCAAGGCGTCTACGTCTTCCAGTTCTGGACCGAACTCGTGCATCTGGTCGAAGCCGCCTTCGGCAACCAGGAAGCGTTGAAGCTGCTGGTCGACAGCGTCGGCTACAAGGCCGACGCCACGGTCCCCAAGCTCAACGAGACCATCATCATGCTGGCCGTGCTGGCGCTGATCGACGTGGTCATGATCTCCAACCTCCTGATCATGGTGATCGTCGGCGGCTACGAGACTTTCGTGTCGCGCCTGCACCTTGAAGGACACCCGGACCAACCGGAGTGGCTCGACCATGTGAACGCCTCGGTGCTGAAGGTCAAGCTGGCGACCGCCATCATCGGCATCTCGTCGATCCATCTGCTCAAGACCTTCATCAACGTCCAGAACCTGCAGGAGCAGACGCTGATCTGGCAGACCGTCATCCACCTGGCCTTCCTGCTTTCCGCGCTGGCGATCGCATATACCGACAAGCTGCTGTCGCACAACCACGCCGACAAGCACTGAGCGACCGTTGGCCGTCATCGACGGTCGGCGTGAAACGGACAAAGGGGCCCACGGGCCCCTTTGTCGTTGCGTTCCGCCGCGCGCGGTCGGTTCGATCAGCTCAAGCGCGCTTGCGCAGCAGGATCAGCGTGCCCGCGATGCCTGAGAGGATGGACCCGCCGAGCACGCCGAGTTTCACGCGGGTTTCCCAGTCGGGGCCGTGGCCCTCGAACGCGAGCCCGCCGATGAACAGGCTCATCGTGAAGCCGATGCCGCAGAGCACGCAGACGCCGAAGAACTGGACCCAGTCGGCGCCACCCGGCTTCTGCGCCAGGCCGGCGCGGATCATCAGCCAGGAGCTGCCGAACACGCCGATCGCCTTGCCGACCACGAGTCCGAACGCGATGCCGAGCGAGACCGGATGGAGCAGATCGCCCGCGTGCAGCCCGAGCAGCGACACGCCCGCATTGGCGAAGGCGAACATCGGCAGGACCAGGAACGCGACCCAGGGATGCAGGGCGTGTTCGAGGTCCTCGGACGGCGAGTGGCCGTGGCCGTCGTTGTCGGACGGGATGAAGAGCGCCGTGGCGACGCCCGCCAGCGTCGCGTGCACGCCGGACTTCAGCACGCAGGTCCACAGGACCAGGCCCACGACGATGTAGACGTCGGCGCGCCGGACCTTCGCGCGGTTCAGCGCGAAGAGCACGACCAGGCAGGCCGCGGCGCAGGCGAGCATCGTGAGCGACAGCTGGCTCGTGTAGAAGAGCGCGATGACGACGATGGCGCCGAGGTCGTCGATGATCGCGACCGCGGTGAGGAAGACCTTCAGAGAAGCCGGCACGCGGCTGCCCAGCAGCATCACGATGCCGATGGCGAACGCGATGTCGGTCGCCGCCGGAATGGCCCAGCCGTGCAGCGCGACGGGGTCGCCGAGGTTGAAGCCCGCGTAGATCAACGCCGGCACGGCCATGCCGCCGAAGGCCGCGACGATGGGCAGCACGGCCTGCGACCGGTCTGACAGTTCGCCGCCGACGAACTCGCGCTTGATCTCCAGGCCGACGAGGAAGAAGAACACGGCCATCCACAGGTCGTTGACCCAGACCAGCAGCGGCTTGGCCAGCACCAGCCAGTCGCCGCCGATGCGGACCTCGCCTTCGATGCGGGTGAAGGCGGCATAGAGCTCCCGCCACGGGGAGTTGGAAAGGATCAGCGCGGCGACCGCGGCGATGGCGAGCACGATGCCGCCGGCCGATTCGCTGGCGAAGAATCGTTTGAGTCCTGGGGTCAAGAAAAGTCCTCCCGAAATGCGGATGCAGAGGTAAGCCTGGGGCGCGTGAAGACGGCATCATCGCCGGTGCGCCACGCGTTCCCTCGAAAGGGGGTGGGTCGCGTTCTCCCCAAGGCTATCGCGAAATGGGCGTTGCTAGCATCGCCGGCTTCATCAGCCGTCCGAGGCACAGACCCGGACCCGCCATCAGGGACCCATCATGATCCGACTGTTGTTCGCCGCCGTTCCCCTGCTCGCGCTTGCCGCCTGCGCCAGCGACGGTGTCACCGCGCAGACGACGCAGACCGCACAGGCCGAGCCAGCGCAGAAGATGGTCTGCGAACGCGAACAGCGCACCGGTTCGATGCTCGGCAAGCGGGAGTGCACGCCGGCCACGATGAGCGACGAGGACCGCCGCCGCCTGGCCAACGAGGTGGGCACCATGGTCAAGCCGCGCGGCATCACGGCGCCGGGCAGCTGACGACTGGGCGACCGGACGTCGGCGTCAGACGCTGATGCGCGTCCCGAGGTACCAGGCGCTGGCATCGTCACTCCCGTCTTGTTCAACGAGCATAGCAAAGGAGTTCTTGACCCTAAGGGGCCACGACTACAGGCTGGTTGTCCCCAATAACATTCAAGGAGGAACCCCATGCGCTACCTGTCTGTGCTGCTGCTCGCTGCCCTGCTGTCGGCTTGCGCAAGTTCATGCGCCCCTGGTGATCAACAGTGCTTCGCTGCTGAGCAACGACGTGCCGAAGCGGCAATGATCTTTCTGACCGGCGTCACCAACAACGCCAACCAACGCGCTGCGATCTACCAGCAGCAAGGCAACACCATCAACCAGACCCAGCAACCGCGGACGATCACCTGTCAGACAGAGCCGGTGACGCAAGTGACCCGCTGCAAGTAGTCGATCAAAGCTCGACACCAAGGGGCCGCAAGGCCCCTTTCTCATGGGCTTAAGCGCTTGCAGTTCCATAAATACGGGACACAACAACCATGGAGGTGTCCCGTGACACAAGAACAAATCGAAAGCCGTGTGTGCCCGCTGTATGGCGCGAGGAATGGCCCCATCGAACGTTGCTTTTCGCATCGAAGACGCGCGAGACGAAGCGATCAGCGACGCATTCTGGAAGCTCGCAAAAGAAAAGGCGCTGGGCAAGCCAGCGCCTTGAAGCTGTCACCGCTTCAGGGAGGAAGTCGGCGGTTGTCTAGGACAGCGCGGCTGGGTTTACGAGCTGCCGCAACCCCCTCAACCTAGCGGAACTACGCACCGACGCGCTCGGCATAATCAGCTGGGACCAGAGGGAGAAGCCGATACAGCACGACAAGATGCTCGCTGGGGAGCTTGCAGTCGG
>NZ_JARVXN010000003.1:0-365909 GCF_048957715.1 Mitsuaria sp. CC2 | reverse complement strand
TGCCCGAAGACGCTCCTTGGGCTGGGCGCAAAGCCGACTGGCCCAGCAGATCGATGGGTCACCGGCCACCACTTCTTCATCTGCATCGAGGCGGACGCCAAGCGCTGCCTGATGCTCCCGCTCTACTCGCATGACGGCCCTGGCCGCAGCCAGATCAGCATGGATGGTCGCAGCGGGCATGAGAAGTGGACTTTAGGAGCGCACTACTACCACCCCGTACAGACTTGGCTTGCAAGCCGCTTTGCCATCGCTAGGGCTGCACAAGCCTCTGGCGACCTGACCCGAAGCGGATCGAGGAACTTGCTTCAGCCGGACCTGATCCCCGTCCTGCCCCCACCCGCATAATTTCTCCCAGAACCAAGAGGGGGAGAACCACATGCCAGCACAGGCAGCGCTCGCAGCAAGCGGGCCTCAGATCATCGCGTCCCAACCCATCCCGGTAGACATCACGACGACCAAGGCGCTGACCATCGAGATTGCCAAGGTGCCTGACGGGAAGCCGTTCGATCCCCACTGGACGACTTACGTCCAGGCGATTGGAACTCCAGTTGTAGCCGTGATCGCGGCAGCGATCGCAGCGACAATCCAGTACAGGCAATGGAGAACAGCTACAGCATCAGCGGAGACGGCAAAGAACAAGCTGAAACTGGACCTGTTCGATAAGCGCTTCAAAGCATTCAACGCCGCAGCTAAGCTCATCGTAAAGATGCAAACGGAGGACGTTCACAGCGACAAGGAAGTCCAGAAGCTGATTGGAGAACTCGCAGGTAGCGAGTTCATGTTCGATGAGGCGATTCAGACTTACATAGTTGACGAGCTGTTCAAGCACGTCGCGAAGGTGATGTCCTTGCAACATGCAATGATGCAAGCTATCAAGAAAGGCGATGGATCATTTGATGGTCTCTCCGATGAACAGGAGACCGCAAAGAGGTGGTTTGACAATCAGTTGGACGTCCTCAGGGAGAAGATGACGCCTTTCCTTCACCTGACTCACTAAGATGGTGACCAAGACCGCACCGCCGAGCACATCGAGTGCAGGAAGCGCACCGCAACCTGGATCAATCCCGGCAACTCCAGCCGTTCAGCGATTCGACCTGCCGCCTCCGGCACCAGGCACCAGCTCCAGCCATCCTCTCGTACTTCAGATCGAGAAGACTCCAGACCCCGATGGGCTGCAGATTTTCACAGCCATCACTACATGCGTGCTCACCGCGCTTGCCGGCCTGATTGCCTGGCGGCAATGGAGGACATCACACGACACTCTCCGCTTCAGTCTCTTTCAGAAGCGATTTGAGATCTACGACGCGACGCGCATCTTCATCGGCGACATAGTGATGAGCGGCAACACCAGCAAGGAAGGCACTGCAAAGTTCCTAACTGCTACTCTGGGGACGAGATGGCTATTCAACGAGAAGCTTGCCAGCTACATGCAGGAGCTGTACGACCAAGCGCAGCTTCTAGAGGCGAAGCGGCTTGAGATAGAGGACGAAGACCACGACGTTGAACGCGGCAAACTTCGTGTCCAAGCGACCAATCTTGTGAATTACTTTGTTGATCAACAGAAGGCTCTCAACGACAGGTTCAAGTCTCACATGCCCACCATCGGCGCTTAGCCTTGATGGGAAACGTGCTGCGAAGCCCCAAACCTGTCACCTGTCGCTACTGCCCAGCTGAACCTGTTCACAGGTTGTTCAGGATCGTAGTGGCCCCACAACGAAGCGCTGGGAAGCGCATCAGGTCGTCCCTGGCAGCAATCATTGACGTTCAGCTACCTCGTGTTGAACTCCAGCAGTCAGACGCTCCCACGTCGTTCTGGTGACGCCTCGGGCAAGGCAAGCACGAGAGCTGCGCCCGCTTCCAGGTCTGCCCCTGCTCCCGCGGGTGCAGCATTGCCAACGAGGGCCAGTTGCGCAGGATCTGCACAAGACCTGGCACCCGCACGCAGGCTCTTGTTTTCAAAGGCGTTTGGAGCGACGTAGCAATACGCGTTCTATTGCAACGGTGCTCTGACCTTCACAGGCCACATGCACGACCTCACGTAGGTTCCTGTGGGCTCTGAAGAATCCCACCTGTTCACAGCCCATCGTCTGTGAACAACTGCCTCAGTGAACAGCCTGTGAATGATTTGGGACTCTCGATCCCGAAAACGTCACGTCGCTTGTCTTGGCTGCTGCTTCGTGCGCCGCGTCATTCAGGTGAGTCCCCTGGGCTGCGAGCTTTTGCTTGATCGCCAGGATTCGCAGCTCCCTTTGCGGCTTCGGAAGGATTTAGAACTCTAGCCGCAAGCATGCTCTCGACTCGCGCCTTATCTCTATCTTGGAGTTCGCGCAGACCAGCAGTAAATTGAGCCATGTTCCCGATTGCAGAGCTATCAGGCAATGCGCGCATCATCGCGACAACTGACTCGTTCATTTCATTCGTCTGCTCCGACGGCTCGCTCCCCACTTTTTTCGACACAAGACTTGCCATCTTCATAATGCCTCCCTGACTTGCGGCCATGATGCTCTGTGCGTAATCCACGAAATTGAGCATGGCGTCAAGTTTTTGGTCGCGCTCCATGGAAGACTCAAGTCTCAGATTTTCCCGGCGCAGATTTTCCCGGGTCAAACTCAAAATCTCCTCCAACTGATCGCCCGGGGTACGCGTAGCAACGGGTGATGATGCGGGCGGCAAAGCCGAGATCTTTTCTGCCAGCTTTGGCCACCAAACGTCGACAATTTCCTCAAGCTGTTGCGCGTCGATTCGGCCTTCACCCAGCCACTTGTTCACAGTAGCCAATACCTTACCAACACCCTCGCGATTGAGAGTTTGAGCTTGAAATTGCGTGAGGGGTCCGTTCAGCTGCCCGGGGCTCATCTCTAGGAGAAGTGGGCAAACACAAGTCTGATCAAGGGTTTTAGACAACGCCCCGGCCTCAAAAAGCAGCCAAGGATTATTTTGATTCTCCGGGGTAACGCAGATTATCCCAATCGTTGCCGAGTTCAAGGTCGCAGAAACTTCCGTCAGCCATCGCGCGCCCGCACCGATGTCCTCAGCAGACATCCACGGCTTAAGCGATTGAACTACCTTTGGCAACCATGCGCGAAGTGCTTCCGCGATAAGACGACTACGATCTCCGGACCAACTGACAAATACCTGCATGTTCTGTTCTCCCTCTTGAAGTAGTGCGGCGAGGCACGGTTCATTATGACGAATCTTCATCCGGAGCAAACCCCGCACATTGGCGGGACCACGCTCACCGCTTCAGGCGTTGCCTTGCCCGATAGCGACGCCACGACTCAACCCGGCTTCCTCGCTCTCGCTGCCGCCAGTCGCTTGCCGCGTCGTTGAGCGCGTCCATCCAGCGCGGACGACGCCCCTGCGATGCAAAGTGCAACGGATGCTCGATCTGCTTGCGCCAAGCAGCAAACACCATCGGCCAGGGCACGTTCACGCCCAGTCCCCCCGCTGAATAGCGCGCTTCCAAGCATTCCAGCATTTCGAGCTCGCGCCTGCGTGCGGCCAGTTCCTTTTCCCAAAAGTCTGGCTCGAAGAAGTTATCGGGCCACCCGAGTTTCCGCAACCGGCGCCGATTCTCGTTCTGCAAGTCCATGCGGCGGTAGTACCGCCAGTTCAGGAAAAGCTTAGAATTCATAAATACCTCGACTTCATTTGAGGTATTTAAATGACAACCAACAAACCAACCAGTGTCCAGGGCCTCGCAATCGGCGAGGTATCCCAGGACACACTGGATAAGCTCGCTAGTCGTGACGAGGACATCCGCAACAGCGGCAAGCTCGACATTTTCCAGCAAGTCCTTCCAGAGATTCCAGCAGACTACGTTCTGAAGTCGCGCGACAAGGGCTATTTCCGCGACATGAGCAACGCGGTATTCGACCTGTCGGTGGAGTACCCCGTTATGCGCTGTGGGCGCATCAGAACCCAGGCGAGCGATCTCCGGGCTTGAGCGCCGAAGCCACTTCAATCAACGACTTACGGTCCATTTCTACTCCTTGGGAGGCCTGCAACTCGCGGCCCTTCAAGAACGTATAGGGTTGGCTTTTAGCCATGACGACGCGTTTCGGCTTCGACCTGCGGCGAGGGGCGTTTTTCGAGTGCATGCTGATAATGCTACGGAGGGTCTAGAGGAACGTTTTCCGTTGCCTTCTGCGCAACGAATGTGCCGCCGCGAAGCCGTCGACTTGCACCGAGCAGTAGGAAATGCACATCACTCTACCGATGCGGCGCACCTCCACGGATACGGCCCCGGTCCAGGTATGGCGCAGCACGGCTCAGTTCTGCACCATGGGTTGTACAAATGCTACGGAGACAGGGGTCGCCGTTCCGGACCGCTTGCGACCTGAGATGAAACTACCGGAAGGCTCAGATTGCGTCCACAACTCAGGCGCTGCCCTCTCGAAGGACATCGTTCCACCCCGGTTCCAACCTCGACAGGCGCCGTGGAACCGCACGCGGTCGAAGCGGATCGTGATCACGGAAAGTCGTCTGTCAGACGTCAACGTCCTTGTGGTCGAACTTGCGCTGGTTGCCCGCGAAGCGAGGGACGCTTCTTGCGATCCAAGAGCGCGACCCTGCATCTGCATGGCAATGATCTCGGTGGTGTAGTTGTCCTTGCCATCCTTGTCCTGCCACGTCACGTTCTGCTTTGTCTCGGCAGTGAACCGCTAGTCGTTCTAGCGCTGGTCGAGGTCGAGCCGGGCCAGCTCTAGCGCTCCGCCCATGAAAAAAGGCCCCTACGGGCCTTCTCGCTTTATGGAGTCCAGTGCACCCCGCATAAACTAGGGGTTTCAGTGTTTTGCTGACCAACAAACCTGGGTCAACGAAACTTGAAAACGGTACTGTGACAACGTGCAGGCTGTCTTCAAATCTATTTATAACGGCGGTCCGTCTGAATTGCAATAAGACTTAGCCGCGCGCACCTAAGGCAAGCCGCGAGAAGGTCTCAACCTGATATTGCTTATAGCGCTCTTTTGCATACTCTGTCCGGACGCCACTTTCCGGATGCTTCTTCGTTCCATTGAACCAAACTGCTCGCAAGCCAACGTTCTTGCCGGTTTTATTCTGCACGGCCTCGTCAATGAACTCTTGCGAGGTCATCAGCCATGTTGCGTCAAGCCTTTCCGAATAGAAGACGAACCAGTAATCCTCGCGGTGCTCATGCGTGATCGCTGCAAACAATGCGGCGTCGCCAAGCTTCACGGTGCTGGAGCGCGCCTTTATCTGGACCAACGCGATGCTGCCATCTCGACGCCGGACGATTGCATCAACGGCATGGTCATCCACCAGGGGAACGTAAACGTCCATCCCCTCCTTCAGCATCCGGCCAATGATCCAGTACTCGATGCGCTTTCCGAAGCCAGCGGAATGGCGGAACGAACCAGCCTTTACCAAGGCCTCGGTGATGTCGGGTCCAACGGTCATTGGGCGATGCTAGCGAGGACGCGTCGCGCCGTCGAATTTCAAAGTCGCGCCACCGCGTCAGACACTTTTTCGTCTCGAATTTCGACAGCCGTGCCGTGATCGGCGAGCATCCGTCTCGGAGCACGGTGCTCCACGCCAACAAAAAGGAAAACACATGGCATCCCACCCCACCACCCAGAACCTCGCCGCCTCCTCGGCCACCCCGGCACCGCTGAAGTTCAGCTAGAAAGAGCGCGCACCCAACGGCACCTGGCATTTCTCCGCCGATGTGAGCGGCGTTGAAGTCCCTGACGTTGAAGCGCAGGCGATAGCCGCCATGCTGGACGTTGCCGCTTGGCTGGCCGCCAGCTTCAGTCGTGAGGATTGGCTCCTGGTGGACAACCAACACAGCACTGTCGAGTTGACAGTACGAAGGCAGGGATGGCCGCGGGCGCGTGACTGCGATCCTCATGCCGCTCGGCAACCACACGATGCCGCAGGTGGAGCTGTTCAGCGCTCGCATCGTGAAGGTGGAGACGCGCGGCATGCTGATCACCGGCGAGGAAGAAGAGTGGGAACGGAAGGTCTGCCGGAAGTACGAGCAGACGATCTGGGCATGGCCTCATGGTCCTGGTCGGGAAGACAAGCCCAAGCACGAGCCCATGAGCACCCAAGCGAGGGACTTCCTGGCTGAACTGGAAACATTGGCCTGAGTACGATTGCGCTCACAAAACGACGAGTTGAGGGAGCGCACATGAAGCTGAACGGCTGGCAACGCCTATGGGTGGTGCTTTCGGCAGTCTGGCTGGCGTTCACTCTTGTCGGCTTCTCCAAGGAAGTTCCTGGCGACCAAAGCGCAAGGCGAAATGCGGAAGCCCAGGCCACCTCTGAACTTCGAGCGCCGGATCAGAAGAGAGCTCTCGACTGCATCCTTGAGCGGGGACCGTTGCCAAACTATGACGAACATGTAGCTTGTGAGATCAAGTCGCGCGATCTAACGCCTGCTGAGCAACGCAGCCTTCAGCAACGTATCGCGGAACTGCTGCCTGAGGCCAAATCGGCCTTGCGTGGCACGCAAGTGCAGATGCTGGCGGCCTTCTTAGGTCTGTGGCTTGTCGGCATTCTGCTGCTCTACGGATTGGGCTGGATTGCTGCCTGGGTAGTGCGGGGGTTCAAGCAGAAGGCCAATTAGGCCGCGTTGAGATTCGCATCAAGCTGTTTCCGATGCCCATGTTCGATGACGATGGTCATGGGTTCAGCCATTGACGGCTCCCTACATTCGTTGGTCTACCAACAGGGAGCGTTGATGATTGCACCAGAGGATCTGTACATCCTGGATGTCACGGAGTTTGCAAAAGACCTTTACCGCATGGGTAATGCCCGCTGGCCAAACTTTGGCGAAGATCGCGCGCGGGTAGATGTTCCCATCGGATTTCAAAACGGCGTGGAAGTAGCAATTGCGAATGGCAACGGTTTTTCGGCGTCGGACAAGATTACCAAGACCATGCAGAAGCCCGGCAAAAAGGTCTGGAAGATCAAGAAGGGTTCCAGATTGCCCGATGAAATCGTGATCGCGAAGGACATGCGACCGGGCTATGATGGACATTACATGCTGGCGCCGGCGAAAACCATGCCTTTGCGGAAATACCTCGGCGCCCTCGAAGAACTCGGTATGGACCCCGCACGAGTCCAACTAATCACTGTGGGAGTGTAGTAATGGCCGTCAAGCTTATCGTCAGCGAATACAACATTCTTTGGAAAGCGCTGAAGCACTACCAGCAACACCTGGAGCATGTTTCAGAAACCACGGAAGACGAAGACCAGCAGCTCTTCGTTGACGAGGATCTGGAAAAGATGGAGTACATGTTCAACAACATCCAGCACGCGGCCAAAGCTGATTGGGACCTGGACCTCAAGTAAGCGTCAAGATTCCAAAAACAAAGAACCCCTGATCTTGCGACCAGGGGTTTTTTGCTTACTAGGAGGATCTCAAACTATGCGTTCATGACGAAGCTTGCGCTTCGCATCTATTTAGCCTTCCAAGACTTCCGCTGCCCTCATAGCTGCTGACGAGGCTTGGACGTGCGCGCAGACGATGGTGCTCTGGATGTTCTTGTGGCCCAGCATGGCTTGCACCTCAACGAGCGATAGATCACCACGCAGCAACCGGGTTGCGAAGCAATGGCGCATGGTGTTGAGCGTCACTTTCCCCGCTGACTCATCAATCCCTGCCCTCTTCACAGCGTCACGAATCCAGTCCGTGTTGACCTTGTGATCGGTCTTGGTCGGGAACACCCAGCCGGACTCGCGGTAAAGCTCGTACCGGCGAAGCAAGGTCTCATGCAACTTCGAGGTCATGACCAACGACGAGTCAACGCCTTGCTTGCTCCGCTTGATGTCCACGACACGCCTGCTGAAGTCAACTTGCGACCAGCGCAGCTTCTGGGCCTCGTTGAGGCGAACACCCAAGATGAACAGCACGACGAGCAGATCCACGTTGTTCTGACGCTGCAAGGTCTTGATCCGGTTCCGACCGCGATACACGGCATCAGGATCAATGGCAGCGAACAGGCGCTCCTCTTCGTCCTTCGTCAACACGCGAATCCGTGTCTTCTGCGCCTTGAGCCCTTCGATCTTGGGACCAGAAGTCCAGCCCTGCTCCTTGCAGAAGTTCTGAAGCCCGTTCCAGTAGCTGACGAACACCGACACGGTGTTATGGGCCGCCCCTTCCTCGCGACGGCCTGCAAGTGCCGCCTGAACCTCGAATAGTTGGACATCCTTGACCGGCTTATACGAAAGCAGCCGTTTCCAGTGGTTTGGATGCGTACATGCGTTCTCGTATCCGCCTGAACCCTTGCGAGCACGAAGGAACGCGGTAATTGCCTCGTACAAGCGGACTGGCTTGACGCCTTGAATTACCACCGAGGTGACGAATTCGCTTTCGATCTTCAAAGCGATTTGCTCGGCCAGCTTCTTATCGCCGGTCTTGGTAGAACGGGCCACGGTCTGGCCGTTGATCATTTTGCGGAAGTGCCAAGTTCCGTTGCGCAGGGTAAGGGACATGGTTTAGTCGCGTTGCAGTATGTGACTTGCGCAAGTCTCCAACCACCGTGGCTAGGATCAAGCACTTCTTGAGACCCAGTAAACCAACCTGATTCTCGAAGCTGATTGCAAGCGGATTACTCAACGAGCGACGCGAAGTCAGTTGCCCAACCTCGGGATACCTGAGCGGATTGCCGAAGCCATTTTGTGCAAATGGTGTGCAAAACCTGGCTTGTGCATAAAGCTACTAGCGGGTGGTTTTGTAGGAATGCAACGAGCCCTTGCCCCTCTGGGAGGCTGCGCAAGTGTGCGAGGCCCCTCAGGAACCGTGCGAGGACCTGACCACGGCGCTTCCCCGCGTCAGCACGGTGTCGGGGCACTTGCGATAATGGGCGGTTGCTCCTTGAGGACCGCAAAGACCATGACCACCATCCGCTACGCCGACCTTGTCGAAAGCGTCGCTGCCGCCCTGCAGTACATCAGCTACTACCACCCGGCCGACTACATCCAGCATCTGGCGCGCGCGTACGAGCGCGAGCAGAGCGTGGCCGCGAAGGACGCGATCGCGCAGATCCTGACCAATTCGAAGATGTGCGCCGAAGGCCGCCGTCCGATCTGCCAGGACACCGGCATCGTCAACGTGTTCCTGAAGATCGGCATGGACGTGCGCTGGGGCGACTTCCCCGGCTCCATCCAGGACGCCGTGAACGAAGGCGTGCGCCGCGCCTACAACCATCCGGACAACAAGCTGCGCGCCTCGGTGCTCAGCGATCCGATCTTCGAGCGCAAGAACACGAAGGACAACACGCCCGCGGTGATCTTCATGGAGGTCGTGCCCGGCAACACCGTGGACGTGATCGTCGCGGCCAAGGGCGGCGGCTCGGAGAACAAGAGCAAGGTCTACATGCTCAACCCGAGCGAGAACATCGTCGACTGGGTGCTCAAGACCGTGCCGACCATGGGCGCGGGCTGGTGCCCGCCGGGCATGCTGGGCATCGGCGTCGGCGGCACGGCCGAGAAGGCCGCGCTGCTGGCCAAGGAAGCCCTGATGGACGACATCGACATGTACGAGCTGCTGGAGCGCGGTCCGAAGGACAAGCTCGAGGAGCTGCGCATCGAGCTGTACGAGAAGGTCAACGCGCTGGGCATCGGCGCGCAGGGCCTGGGCGGCCTGACCACCGTGCTGGACGTCAAGATCAAGACCTATCCGACGCACGCGGCCTCCAAGCCGATCGCGATGATCCCGAACTGCGCCGCCACGCGCCACGCGCACTTCGTGCTGGACGGCTCGGGCCCGAGCTACCTGACCCCGCCCAGCCTGGACCTGTGGCCCGACGTGCAGTGGGCGCCGGACTACAACAAGAGCAAGCGCGTCGACCTGAACACGCTGACCAAGGACGAGGTCGCCAGCTGGAAGCCGGGCGACACGCTGCTGCTCAACGGCAAGATGCTGACGGGCCGCGACGCCGCGCACAAGCGCATCCAGGACATGCTGGCCAAGGGCGAGCCGCTGCCGGTGGACTTCACCAACCGCGTCATCTACTACGTCGGCCCGGTCGATCCGGTGCGCGACGAGGTGGTCGGCCCGGCGGGCCCGACGACCGCGACGCGGATGGACAAGTTCACCGACATGATGCTGGAGAAGACCGGCCTCATCGCGATGATCGGCAAGGCCGAACGCGGCCCCATCGCGATCGAGTCGATCAAGAACCACAAGTCGGCCTACCTGATGGCGGTGGGCGGCTCGGCGTATCTCGTGTCCAAGGCGATCAAGCACGCGACGGTCGTCGGCTTCGAGGACCTGGGCATGGAAGCGATCTACGAGTTCGACGTGGTCGACATGCCGGTGACGGTGGCGGTCGACGCCGGCGGCACCAGCGCCCACATCACCGGCCCGGCCGAGTGGCAGCAGCGCATCGCCGCGGGCAAGCCGATCAAGATCCCGGTGGCGGCGGGCTGAACGCCCTCCCCCTCGCGATCACCAGCATCGCGATCACGAACGGCAAGGCCACCCTCGGGTGGCCTTTTTCGTGCAACGCGGGACGCAGATGGCATCAAGCAACGAGCGTTAAGCCATCGCTCAAGGCAACAGGGGGTGGAAATCCCGCATGATCTCGTTGAACAGGTCCGCGGCTTCTTCTCGCCCCGGCCGGCACACGAGCGCGAAATTCAGGATCTTGCGAGCGGTCACAAAGCCGAGATAGAGGTAGACGCTCTCCCCTTCGGCCTCCCCCACAAAGGAGATCTCCAAGCCGGCACCGCTCGAATGCGGCGCGATCGTCCGGCGGAGCACCTCGACCTTGCCTTGCACGCCGCTTTGAAACGCCTCGAGCCGCGCGTCGAGCATCTTTTCCGCGATGCGCTGCGCCTTGTCGTCCGGAACTTCATAGAAGCTGACGGAGATCGTGAGCGCGGCTTGGGCGGTATCCGATTGGAAGTGCAGCGTCCTCTCTTCAGGGGTCGGGTACTGTCGCCAGTGCAGGGGCAGGCTGATCCTGAACTCGTTGTAGGCGTATTCGTGGCGCTTCGGCTTGGGCGGCGTGAGATCGAACGAGTACGAGAACAGCTTCTTCATGGCCGCGGTTGCTCCACCATCGTGACCACCCGCTGCGGGAACGGAATATCGATCTCCAGGCGATTCAGCAACCGCAGAATCGCCAGGTTCACCTCCGACCTGACCCCGCCCTGCCCGTTGTGCGGATCCGAGATCCAGAACCCGATCGTCAGCTCCAGTCCGTCGGCCGCGAAGTTGCTCAGCGACACCGACGGCGCCGGCTCGGACAGCACGCGCGGCACGCGCTTGATCTCCTCGATCAGCTGCGGGAACAGCGCGTCCACGTCGGTGCCGTAGGCCACCTGCACCACCGTCGACACGTTCACCTGCGGGTCGGCGAGCGACAGGTTCTCCACCCGCGTCGTGATCAGCGATTCGTTGGGCACGATCGCCTCGCGGCCGTTGAGCGCGCGGATCACCGTGTAGCGTGTCTTGATGTCGCTGATGCGTCCCTCGAAGTTGTCGACCTTCACCATGTCGCCGATCCGCAGCGAACGCTCGGCCAGGATCATGAAACCCGAGACGTAGTTCGCCGCGATCTTCTGCAGGCCGAAGCCCAGCCCCACGCCGACCGCGCCGCCCAGCCAGGACAGCGCGCTCAGATTCAGGCCCACCGTGTTCAACGCCACCATCGCGCCGATCACCAGCAGCGCCGTGCGCGTGAGGTTGACGGCGATCTTGCGCATCGACAGGTCCAGCACCGACTTGCCGCGCAGCAGCCGCGACTCGACGACCGAGGACAGCCAGAGCACCACCAGCATGACCGCACCGACCTGCAGCGTCACGATCAGCAGGTCGTAGGCGGTGGTCGATTCACCCTTCGCGTTTTTCGGCAGGAAGGCCAGCTTGTATTCGTCGAGTTCGCCCATCAGGATGGGCAGCACGCCGACGATCCACAGGATGGAGCCCAGCCACGCCACCCAGGAGACGCTGCGCTCCAGCAGCTTGATGCCGATGGAATCGGGCATCGTCGCCCGCAGCACGCGCGCGACCAGCCGGATCACCACCAGCGACAGCAGCACCGGGATGACGACGCGGAACAGCGCGACCGGCTCGCCCAGCAGGGGCATCATCCGTCGCGCGCCCAGCGCGAGCAGCAGCGCGATGACCGGGAACAGCACGCCGTCGAAGATTCGGTGGCCCAGCAGCACCGAGTGATGTCCCGGCGCCGCCGTCACATGCTTGCTGATGCGGTAGACGATCAGCCAGGACAGCGCCAGGCAGGCCAGCACCAGGCCGACCTCGATCAGCGCCTGCGGCCGTGCCAGCATCGCGAGCAGCGACTCCAGCTCGCGCAGGCTGAGGGTGGGGTTGAGAGGGGTGGTGTTGCCCAAGATGACGCTCAAGAAGGAAAACAATTCGGGAGCCGGCGCGCGCCGGGCCGTTCAGTCGCGGGACGGACTGTGTGGCGGGGAGCGCGTCGGCGGTTGCGGGCGCGATTGTCGCGCCGGGCCGCGGGCCGGCTCCGGAACCGCCACCACCACCACCACCACCACCACCACCGACACCAACACCACCGACACCAACACCGACGCCGACGCCGACGCCGACACCGACGCCGACACCGACGCCGGCTCAGGCGTCGCTCAGGCGGCTCAGATCCCGGCCAGCGTCCGCAGGTGCACGCCGACGCTGCGCGCCAGCGCGCCCAGGTCGTAGCCGCCTTCCAGGCAGGAGACGATGCGGCCCTTCGCGTGGCGTCTGGCCACGTCCATGATGCGCAGCGTGATCCATTCGTAGTCCGCCTCGACCAGACCGAGCTGCGCCAGCTCGTCGTCGCGGTGCGCGTCGAAACCCGCCGACACGAAGATCATCTGCGGCTTGAAGCGCTCCAGCGCCGGCATCCACAGCGACTCGATCATCTCGCGCACTTCGGCGCCGCGCGTGTACGGTGGCACCGGCACGTTGAGCATGTTCGCGCCCTTGGGGTCGCTGCCGGAGTACGGGTACAGCGGGTCCTGGAAGATGCTGACCATCAGCACGCGGTCGTCGCCGGCGAGGATGTCCTCGGTGCCGTTGCCGTGGTGCACGTCGAAGTCGATGACCGCCACGCGGTCCAGGCCGCGCACGTCCAGCGCGTGCCGCGCGGCGACGGCCACGTTGTTGAAGAAGCAGAAACCCATCGCCTGGTCGCGCGTGGCATGGTGGCCGGGCGGGCGCACCGCGCAGAAGGCGTTCTCGGCCCGGCCGTCGACGACCAGGTCGGTCGCCGCTACCGCCGCGCCCGCCGCCCGCAGCGCCGCGGACCAGGTGAACGCGTTGGCGCAGGTGTCGGGATCCAGCGCCTTCATCGGATTGGGCACGCCCTGCTTCGCCTGCTGCTCGAGGTCTTCGAGCTCCGCCTTCAATTCGGCGACGTAACGGGCGGAGTGCGCGCGCTCCAGCGACTTGAGCTCGGCGCGCGGCGCCTCGTGGCGGTCGAGCGCGACGTCGACGCCGTGCGCGATCAGCCAGTCCTCGATCGCGCCCAGGCGCTGCGGGCACTCCGGATGACCGGCGCCCATGTCGTGACGGTGGCAGTCGGGGTGGCTGATGAAGGCGGTGCTCATGGTCGGCTTCTGCACGGTCGGGGCGTGTCCGGGGCGCAATCGAGGCGCATTCGGGAGCGCATTCGGGGGCGGGGTCGGGGCACGGTCAGGGCATCTGCGGCGCTTCGTCGGAGCGAACGGATTCTGAGATATCGTGCGCCGATGAGTACCGACGCTCCGACCCTCGCCTCCCAGCCGCTGGCCGACCTGCGCCGGCAGATTAGCACGATCATCAAGGGCAAACAGGCGCAGACGGAGGACTGTCTGGCCTGCCTGCTGGCCGGCGGCCACCTGCTCATCGAGGACCTGCCCGGCGTCGGCAAGACGACGCTGGCACACGTGCTGTCGATCTCGCTGGGGCTGCGCTTCTCGCGGGTGCAGTTCACCACCGACCTGATGCCGTCCGACCTGCTCGGGGTCAACATCTACCAGCCGGGCGCGCAGGCGGCCGGCGGCAGCCCGTTCCAGTTCCATCCGGGGCCGGTGTTCAGCCAGGTGCTGCTGGCCGACGAGATCAACCGCGCCGGTCCGAAGACGCAGAGCGCCTTGCTGGAGGCGATGGAGGAGTACCAGGTCAGCGTCGACGGCACGACCCATCCGCTGCCGCTGCCCTTCTTCGTCATCGCGACGCAGAACCCGAGCGAGCAGCTCGGCACGCACCCGCTGCCGGAATCGCAGCTGGACCGATTCCTGATGTGCATCAGCCTGGGGTATCCGGACCGCCAGGCCGAGCGCGAACTGCTGATGGGCGGCGACAGCCGCGAGCTGCTGCGCGCACTCAAGCCGGTGATGACGCCGGACCAGTTGCGCGAGCTGCAACGCGAGGTGCTGCGCATCCACGCCTCGCCGGCGCTGCTGGACTATCTGCAGGCGCTGCTGGAGGCGACGCGCTCCGGCGAGTGGTTCCAGGAAGGCCTGAGCCCGCGCGCCGGCCTGGCGCTGCTGCGCGCGGCGCGAGCCAAGGCGCTGCTGAGCGGGCGCGACTACGTCTCGCCGGACGACGTGCAGGCGATCCTGCCGCAGACCATCGCGCACCGCCTGCGGCCGCGCGGCGGCAGCGCCCGGGGTGCGCGCGAGCAGGTCCGCGCGATGATGGCCGCGGTGCCGCTGCCGTGAAACTCCCCTCGCTGAAGCTGCCGGCGATCCGCTGGCCGTGGCAGCGTCGCTGGGACGCGTGGTGGCAGGGCCGCCATCCGCCCAGCGACACCACCGCGCTGACGCAGCGCAACCTGTACATCATCCCGAGCCGGCCGGGCGCCGCCTTCGTCGCGACGCTGGGGGTGCTGCTGCTCGCGTCGATCAACGACCAGTTGAGCCTGGGCTACCTGCTGACCTTCGTGCTGGCGGGCGCCGGGATGGCGTCGATGAACGCGACGCACGCCAACCTGCGCGGCCTGAAGCTGGACCTGAAGACGCCGCCGGCGACCCACGCCGGCCAGCCGCTCGCGCTGGACATCCGGCTGCACAACACCGGCGCGGCGCGTTTCGGCATCGGACTGCGCCTGCCGGATTCCAAGACGGCGGACTCGGCCTATGCGGACGTGCCGGCGCAGGGCCACGCCCAGCTGCACCTCCAGGTGACCTTCCCGACCCGCGGCCGGCATGCGCTGCCGCGGCTGCGCATCGAATCGCACTTCCCCTTCGGCCTGTTCGTGACCTGGAGCTACTGGCGCCCGGCGGCGCAGGCCTGGGTCTATCCGACGCCGGAACTCGACGCGCCGCCCGCCGCCGCGGTCGAGGAAGGCCTGCCGCAAGGCCAGGGCCAGCCGGGCCTGGGCGACGACCCGGGACTGCGACCGTACCGGCACGGCGATTCGCCGCGTCAGATCCTGTGGAAGAAGTCGGCGCTCGCGCTGGCGCAACCGCAGCCGCCGTCGGGCAGCGGCGGAGGCGGCGCGGCGCTGCTCGTGCGCGAGCGCCTGGGCAGCCGCGCCAGCGAGCAATGGCTGGACCTGGCGGCGACGCGCGGGCTGCCGTTCGAGCTCCGCGTCTCGCGCCTGACCGCCTGGGTGCAGCGCGCCGAGGAAGAGGGCCTGCCCTACGGCCTGAAGTTGCGCGACGTCGCCATCGAGCCGGACCTGGGCCCGGATCATTTCCGGGTGTGCATGGAAGCGTTGGCGTTGATCCAGGAATAGTTCAAGGTCGCTGCGCTGGGAAGCGCGACCAATGCCGACGACCACATGAATCAGTAGGTCGGCTGGCTCAATCTGCTGGCACTCGCTGCAAGGTCCACCTCCATCAGCCATAGATGGCAAGACCTGGCACCGCAAAACTGTGCATCGACCTTGTTGCGCGCCCTTCATCAGAACGATGTCGAAGCAAACAGGGTCGGTGTTCGGGCGCCACCCTTCACGCGCCCTTCCTGGAAATCCACATGCGTGAACTTGAACTTCATGAACTCGAACTGGTGTCGGGCGGAGATGCCGCGGCCACCCGGATCCCCGGCACCAACTCCTGGGGGGAGATCACCAACGAACGTTATTGGCTAGGCGCGCAGTGCCAGGCCGCTGGCGGTTGGGGCCTGTACTGCTTTGACTTCGCCATGAAGTACGACAACGCCTTCTGATCGACCACTAACGACCTGGAGATTGCGATGCATGTACGACTGACATTCGCGCGGGCCGGTATCGCACTCCGGGTCGTCCTGATGGTGCTCTTCGCCGGCGGTATGGCTCCGTGGCTGACCCTCCAGGCCTGGGACCTGCTCCCCCCGCCCTGGGATGATCATCGGGTGGCCGGGGCGGGAATCGCCCGCGCATTGATGATCTTCGGCCTGGCCTGGGTGATCTTCCCCGACGCACGTCGACGCACTGCATGCGTGCAAACGCGCAAGGGAAGACTGTTTCTTCCCCTGGCGATCGCCACCACCGTGATCATGACGAGAGTCGGCGCCTTGATCGCGACATCCAACACGCACATCCTCTGGCAAGGGTTCACCTGGACGCAGCTCGGCTACCTGACCGCTTTCGGAGTTGGGACCGCCGTCTTCGAAGAGGTGCTCTTCCGATTCGTCCTGCTGGATCGCCTGGCTCAAGTCGTGGGAACGCCGGTCGCGTTCACGATCCAATTGAGCCTGTTCACGGCTCTTCATCTGGACAGAGGGACTTTTGAAATCGGACAGTTGCTTCACGCAGCCTTCGCCGGTGGTGTGCTGAGTCTGATCTATCTCCAAACCCGATCGCTCTGGTCCGTCATCTCCCTGCACTTTGCCTACAACGTGCTGAGCGGCGCAGTCTTTGGAATCGCCATCGATGGGGTACAGCTCTACCCGATGCTGGTGGCGGACAACTTCGGCAAAGCGCACGGGCGCATGGCTGCTGCGACCGCCTTCGCCTGCTGGGCGGTGTTTCTCGCCATCCAGCACTCGCGCTTCTCGCGTCAGCCTTTCACCGCCGGAGTCGCTCATGGTTGAACAGGATCTGCTTCAGTTCGCCCGGATCCATTACCCCGGCTTCGAGTTCCTCCTGCACTTCGGGTCCACCGCACATGGCACGGCCCGGGAGCACTCGGACATCGACCTGTTGCTGGTATTCCCCGAAGCCATTCATCCGTTTCGCGAGACGAGGCGGTGGCAGGGACGACTCTTCGATAGCTGGCTATACGACATCGAGACGCTGAACGGCCTCATCCATTGCGGTCGCACGGGTCGCAACCACGTGATGCTGGACATCGTGCTGACCTCCCGCGTGCTTCCCGCGCCCACGCCGCGCTCCGATCTGTTGAAGACCGCCGCGAAACGCATCCGCAACGCGGGCCCGCTTCTCGCGGACAGGCACGACTTCCGTCATGTGCTGACCAGCCTCATGGACGACCTGAAGCAATGCGACGATCCTGTCGAGGGGACCGCCGTCGCCCTCGATCTCCACAACGTGATCCAGCAGACCTTGCTCTGCCTGCTCGGCGCCGGCGGCTTCAGGAAGTCCCACGCGATCGCGCGGCTGCGCGACCATGACCCGGCCTACTTCGCTGAACTGACCGACGCCATCAAGGCCGCCGTCGGTGGCAAGCACGATCCGCTGCTGTCCACGGCAGGACGACTCCTCAACCAACTGGGCGGACCATTGCGCGAAGGGCATCGTGCCGCGTTGGAGGGGACGATCCGAATGCCACTTCCCGTCATCTGAGCGTCTGGGCGCGTACGGAGTTTTCTCCCGACCTGTCTCGTCGTCGTTTCTCCGTGCGGCTCGGCGGCTCACCCCAGGTGTGCTACGTTGCGTCCTTCCAAGTAATCCCTCTGAGTCGCCGCCGCGAGACTTCGCGCGGCCGACGCCGACGCGATGAGCGCCTCCCTCTCCCCGACCGCCGCAGGCGGCTCGATCAAGCACCGCAGCCCCCTGCCCCGCGAAGCGCGCGACACGCTGTTCCTGCTCGCGATCATCGCGGCCACGCTCGTGCCGCATGCCGGCCATCTGCCGTGGTGGTGCAGCCTGCTCACCGCCCTGATGCTCGGCTGGCGCGCGCGCCTGGCCTGGCGCAGCGAGGCGCTCCCCGGCCGGTGGAGCCTGCTGGCCGTGCTCGCGCTCGTGATCGGCCTGACCTTCGCCACCCACAAGACCATCCTCGGCCGCGAGGCCGGCATCACCATGCTCGCGATGCTGATGGCGCTCAAGACGCTCGAGCTGCGCGCCAAACGCGACGCCTTCGTCGTGTTCTTCCTCGGCTTCTTCCTGGTGCTGACGCAATTCCTGTATTCGCAGTCGCCCCTGGTCGCGTTCTGGATGATCGGCTGCGTCTGGGCCCTGCTGTCGGCGCTGGTGCTGGCGCAGATGCCGCAGGGCGTCCCCAGCCTGAAGCTCGCCGCGCGCATCGCCGCCCGCAACACCCTGATCGGACTGCCGGTGATGGTCGCGCTGTTCGTGCTCTTCCCGCGCTTCCCGCCGCTGTGGGGTCTGCCCAAGGACTCGGGCGCGCGCACCGGATTGTCGGACTCGATGACCTTCGGCGCCTTCGCGGAAGTCGCCAGCGACGAGACCATCGCGATGCGGCTGCGCTTCGACGGCCCGCCGCCGCCCCAGCCGCAGCTGTACTTCCGCGCCCAGGTGCTGTCGCGCTTCGACGGCCGCACCTGGACCGCCCCGCGCGTGAACTGGGCGCCGGGCGACGACGCGCCCACGCTCGCGGGTCCCGTGTTCCGCTACGAGGTCACGATGGACCCGCTGCGCGTGGCCGTGATCCCGATGCTGGAGTTCAGCCCCGGCGCGACCGGCGCTCAGCTGCCGCTCGGCCGCCTGAGCGCGACCCGCGCGCCCCAGGGTCAGTGGCAGGTGCCGATGCCGGTCGCCGAGGTGCTGCGCTTCCGCCACGAGGCGTGGCCTCGCGCGACGCCGAGCACGCGGCTCAGCCGCGCCGACCGCAATGAGTCGCTGAGCCTGCCGCCCGACCTCAACCCGCGCGCCCGGGCTTACGGCGCGTCGCTGCGCGAGCGCTTCGCCGCGTCGGGCGAGGACGTCCTCGCCCAGTCGGTGAACCGCGAGCTGCTGACCAAGATCCGCCGCGACGGGTACGGCTACACGCTGACCCCGGGCGTCTACGGCGAGACGACGCCGGACGCCATCGACGAATTCTGGTTCGACCGCAAGCTCGGCTTCTGCGAGCACTTCGCGGCCGCCTACGTCGTGCTGATGCGCGCGGCGGGCGTGCCCGCCCGTCTGGTCACCGGCTTCCAGGGGGCGGATCAGAATCTGCAGGATGGCGACCTCGTCGTGCGCATGAGCCAGGCCCATGCCTGGGCCGAGTATTGGAGCCCCTCGGGCGGCTGGCAGCGCGCCGACCCGACCGCGGCCATCTCGCCCGATCGCGTGCAGGGCGGGCGGCTGCGCCCGGAGCCTGGTCTGATCACCGGCGCGATCGACCAGTTGAGACCCGGACTGCTGACCGACCTGCGCGCCGTCTGGGAAGGGATCAACAACCGCTGGCAGCAGACGGTGCTGAACTTCTCGACCGGCGACCAGATGAGCCTGCTCAAGCGGCTCGGCTTCGACGACCCGGACTGGACCACGCTCGGACAGGTCGCGGGCGCGCTGCTGACGGCCACCGCGGCCATCGCCGCCGGCGTGGCCGCGTGGCAGCGCCGGCCGCACGACCCCTGGTCGCGACAGCGCCTGCGCGTGCGCCGCGAGCTGGACCGCCTGGGCCTCGCCACGCGCGACGACGACACGCCGCGTCGCTGGGCGACTTCGCTTGTCGAACGCCACGGCGATCGGGCCGAGGCCGTGGCCGCCTCGCTGTTGCAATTGGAAGCGCAGCGCTATCGCCAGGACCTCGCCGCGGCCACGTCACAATGGCAGCGCCAGTTCGCGGCGCAGTGCGCCGAGCTCCGGCAAGTCCTGACCCGTTGATCGATGGGCCCGCCGGCCCACCCTGCTGCCGGCATCCCTCCTGCCGGCATCCCTCCTGCCCGCGTACCAGCCCGCCTACCAGTCCGCCTAACAGCCCGCATGACCGCAGTCCGCCGTTCCTCTCCCCACCGCCTTGTGCTCCGTGCCTGCCTGCAGGCGTCGATGGCCGCCTTGCCGCTGATCGCCGCACTGGCGACCGCACCGGCCGCCGCGCAGACGCTGAACGTGGCGCAGACGCCGCCGGCCAAGGCGCATGCCGCGTCGAGACCGGTCTCCACGAAGAAGCCTGCCACCGCGACTGCGACGAAGCCGGCGAAGAAGCCGGTCAAGAAGCCGGTCGTCCTGCCCGAATACGGCGACCGCGCCGACGTGATGGCCTTCGCCGACACACAGGCCGAGTCGCTCGGCTATCGCCGCGAGGAACTGCGCGCGGTGCTGGCGCTGGCGCGGCCGCAACCGACGGTGCAGCGGCTGATCCTGCCCGGCCCTCCGGGGCAGGCGAAGGACTGGGGCGCGTACCGCCAGCGTTTCGTCGAACCGCAGCGGCTGCAAGCCGGCCTGGCCTTCTGGGCCACGCATGAGGCGACGCTGGCGCGCGCCGAAGCGATCTACGGCGTGCCGGCGGAAGTCATCGCCTCGGTGATCGGCGTGGAGACCTTCTACGGCCGCATCATGGGCTCCTTCCGCGTGCTGGACGCGCTGGCGACCCTGGCCTTCGACTACCCGTCGCCGCTGCCGCCCGGCGCGCGCGACCGCAGCCCGTTCTTCCGGGAAGAACTGCGCCAGTTCCTCATCCTGGCGCGCGAGAACGGCCTGGATCCGATGGCGATGAAGGGCTCGTACGCGGGCGCGATGGGCTGGGGCCAGTTCATGCCCGGCAGCTGGCGCCGTTACGCGATCGACTTCGACGGCGACGGCCACGTCGACCTGATCAACAGCCCGGTCGACGCGATCGGCTCGGTGGCCAACTTCCTCAAGGAACACGGCTGGCAGCGCGGCATGCCGACGCACTACGAGGTGCAGGTGCCCAACGACACGGCGGCGCGCGCGCAGCTGCTGATCAGCGACGTGCTGCCGCAGCTCGACGCGCGACAGTTCGAATCGGTCGGCGCGCAGCTCTCGCCGCAGGGCCGCGCGCACAACGGGCCGCTGGCGCTGATCGAGCTCCAGATGGGCGGCGCCGCGCCGGTGTACGTCGCCGGCACGCAGAACTTCTACACGGTGACCCGCTACAACCAGAGCAGCTACTACGCGATGGCGGTGATCGAGTTCGCCAACACGCTGGCGAGCTGGAGGAAGGCGACCGGGGCAACGCCGACGGCGCCAGCGCCCGGAGCGGCCAGCGCGAACTGAGGCGAACGCCGCGGCACGGGCTGGCTCGCCGGATCGATCAGGCTTGGACCGTCAGCAGCGGCGCGTGCCGCGAGATCGATGTCGCCGGATCCGAAGCCCCAGCACCCAGGGCCACGGGCGGTGCGGCGCTCGCCATCGCTTCCGTCATCTCGCCGACCGAGCGCCTGAAGCGGTGACGCGTGGACACCGAAGCACCGTTCGGGTCGTAGTGGTGGGTGTCGAGGTAGGAGCGGCGCTCCGAAGCCCAGTGCGGCTCAGGCGTGCGCCAAGGGTTGTCGCCCCCCGGCCAGGGCAACGACTGGGTTGACCAGACACGTCCGGCCGGCGTCGGCGGACCGTAGGCGGTCACCGAGAGCTCATAGGGCGGGAAAGTCAGCGCCACCGGCAGCTCGAACCCATTCCCCATCCCCCCGGCCGGCAGTCCGAAGGTGATCTCCCACGGATTGCGGATCGGCGCGGTGCTGGTTTTTAGCGGCTTAACATACAAGGTGGCGTCATACCCAGGGTTGTCGCGGTGGTAGACCATCAGCCCGTTGGGCTCCCGAAACCGATTGAGCCCCGGCAGGAACTCTTC
Organism: Mitsuaria sp. CC2; assembly: GCF_048957715.1. Lineage (NCBI taxonomy): Bacteria > Pseudomonadati > Pseudomonadota > Betaproteobacteria > Burkholderiales > Sphaerotilaceae > Roseateles > Mitsuaria sp. CC2. Next base: position 344,120 of record NZ_JARVXN010000003.1, on the reverse strand, counting down.
GCTGTTCGTACCATCGTGATGCTTGATGTACAGGTACTGCTCAAGCGTCACAGACTCCCGCGGAATCGCCGGATTGGACAGGTCGTTGTAGCGCTTCTCGTACGCGTGAAGGTCACGGAACATCGCGACGATCTGATTCTTCGGAGACATCCTGTCCGAGCCCAGCAGCTTTTCATGGCGCTCCTTCCAACGTTGAGGCATGTACTGGAAGATGCCCAACGCGTTCTTGTTCTTGAGTTTCACTCCAAGCTTCGATTCAAAGTACGCAAACTTCACTGCTGCATCGATCAGATGCTGCTGGACTCCGTTTTCGCGTCCATAGGCGACGATTCTTTCCGCCGTTTCGCGCTGCTTTTCAATGATGGATTTCATGGCGTGAGCACTCCTCCAAGGAGAATCTGGATGCGACCCAGCGATTCAGAGCAGCTAGCTCCGGATCGCCCAACAACTTCCAGAGGGTTGGAAGATCTGAGTGGAGGTGGGCGCAGGCCCGCGCTCCGAGAACGGCATGAGCAGAGGCGAAATACGCTTGCGCGTCTTCGGACGAAGACAGCGTCTGGCGCATCTCCTTCAGAGTCAAACGGATCGACGGATCGACGAAGCCACCCCTGGTCGATTCGAATCGAATCGGCTTGGCATCGACATTGAGTTCGAACTGCATCGGGACCCACATCAGACTGGAAATACCTGGAACGTCCTGGCGATACAACCCATTGACGATCAACCTCCCGTCCGAGGTGGGCAACGGCGTGGCGGCGTCGTTGCCGACGCTCAATTGGTCGATTTCCGCAGTTCCATCGCGAATGGCAACCAGGGTTTCATTCCGCCCACTGCCGCCGGGCGAGCCGCACAGCAACACCACGCGGACGCGTGTCCCCGACCTTCCGGTGACCTCGACTGCCCCCGGTGAAAACTCCCAGCAGCCGACTACCAGTCCCGGCTCCTGAAACAGAAGCTCGCGACCATCCGCGCCATAGGCGCTCACGGACGACGACCAATCTTCAAGGTATTTGTCGTCGTCGGCATCGCTACGCAGGACATAGGTGCCCAGCGCGGTCTGCACGCGTTGCTCGCGGTATCCCGCCACTGCGGGCTCCATGAGGCAGAACCACGACAGCGCCGTCAGGAAAATGCCCGCTCGACGCCAGGAAGGGATGGAAGGGAGCAGGGGCACAACCGCGATCTCCGACGATGGCTTGATGAGGGCACGTCAGTTGAGCGGACCCGATCGCGAGTTCCTGCATTCGCATAGACAACAAGTCCTGCGAATGACACCCCGGCATGCGGATGAACACCAGCATCGCTGCGCCTCGCTTCGCGATAGCGTCTGCCCATGACAGCCCTGCCTCGACTTCTTTACCGCATCTCATGCGTCGCGGTGCTGACGCCGCTGCTCGCGTCCGGTCAAACGTCGCTGCCACTTGGGGCAGATGCATCGGAATCACCAGCGTCATCGCCCGCCGCGCCCGCGCTGTCGCCCATCGCCGCCAGCCTGCGCTACGACTCGCGCCTCGCGGAATTCAAGAAGCCCTTCGGCGCCCAGCCCGCCAAGACCTGGGTCGACTTCCAGCTGACCGCCCTGCCCGGCGTCGAGAAGCTCGAACTGGTGGTCGAGCGACGCCGCGTCGAGGGCAATGAAGACCTGATCGCCTACGCCGAAGAAGCCCGCGTGCCGCTGCACAAGACCGGCACCGGCGTCGGTGCCGCCGCCGGCCGCGAGCTGTGGAAGGCGCGCCATCGCTTCGGCGGCCCGGGCGTCTACGGCTACTACTTCGTCGCCACGATCGGCGGCGCACGCTACGTCGTGCAGAACAACGCCGACCCCATCTACTGGACCAAGGAGAAGGGCTCGATGGGCCCGGCCGCGGTCGCTCCGCTGCCCGAAGGTGCCGATGCCAAGGGACCCGATGCCAAGGGACCCGATGCCAAAGGGCCCAATGCCAAAGGGCCGATTTCGCCCTTCGCGATCCGCCGCTACCGGCAGACCATCCACGCCTCCGACTTCGCCGTCCCGGACTTCGCCCGCGATCTCGTCTACTACTACGTCTTCCCGGAGCGTTTCCGCAACGGCGACAAGTCCAACGACCCGGAGGTCGGGAAGGCGAAGTACCAGGACCACGGCATCGAACGTCATCCGCGCTGGCTGGACCGGCCGTACAAGCCCGGCAGCGGCGACGGCTCGGACGCGGTCTACAACAACGACTTCTTCGGCGGCGACCTTGCCGGGATCATCGAGAAGCTCGACGACCTGCGCGACCTGGGCGCCAACGCGCTCTACCTGACGCCCGTGTTCCAGGCCGCCAGCAACCACAAGTACGACACCGGCGACTACAAGCGCATCGATCCGGCCTTCGGCAGCAACGCCGATTTCGAGCGCCTCACCAGCGAGGCCGGCAAGCGCGGCCTGCGCGTGATCCCGGACACCTCGCTGAACCACGTGGGCGCGGACTCGCCTTACTTCAACCGCTTCGGCAACTTCCCCGCCGGCGGCGCCTTCGACAACGGCAAGCCCAACCCGGCGTCGCCCTACGCGAGCTGGTTCAAGTTCGACCTCTCCAAGCCGAACGCCGACGACCAGTACGCCGCCTGGATCGGCATCAAGGACCTGCCCGAGCTCGACAAGTCCAGCCGCGCGTTCCGCGACTACGCGTTCGGCCGCGACGGGGTGATGCAGTTCTGGCTGGACCGCGGCGCGGCGGGCTGGCGCATGGACGTGGCGCCGTGGGTGCCGGACGACTTCTGGCGCGCGTGGCGCGTCGCGGTGAAGCGCCATCAGCCCGGCGCGCTGACGATCGCGGAGACCTGGTTCGACGCGAGCAAGTTCTTCCTCGGCGACACCTTCGACGCGACGATGAACTACATCTTCCGCAACACGGTGCTGGACTACGCGGCCGGCGGCAACGCGGAACGGCTCTACCAGAACCTGGAACTGCTGCGCGAGTCCTACCCGGCGCCGTCGCTGTTCGCGTCGATGACGCTGCTGTCCTCGCACGACCAGCCGCGGGCGCTGCATCACTTCGGCGTGCGCGACGACAGTCCGCCGGAGAAGATCGCCGAGGCCAAACGCCGCCTGCTGCTGGCGGTCTTCTTCCAGATGAGCTACCCGGGAGCGCCGACGATCTACTACGGCGACGAGGTGGGCCTGGGCGGCGGCGAGGACCCGTACAACCGCGCGCCCTATCCGTGGGCCGACGAAGGCGGCCAGCCGGACCTGGCGCTGCGCGAGCAGTTCAAGCGCCTGGTGGCGATGCGCCACGCGCAGCCGGTGCTGCGGCACGGCAGCTTGTCGGCGCCGCTGTGGCTGGACGAGCACGTCATCGTGCTGCTGCGCCAGGACGGTCAGCGCAACGCCATCGTCGCGATGAACAACGCCGCGGAGCCGCTGCGCGTCGAGTTGACGCTGCCGCCCGCGCTGCGCGGCACGCCCTTCATCGATGCGATGACGCCCGGCCCGACGATAAGGGCGGCGGCCAACGGCAAGCTGTTAATTGAAATCGCCCCGATGACGGGGCGAGTGCTGATTGGGGACTGAGGCGGGGACGCGTTTCACCCGCTCGTCTGACATAGTGACGCGGCCCCGATTTGGGATGCTCCGCTAGGCGCGAACCGGAGCCATAGCGGCGCTATGGCGAGGATTCGCAACAACGCGGAGCGCCCAAAGCGGGGCTGCGGCGCTGCGTCAGAGTCAGAACTTGTAGGTCGCGCCCAACAGGAAGGTGCGGCCCCACTTCACGTATTCCAACGGCCGGTCCTTCGAGCCCGCGTAGGTGCGATAGGCCTCGTCGGTCAGGTTGTTGACCTGCGCCAGCAGGCCCAGTCCCTTGAGCGGACCGTCGGTGAAGTTGTAGCCGATCTGCGCGTCGACGATGCTCTCGCCGACGACGTAGCGCAGCGTGCGCGCGCCGTTGAAGTTGCCGATCTCGCCGATGAAGTCCGAGCGCTTGCGCTGGCTGATGCGGAACTCGAAGCCGTTGGCCTCGTAGTACGCGGTCAGGTTGTACACGCGCTTGGACAGGCCCGGCAGCGTGATCGGACCGCTGCCCACGCTGTTGGCGCTGTCAGGATCGCGGATCGTGATGTTGCTGCTGTTCAAGGTCGCGCTGGCCGTGATGCCGAAGCCCTTCAGCGCCGGGGTCACCAGCTCCAGCGGCAGCGACGCGGTCATCTCCAGGCCGCGCAGCTGGCCGCCCTGGCCGTTGTACGGCGCGGTGAAGTTGCCCGTCAGCTGCGCCGGCGGCTGGCCGGGCTGCGGCACGTAGTCCGTGACGAAGCGCGAGAAGTCGTAGTTGTCGACCGTCTGCTTGTAGATGTAGCTGCGCAGGTCCTTGAAGTAGCCGGCCACCGCCACATAGGCCTTGTTGCCGAAGTACTTCTCCCAGGACAGGTCGACCGCATTGGCGCGCCACGGATTCAGCTCGGGGTTGCCGCCCGACGCGCCCGGCTTGCCGGTCGCCCCGTCGACGCCGAACTCGATGCCCGCATTCATCTGCTCCACGCGCGGACGCGCCATCTGCTTGGCCAGCGCGAAGCGCACCGTCTGGTCGCCCGGCAGCTGCCACGACAGGTTCAGCGCCGGCAGGTAGTCGGTGTACTTCTTGCCGCCCTCGATCGGCTTCACGCCGCCCGCGCCGCCGTTGATCGTGCTGTCCCAGTAGTTGGACTGCGAGGACTGGTCCGTGTGCACCGCCTGCAGGCCGATGTTGCCGCGCATCGGGATGCCGAAGGTCGACGAGTCGATGTTGGCCTGCAGGAAGACCGTCGTGCTCTTCTCCTTCACGTCCCAGGCCTTGGGGATCAGGTAGTTCAGCGACTCGGTCGGCTCGAAGGTCATGTAGCGACCCACCGCGCCCGGCACGTTCCACGCCGGGATCAGGCCCAGGCCCGCGAAGCTCAGGTTCACGGGGCTGTACTGGAACTCCGAGCCGATGGCGGTGTTGCCCTGCGCGCCGACGTTGATGTTGCCCTCCGGCTGGCGCTTCTTCTTGGAACGGTCCGCGTAGTTCAGGCCCGCCTCGAAGTCCGAGAACCAGTTCGACATGGCTTCCGGCGCGGGCATGTTGCCCACCAGCTTGAAGCCGGCCAGGTCGTCCTTGACGCTGGGCAGCTTGCCGTAGCCCGAGCCGTAGATCGTGTTCTGCAGGTACAGCTGCGTCGGATCCGAGTAGCTGCGGCCCGGCACGATCTGCGAGAAGTCGCCCGAGCTGAAGGCCAGCTTGACGTTGTCCAGCGGGATCGCGCCCGGCGCGGCCAGCAGCTGGGTGTTGTTCTCCAGGACCAATTCCTTGCGGGTGGCCTTGGAGTAGTTCACGTCGGCCGTCAGCGACAGGCCGCTCTCGAACTTCAGCTTGTTGTTCCAGCCGGCGGCGACGATCTTGTCGTCGCGCTTGTTGTACATGCCGCGCACCAGCGGGTAGGCGTTGAGCAGCGTGCCGCCGGTCTGCGTGCCGTTGTTGTTGACCGTCGGGTTGGACCAGTCGAGCGGCGTGTTGTTGCCGTTCCAGGTCATGCTCATCTCGAACTGGTTGGCCGTGTCTTCCTGCTTGGCCTTGGTCCAGAAACCGTCGACGACGCTGGTCCAGTTCTTGGTCGGACGGAACTCGATCGTGCCCATCAGCGCGTCGCGTTCGGTCTTGCCGGTGCGGCGCAGCGCCTTGATGCCGCCCGAGTTGTAGGTGCCGGTCGGCAGGCCGGTGCGTCCGGACTGGTCCCAGGGCTCGTACAGGCCGACCTGCTCTTCCTGGATCGGCGTCTCCTGGTGCGCATAGCCCAGCGACACGCCCACGGTACGGTCGGCAAACTGGTCGATGTAGCTGGCGCTCAGGCGGTTGCCGGTGGCATCCGAATCGGCCGCCTTGCCCAGCGAGTTGCGCTGGCCGCGCGCGTTCAGCGTGACCACGCGGGTGCTGAAGTTGAGCGGACGCACCGTCTGCATGTCGATGGTGCCCGACAGGCCCTGGCCCACCAGGTTGGCGAACGGCGTCTTGTAGACGACCACGCCGCTGAGCAGCTCGGACGGGTACTGGTCGAACTCGACGCTGCGGTTGTCGCCGGTGGAGACCACCTCGCGGCCGTTGAGCAGCGTGGTGGCGAAGTCGGGCGACAGGCCGCGCACGGAGATCACCTGCGCGCGACCCGCGACGCGCTGGGCCGACAGGCCAGGCAGGCGCGCGATGGATTCGGCGATCGACACGTCGGGCAGCTTGCCGATGTCTTCGGCGGACACGGCCTCCACGATCGCGTCGGAGTTTTTCTTCACCGAAATCGCCGCCTCGATGCCGCGCCGGATGCCGGTGACGGTCACGGTTTCCAGCTGGCGGTCGGCGGCGGCCTTGGCGGCGGCCTGCTTGTCGGCTTCGGTCTGGGCAAGCGACGAGGCGGGCGAAGAAGCGGGTGTGCCGGCGGGCGCCGGCGCCTGCTGCGCCTGGGCGGCGCCGGCCATCAGGGCCAGCGTCACCAGGCAACCGGCAGCGACGGGCTGCATCCGGAACAACTCGCGCGAGGCGGGCGATGTCTTCATTTGTTTGTCTCCTGTATGAACGGCGGAACCCAACGTTCTGAAGGAATTCTGTACTAAAACTAGATCACGATCCAAGCCCTCGCAAACCCTGGACGATGGAAACTACAGCGGACATGGCGCGAAAACTACGAAGTTACTTCGGGTTTCTACGGATAAACCCGCAAATTAGGGAGACGAAATGAAAAACGGCGGCCACGAGGGCCGCCGTTCAGAGGGGGTGATGTAGCTGGACTACAACCCCATTCCAACAAACTACAACAGTCAGCGCACCGACTGCTCCAGCGCGAAGGCGGCACCCGCCAGCGCGGTCAGGGTGTCGGTGATCAGCACGCAGGGCACCGAGGCCAGATAGGGCGCGAAACGCCCCTTCTCTTCGAAGCGGGTCCGGAAGGAGGACTGGAAGAAGCGCTCGCCCAGCCGGGGCACGATGCCCCCGCCGATGTACATGCCGCCGCGCGCGCCCAGCGCCAGCGTGACGCTGCCGGCGAAGCTGCCCAGGAAGGCGCAGAACTGGTCCACGGTCTTCATGCAGAGCGGATCGCCGGACAGGAAGCCCTCGACGATCTGTTCCGCCGTCAGGCGCTGCGCGGATGCCTGGCCCGCCACGGCCGCGACCGCGGCGTGCAGCGTCGGCAGGCCGACGCCGGACAGGAAACGCTCGGCGGAGACATGCGGGAAGTCCTTGCGCGCGGCCGCGAGCAGCTCGCTCTCGTAGTCGTTGGTCGGCGCCAGCGTCATGTGACCCCCCTCGCCCGGCAGCGCGACCCAGCCCCCCGAGGTTTCGATCACACCGCCCACGCCCAGGCCCGTTCCCGGGCCGATGACGGCCAGCGTGCCATGCGGCGTCGCCAGCTTCGGACCCGGCACGGCCGCGACCTGGTCCGCGCGCAGACCCGGCAGCGAGAGCGCCAGCGCCTCGAAGTCGTTCAGCAGACGCAACTCATCCAGGCCCAGCCCGGCCTGCAATTCGCTGCGCGAGAAGGTCCAATGGCTGTTGGTCAGCTCGATGCGGTCACTCTTGATCGCCGTGGCCAGCGCCAGCGAGGCCCGCTTCGGGCGCGTCGAGATGCCCAGTCCGGCCAATTCCTTCAGATAGGCCTCGGCCGCGTCGCGCAGCGATTCGTAGTGCGCGACCGGCAGCTTGCGCACGTGCGCCACGCCCTTCCCCGGTCCGTCGACCCAGGCGAACCGGGCGTTGCTGCCGCCGATGTCCGCCACCAGCCACGGATAACCCGCGGCCTCCACGCCTTGCACACCCTGATCTGCTTGCACTGTTCTTGTCCTGCTCTCTGACTGGAAGCGCGCCGCCGGGGCGCGCACGAGACCGCATCCGCGGCGGGTCCGCGCAAGGTAGCAAAACTACATCGTCGACACAAGAGAGGTGTTGCCAAGGGGGCCCACGGCCTCTTCCGCTGCGATGTCGCCGCTTCGCATGTCGCGTTCAATTGCTTGTCGCTGAACGAGTTTTTTGTTCCGCGACGGCGATTCTCGCCTGAATTCGACGCTGTAGTCACGCTACACGATCCCGGGTCGCGGCATCGCAGGCGTCGCTAGGGCGAACCCTTCCGGAAGCGCTCGGGCGGCACGCCATAATCGCCGCTTCATGCGTGAATTCGACAGTCCCCGGCTGATCGCCGACATCGGCGGCACCTTCGCCCGCTTCGCCCTGGAGACCACTCCCGGAGAGTTCGAGCACATCGCGCTGCTGCGCTGTGCCGAGCACGCCGACTTCCATGCCGCCGTACGCGCCTACATGGACCGGCTGCCGCGCCAGCTCAAGGTGGCGCACGCGGCGATCGCGATCGCCAACCCGGTCGAGGGCGACCAGGTCCGCATGACCAACTACCACTGGCAGTTCTCGATCGAGGAAGCGCGTCAGCGCCTGGGCCTGGACACGCTGGTGGTCGTCAACGACTTCACCGCGCTGGCGATGGCCCTGCCCCGCCTGCGCGGCGGCGAGATCCGCCAGATCGGCGGCGGCGAGGCGCGCCCGCACAGCGTGATCGGCCTGCTGGGCTCGGGCTCCGGCCTGGGCGTGTCGGGGCTGATCCCGGCCGGCGAGGGCTGGATCTCGCTCGGCTCCGAAGGCGGCCATACCAACTTCGCCCCGCGCGACGAGCGCGAGATCGCGCTGCTGCGCTTCGCCTGGAACGAGTACGAGCACGTCTCCTTCGAGCGGCTGCTGTCGGGGCCGGGTCTCGAGCTGATGCACCGCGCGATGGCGGACCACCTGAAGCAGCCGTCGGAGCCGCTGACGGCGCCCGACATCACCGCCCGCGCGCTCGAGGCCGCCGATCCGGTCTGCGAGGCGACGCTGGACCTCTTCTGCACGCTGCTGGGCACGGCGGCGGCCAACCTGGCGGTGACGCTGGGCGCGCTGGGCGGCATCTACATCGGCGGCGGCATCGTCCCGCGGCTGGGCGAGTACTTCGACCGCTCGCGCTTCCGGGCGCGCTTCGAGGACAAGGGCCGCTTCTCCGACTACGTGCGGGCGATCCCGACCTTCGTGATCACGGCGGAGCACGCGACCTTCAAGGGCGCCTCGGCGATCCTGGAGGCGCAGCTGCGCAGCCTGCAGAACAGCGGCGGCGCCTCCGCGATCGTGAGCCAGATCCGGCGCGCGCGCGACGGGCTCTCGCCGGCCGAGCAGCGCGTGGCGGACCACGTGCTGGCGCATTCGCGCAAGGTGCTCAACGACCCGATCGCCGAGATCGCGCGTGCCGCCGGCGTCAGCCAGCCGACGGTGATCCGCTTCTGCCGCTCGCTGGGCTGCGAGGGGCTGTCCGACTTCAAGCTGCGGCTGGCCTCGGGCCTGACCGGCACGGTGCCGGTGAGCCACACGCAGGTGACGCAGGACGACTCGATGGTGGAGCTCGGCGAGAAGGTGTTGGGCAACACCGCGTCGGCGATCCTGCAGGTGCGCAGCCAGCTCAACCGCGACATGATCGATCGCAGCATCGACCTGCTGCTCGCCGCCTCGCGCATCGAGTTCTTCGCGATCGGCCATTACGGTGTCGTCGCGCAGGACGCGCAGTTCAAGTTCCTGCGGCTGGGCGTCGCGTGCAACGCCTATGTCGAGCCTCGGTTGCAGCTGCTGGCCGCGCAGACGCTCAAGGCGGGCGACGTGGCGGTGCTGATCAGCAGCAGCGGCAAGCTGCCCGAGCTGATCGCGGTGGCGGATGCCGCGCGCGAACGCGGCGCGCATGTGCTGGCGATCACGGCGAGCCAGTCGCCGCTAGCCAAGAAGGCGGATGCGGCGCTGATCGTCGATCACGTCGAGGATGTCGCCACGCACCTGCCGATGATCAGCCGCATCCTGCACCTGCTGGTGATCGACATGCTGGCGGTGGGCGTCGCGATGCGGCGCGACAACGCCGGGGCGACGGGGTTGGCGCTGGGCACCGCGCATCCCGATCTCGACGAGACCGAGGCCGACGGCGCGCCCGGCACGCGCCGCGCCGCGCCCGGCATCAGCCTGGCCGCGCCGCTGGCGAAGCTGACGGCGCACAGCCGCTGAGCGCACGCCCGCAGGCGACGAAGAACGACACCGACGGCGCGACGCCGACGGGGAGCACGGACCACTCAGGCGCCTCATTCCCGCCTGCGAGGTCCCATGTCCTTCCCCTCTCCCGATACCGATGTCCCCCAGCCCGGTCGCCGCGACCCGAGGGTGCCGCCGCACCGGTCATCGGCAGGTGCCGGGCGTGCCACGGCGATCGCCGCCACGCTGGACGAACTCACGAGCGGATGGCCCGACGACGAATCGCTGCCCCGGCCGCTGGCGGCCGAGCTGTTCCGGTCGCTCGACACGCTGTCCCTGTCGACCGTCGACGCGGCCCTCCCCGTCGAAGACCTGCGTCAGGTCAGGCGCAGCCTCCTGGAGGCCATCCTGAACGAGGCGCCGCTGGAAATGGCCAAGGTCCATGCCGCGCTGTTCGACGCGGAGCGTTGGAACCGCGACGAGGCCGGCGCCTCTCCGCGCGCGACGCGCGCTTTCCAGGGCCTGCTCGACGGCATCGTGGGGCTGCTGGACCAGGCCGGGCCCGAAGTCGCGGCGGGCAGCAGGCAAGGCCTGACCCTGGCCCGGTTCTTCGCCGAGGCGCTGGCCTCGACCGGTCCGGACCGGCCGTTCACCGTCAGGCTGGACGACATCTTCCTCGCCGGCGACGCCGGCACGGACCGCGCGACGCGCCTGCGCGGTGGCCTGCACCTGGCCGCGCTGCTCCGATTGCGGGTGTTGCACGCCGCCGGCGTGATCGGTGGGCTGCGCATCGCCGCGGCGGCCATCCCGATGGAAGCGCAGAGTGCCCCCTGGACGGCGCTCCCGGACGGCAGCCATGCCCTCTCCCTGGACGCTGCGTCGAGCGTGCTGGCCGAGCGCTACTTCGATCCGAAGGGGCAGCGCGTGGCGAAACTGCGGGACCGCATCTTCATGCCCAACCTGCGCAACTGGTGGGAGCACTTCGTCGCCGAGGCCAACGCCGTCGCGTTTCCCGACGGATCGCAGCTCCAGCGTCTGGTCGGGCGGATGAACGACTTCGCCGGATCGATTCTGAACAGGATCGCCGGACTGGACAAGCGACCCCTGCCGGAACGGGCCGCCGTCATGTCGACGCAAGCCTGGGACACCTTGCGCTCGGAGGCGGAACGACTGGTCGCCGAGGTCCGCGCGGGCGCGGGCGGCAACCGGAGGGTCCAACGACTCGCGCGCCGGCTCGAGAAGCTGACGACGCATTTCCTCGATTTCGCAACGAGAAGCTGGTTAAGGCGATCGGCGCTGGGCATGAACGCACTGGCGCCGGTGACGGCGTCGGCGCCGTTGCGCATGCTGGCCTCGTTGGCGCCCGGCGTGTCGCAGCAACTGGATCGGTCCAGCGGCATCGTCCGCCTCGACACCGGCGGCGGCACGTTGACCTGGCGGGTCGCGCCGCTGCTGGACGCGACCGATCCCTCCGCCTGGGTCCGCCAGGACATGGCGCTGCGTGAACTCGACGCGCTGATCACGCACCGCTACTGGGACGGCCCCCTCGTCATGAGCGACGCGTGGCCGCGGCAGGTGAGCTACATCGACGGCGCGCTGATCGTGGACGGCGGCCCCGTCGAGCGCCTCGCAACGCTGGACGCGGCCACGGCGGCGACCGCGGGACCGGCGTTGGGCCTGGCGGCGGCCCCGCAGACGACCTTGCCCGCCAAGGCGGTGGCAATGACCGTGCCTGCCGATGGCACCGGATCCACCGGGAAGGATGGCACGCTCCCGGCGACGCGTTGGTCGCCGGACCCCACCGGCGCGTTGACCGTCGAACAGCGTCTCAGCACGATCGCCGCTGCGTTCGAGACCGTCACGGCCCGCTGGAAGCTGGCGCCGGCGGACATCGACGCCATGCGCGCGTCGCTGCTGCCGGGCCTGATCGATGCGGTCGCCGCGCGGTGGCCGGCCTGGGCCGTCCGGCCCGATGGCGTTCACCGGACGGTCGCCGCGCACGTGCTGGAGGCGCTGCTGACCGGCTCCGCGCTGCGCCTGAGGAAGGCCGTGCTGAGCCTGCTGCACGCTCCGATTCCTTCCGGTGAACCGGCGGCGTCGGGCCTGCCGGCCGCGCTGAGCGACCTCGCGAGCTTGAAACAGCTTGCGTGGGTCGGGGTCGCGAAGGCGAACCCGGCCTATGCGGCGGCGACGTCACAGGCGGTCCTCGACCTGTTCATGGCGACGATCGCCGCGATGCCTGACCGACTGCTCCATCTGGACTACGACGCGGTCCATTTCACCCATGGCGTGAACCGAACGCGATCGAAGGATGCGGCGGCCGGCGTCACCTTCGCACTCCACGAGGTCCTCCAGCGGCTGGGGGATGCGGGACTGACCGGCTCCATCCTGTGGCACTCCGCCAGTCCGCACGCCACCGGCGCGTGGGAACCGGCCAGCAGCGGGTTCGTGTCGACCGGCGACATGACGCCGCTCAAAGTCAAATGGCGCTTCGACCCGACCGTCGGCCTGCTGCCGCTGGAAGAATCCCGTCCGCTGACCCCCCTGCCCATCGACGACGCGCGGCCGCTGCGCGCCCTGGCCGCGCTGGCCCCGGAACTTCAACAGATCCTGGATCGACCGGCGGGGACGCTGCGCCTGGCGTGGAAGTCCGGTGAGGTCCGAAGTCGTGCGGTCATGCAGTTGAAAGGGGTGACGATCGCCGACGCGGCCAAGATGGACACGTGGCTGCGGCGACTCGACCTCTTGCTCACGGCCCATGTGGCCCGTGCCGACGTCCCCGACCTCAACGCGCTGCCGATCCGGATGACGCTCTCGGCCGACAGCCTGTCAGACGGTCCCCGGGTCATCGCCCGGCGCGAATCGTCCCGTTGGGCTTTCGGCGGGATCAACGGAGCCGCGAACGCCGACGACGCCGCCTGGCCCCCCTCCGCCGACCGCGCAGGGCATGCCGGACGCGTCGAGGTGATCACGGCCTTCCTCCGCGAGGCCACGGCCGACTGGCCCCGCCCGGCAACCACCGACGACGTCTGGCGGACGACGCTCGTCGACGGCTTCGGCGCCCGCCCGTTCGAGAGCGGCAGCGGCGGAGGCGGCCGCAGCTCGCGCATGAGGGCCGTCGCCGAGACCTTCCTCGACGGCGTCCTCGATGTCTCGGTGCCCACGCTGCACCGGGCGTATGCCCTCATGCTCGACGTCGCGAAGCCGGGAACGGATCCCGCGGTCAACTATCGGGAGACCGCCGAGATCATGCGGCAGCTGCTCGACAACGCCCGCGCCTTTCTTGGCGAACAGCGCGGCGCGGACGCCTTGCGACGCAGCGTGGCCGGTCGCGCGGTGGCCGATCTCTACATCAGCCTGCTCGCGTCATCCGCCGACGGCGCTCCGTTGGTCCTGGACGTCGAGCCGCTGCGCGACGCGCTGGAACGCTCCTGGCTGAACGACCCGATGTCCAATCGCCGCGCCGGCTTGATGCTGTCCCTGCGCGATCAGCTGCGCCTGATGTCACGCACCGGCGTCATCGGACCGATCGTCTACGACGCCGCCCGCCCCCCGTTCGACGACACGTCGGAAGGCTGGACGCCGAAGAACCAGCGCTGGCAAACAGATCGGGATCTGATGGCCGAACGTTGGCCGAAGGCGGTCGCCGATGCGGATTCCGGAAGCGTCAAATCGCTGAGCGTGCGCAAGGATCTGCTGGCGCCGTGGGAGAACCTCGTCGGCGAACTCGACAGCGCCTGGTACGACACGGTCGAGGACACCGCCGCCATGAGGCTGATCACGGTCGAGGCAGAGTCGATCTCCGAAGCGTTGTATGACTTGCAGCGCAAACCGGCGGCCGACCGCACGGACGGCATGTCGGCCGCCGCGTGGGATCAGCGCGTCGCCAAGGTCGAGGCACTGCGCAACCAGATCGTGCAAAGCCCGGTGACGGACAGCATCCACGCGTACGCGGAACAGCTCGTGCGCGTCGCGCGGACCGCCGCCGAGCAGGCCGGCACCCCCCGCTTCCAGGCAGCGTTCGGCCGGGGCACGCTGGCCGCGATCGACGAGACCACCCCGCTGCCCTTGTTCCGACGGATCGCGCCGGACGTGTCGCAGCGGCTGGATCGCGCCGCGGGCGTCGTGCACCTGGGCGACGGATCGACGACACGCGCCTGGCAGTTGCGCGCTCCGGCGCAAAACGAGGTGGCACAGCGCTGGCAGTTGGACATGGCGCTGCGTGAGCTGGACATCCTGGCGGTCCGACGCTTCGCCCAGCGCGATCCCGTCGATATCGGCGCGCTGCCGGACAGCCTGACCTACGAGGCCGGGGCGCTCACGTCGGACACCGGCGAACTGCTCGCCCGACGCCCGGACCTTCCCCCCGTGTCCACGGCGGACACGACGCGTCCGCTCGACGACGCGACGAGCACGAACACGGGCGCCAAGGACAGTACCAGCAACGACGTTCCCCCGGCGAAACGGGCGGGCATGAGCCGACGGCCGCCGCCGTTTGCCACGTCGGGCGGCAGCCGGAACGTCGACGCTGCGTCCCCCGCCCGGCCCCCCCACGCGATGGACGTGCTGATTGCCGCGTGGCTCGACAAGCAGTTGGAACTGTCCCCGCTGACCCTGCACGGCACCGTGAACCTGCGGCGCCACAGAAAAGCCGCCGTCGAGGCCGCCGCACGCCTGGGCTTTCCCGAGCACGACCTGCTGCTTGCACTGACGGAGCGGTCGGAACATTCCGACAGCTTTCAGGACATCATCAGCCTGGACTGGCGTCTCCGGCAGCTGGCGCCGGGACGGTCGTGGACGACCGGGGATACGGTGGCGCTTCTGGAATCGATCTATGGACCCGGGGGAGACACCGGCGATCTGACCTCGGCACAGGCCATCCGAGCCCGGTTCCTGTCCGACATCCTTGATTCCAGGGCGACCGGGAAGCCGGTCGTCATCGACTTCGATCGTCTGAAGGCCTGGCACGACAGGGGCGGCACTCACGTGGCGGCGGCAACGAGGGACATCGCCCACGGCACGCCGGTGCTCATGGCCCTGGCGCAACGCGGTGTCCTCGGCGAGTTGCGGGTGGTTTCCCGCGCCGGCGAGTCCGGACGACGGGGAGACTGGCGACCGGACGGCGACCATCATGTCTCGACCACGCCGCTGTCCGACCTGCTTGGCTTGCCGCCAAGCCCCGCCCTTCACCTCTACGACGCGTACGACGCACTACCCGGACTGACGGGAATCACGACACTTTTCATCCCCGGAGAACGCAGGCGCCCCTCTCACGCAACGCTATCGGCGCAACACGAGCGCGTGCCGACGGTCATCATGATGTTGAAGCGTGGTGGCGTGGAGCGCTGGTTCAGTTACAAGCTGCGGGACGCCAACGAGTTGTCGGGGTCTGCGCTGGATCTCGATGTGGCGATCGCGCATGTGATCGGTGACGGCTCGACGGCGCGGCGTCTGCCCGTGTCCCTCCGATGGGAGAGCGATGGTCTTCTCGGGCTTTACCCAAGGGCGCAGGCCAAAGACAACCCGCCCCGGATCGCGACGCTTTTCAAGCGCCTCACGAATGGTGAGCTTGACCCCGAGGACGCCGTCATCGAACGATACCGCCGCTTCACCGACGATGTCGGCCCCGCCCCGGAACTCCTCGATCGCCCGCTGGCGGACTGGGGCAACGAACTGACCGCCGCGGGGCGGAAGTCTTCCAGCCTGGTGGACCTCCAGCGCCGGACGATGGCGACGGACGCGCAGCCGCCGACCAAGCGGGAGCGTCTGCCGCTGAAGCTGATCGTGCTGCAGATGGAGGATTCTCCCCAGGCCTTCGAGGCCAGTCTCCGGCATGCCGGCGACGAGAGGACCCGCGGTCAGGTCCTGTGGTTGCAGGCGGACCGCCACGGCGCCTCCAAGGTCCTGCACGGCGCCGACCTGCCCCCGACGACCCCCGGCCAGAAGGTCAAGCTGGTGATCGTCGGCCAGGGCTCGACGCTCCTGGGCGCGTCGCGCGCGCTGAGCGGCTACGACGGCACGGCCCTGGCTCGACGCGTCAACCAGGTGCTCAACGCTCACTTCCCGATGCACCGGCCCACGGCGGACAAGGTCACGATGCTGGGCTGCGACCTCGCATCCGAGTTCCAGCCCCAGTCTTTCGTCGATCACTTCCGCAAACACTTCCAGAATTCGGAACGCTATGCGGTGACGGCGTTCAGGGGTCAGGTGTTGTTCCCTGCCGACGGCGAGGACCAGGATCGGTTTTCCCAGCGATGGATCCTTGCGGACGGCGCGGACCAGGCGACCCATCACGCCCCGGGCACCGTGTTTGTCACCAAACACGCTCCAAGATATCTGCTCAACCTGACGCCGGACGACAAGTACCCCGACGCCACGCCCACCCTGCTGTCCCCGGAGGACACGGACAAGGCCCGCCCCACCGCGCTGGACACGCCCGGGGAAGCGCCGCGCTGGACGCCCACGACCGCCCTCGATCAGCGGCAGCGCCTGCACGCCATCATCGATCTGGCGTTCTTCCTTCCCGGCTACGGGACGACGCCCGAGTTGCTCGAATCGGCGGCGACGCTCGCCCTGGATGTCCTGAAGCACACGTTCAAGGTCGACGACACCCGGCAGGACCTTCTGCAGCCCCTGCGAACCATCGCCGACGATTTCGGCGCCGGACTCTTCGATGCCCACAGGCTGAAGCAGGCCCTGGACGGCCTCCATCGCCTGGGTCCTCCCGGAGGCGCGGCCGCGCAAGTGGCGCTCGATCACGCGCCCGTGCTGGACACCGCCACCTTGATGGCCGCTGCCGCCGGACGGCCGTCGACCGGGTCGTCCCCCGTGGCCGCGGCCGACGCGGTCTTCATGCTCGTGCTGGATCGTCTCGACGCCGCGCTCGCGCAGACCATGCTCCAGTCTGCCGTCGCCGACATCACGCCCGAGCACGGCGCGGCGGCGGCGCATCTGCGCCTGACGGCCCTGGCCGTGCGTGCCGGCCTGACCGGTCAACCGATCACGGTCGAGGTCGGACCCCGGCCCGCTTCCTCGACCGTCCCCGACCTGCCCCCGGCGCTGCTTCAAGGCTGGCACGGCCATCTCGCACTGGCGGAGCCCACGCTCAGACGGATGGCGATGCTGGGCCTGATGCCAGCGCTGGTGGTCATGCGCCGATCCGGGCCCGGCGCCACGCCGCAGGCATGGACCCCCGCCGGGGACGGGGGCTTCAAGTCCGGCAGCGCCTGGTTCGGGGACGAACTGCCGGTGCTGACGGTCATCCACCAGTCCGGCGACCGTGCGTGGTGGGACACGGCCGCCGTGCGACGGTGGTACAGCGAACTCCGGGCCGCCTGGGCGGACCTGAAATCGCAGTTGTCGAGGTTCGAGTCCGTGCACGGCCGCACGTTGCCGACGGACGAGCGCCAGGCGCTGCAGCTGCTCTTCAAGGAACTCGACGACAAGATCGCCGCCGCGGACCTCGTGGCCGCGACGCAGGAACACGGCGAAGTCCTGGCCCGCCGAGCCAACCAGTCGCTCGATGTGATGAGGTCCCTTCAACCGACGTACGAGATCGACCGGGCCGCACTGCGGCGCGAGATCTGGACCGAGCCCTCGGGCGACACCTGGAGCGTCACGTCGATGCCCCAGAGGATCCTGGCGGCCCAGGACAGCCTGCCGTTCCTCCGGTTCCATTCGCTCTCTTCGCCCGTCGTGCGCGTGCCGCTGGACCCCGCCAACCCCATGCCGGCGCTCCGGGCCGCCCTGCCCGACCTCCAGCAGCGTCTCGATCGTGCCAGCGGCACGGTGTCGTTCGACGCGGCGCACCGCCCCGCCTTCGCCCAGATGCAGGTCCGGGGTCTGCCCGCGTCGACGGGTTCATCGCTTTCCGTGCTGGAGGCCATCGGACGTCAGGACGTCGACGTGATGGCGCTCGAGTGGTTCGCGCTCCAGTGCCTGCCGCCCGCGGATGCGCGCACGACGACCTCATTCCCTGCCGGATGGCGGCTTGAGCTGATCGACGACACCGTGCGTGCAGGAGGACTGCTGCTCGCGAAGCGGACGGCGATCCCGGACGCCACCCGCCCCGCCGTGGGCGTCGGGCCGTGGCGGATGGAGGCGGACAACCTCGCCAGCGTGCGACGTCTCTGGCACCCGGCTCCCCCGCCCTCGTCCGTCGCGCCCGGCTGGGGCACGCACGGACTGGGTCTGACGCTGTCCCACGACCCTGCCACCCCCACCGCCGCGCCCGCACGCCTGCGGCTGATCTTCCAGATCGAGGATTCGCCCGAAGCATTCACCGCCGCCTGGCTGGACTGGCGCAAGCATGAGGACGCGGCGGTCTGGATCCAGCTCGACGTCGACGGCGGCAGCGCGGTGAAGTGGGGAGCGGCGCGACTGGACGCTGCCGACGCGGGCACCGTGCTGAAGCTGGCGATCGTCGGCCGATCGGGCCAGGCCGGCCCGCAGGGCCGGCAGGTCGTGGCCGGATGGGCGCCGGGCCTTCTGGCCACGCAGCTGCATGCCTGGTTGAGAAGCGCCGGACTCGTTCCTCACGACACGGCCGCGGACGCCTCCAGGCGGCCCGTCGAGGGCATCACGCTGATCGCCTGCGACACCGCGACGCCCGCGCTCGAGAACAACTTCGCCCTGCGGTTCCTGCGCGAGCTGCAGGTCTACGGCTGGACGGACGGGGTCGCGCTCACGGCCCGGACCGGCGAACTGCACGTCACCGGATCGGAAGACGGCGACACCGGTCCCGGCACGACCCGCAAGCTGACGAAGCACCTCGCCGACGACGGCACGCCGCGCCTCGCGCACCAGCAGCCGGGCGACACGGTCGTGATGCGCTTCGATCGCAGAAGCAATCAGGTCGGCGTGGTCGACCGCTACCCCGCATCGATCGCCGACACGCCGTCGACCTCCCCGGGCGCGCGGCACGAGATGCCGGACGCGAAGCCGCGGTACGACGTGGCGATGGACCGGGGCGGGCAGGCCGACACCCCGATGGGCAGCATCCTCGCGACGCTGTCGCCGCAGGGCCGCGCCTTCTTCGACGGCATCGACATCGACGCGATCGGACCCTTGCCTCTCGCGTCCGACGCGATGCCCGGCACGGTGCTGGAGCGGGTGCTGGACGGCATCGCACGCAGCGCCGCCCCCGGTCTCGACGATCCGTGGCGCCTGTCGACGATCTCGGAGGACAACGCCTTGGCGCACCTGCGGGGCGAAGGGGTGGTGGCCATCGACGCGCAGGGGGGGATCCGCCTGAATGCGGACAGGCTGACGCAGCTCGTCGGCGGCGATCAGGATCCGGCGCTCATGCGGGTCGCGGCCGGGCTGCTGAAGGTGCCCGACGCGATCTTCGAGCGCGTGGCCGCCGCGTCCACGGCCAGCCGGTCCAGGCGGTTCATCGACAAGGTCCGCGGGGTCCGCGCGACCTTGCGCGCGAGCCTGCGCGACGTCGACTGGGCCGACCAGGGCAACAAGGGCCTGGGCGCGATCAACACGGTGATCGGCGCCGTCCAGCTGGTCCAGGGCTGGCGGGCCATGGACCCGACCATGAAAGGCCTGTCGATCGTGCAGACGGGCAGCATCGTGATCACCCCATTGACCGCGAAGCTCGGCGCCTGGTTGTCGACCGTCGGTCCCGTCGCCCGGTCGCGGGTGCTGGGCCTGATCAGCCGCTCGCTGGCCGCCGGCGTGTTCGACGTGCCCCTGTCCGTCCTGGGCCTGGTCGTGATCGGCCTGCAGTGGGAGGAGTTCAGGAAGAGCGGCCTCGGGACCGACAGCCATGCGTACCGGTCCCTGGTCGCCAACACGGCGATGATCACCACTTTCACCACCCTGGGCCTCGTGTCCACAGGGGTGACCGTGGCGGCCGCGTTCTCCGCCTCCGCGGCCCTGGCCACGGCCGCGAGCGCCGCGGGGCCGGTGGGCCTGATCATCACGGCCGCGGCGATGACCATCACCGGCGCGGTCAACGCAGGCCTCTGGCTGGACGAATACGGCGACTTCCTCAGGTCGACCACGCCCGGCGAGTCCTTCGTCAGCGGGCTGGCCATGTCGTTCGGGTTTCGCACCAGCATGCTGCTGCGCGCGGAAACCTCGAAGGTCGCCGCCGAGACCGCGGCGGCGCGCGAGGGCGCGCTGCGCCAGCAGTGGGAGGACCTGATGACGTTCCGGGCCGACAGCCTGGCGAAGGTGGGCATCGCAACGGTCCACTACCCCGACAGGAAGGTGGTCGTGAAGCACGCGACCTTCAAGGTGCCGGACCAGGATCCGCCCTATGCCTTCGTCCTCCAGGATCTTCCCCCCTACGGTGTCGGGACCAAGACCCTCCAGCGCGACGCGATCCTCAACGGGCGACCGCCGGGCGTCGCCTGGCTGGGACTGGAGATCATCGGCTCCCAGACGCCCCTCGATGAACAGGCGACCGCCGACCAGTGGATCGAGCTCTTCGGCAGCGCCAGCGGTGCCGTCGGCGGACGGGGGCGCGACAGGTTCATGCTGGACAGCGGGAGCTCGGGCGGCATCGTCGGCTTCGGCGAGCTCGACGACGTGCTGCTCCAGGCCCAGCAGGCCGACGTCACCCTGCGACCGATGACGCATGACCATGCCCCGCAGTGGACCTACCGGCTTTCCGTCAAGCCGTCCGGGACGGCGGTCGAACGGGTCACCACGATGGCCGAGATCGAGCGGTTGATGATCCGTCAGGGCGGTTCGGCGGACCTGCAGGGCGGCCCGGACGACGACCACTTCGATGTCGAGGCGACGACCGCCCGCATCGCGGGCGGCGGCGGCCGCAACACCTATGTCCTGCGCAGCGGCAACACGATCGCGACAAGCTCCGGCGATCTGGCGATCTGGTCGCCGGGCGTCAGCGCGGTCATCACCTATTCGCCGGGCCTCCCGGCGGACACGGTCATCCAGGCCGGCATGCTGCACGAGACGCTCTCCTTCAGCCGCAACGACGACACGCTGCGGGTGCGGCACGGTCAGGACACGCTGACGCTGACCGACTTCTTCGCACGGCCGGATGAGACGGCGCGCGACCGGCACCTGCTCATCGTCGACGCGCTGGGCACGCGGATGGTGCTGACCGATCCGCGCGGATTGGGCCTCAGGCCCCATGGCTCCGGGGAGGTGGCCAAGGTGCTGTTCCTCGACGCCGACACGCCGGCCTCGCGTCGGTGGCTGGGCAGCGACGACGCGCCCACGCGCCATCACCTGCCCGCCGGCGGCGGGCATTTCCATGCGTCGCAGCGCACCGCGATCGCGCCGGACATCATGCTGGACGTCGCGGTGGAGCGGCTGCGCTATCGCCGGGTCGGCCGCGCGCTGGTCATCACGGAGGTCGCGCCGGCCGATGCGGGCGCGGGCTACACGCCGCTGACATTGACGCTGACCGACGACCTGTCTCCCGGCACGACGCTGCTGTGGGCCCGCGCAGGGGCCGGGACCGACAGCGTCGCCCCCTTGATCCTTCCGGCGCCCGACGCGCCGGAGGAAGGCGCGATGCGGGTGAGGGGCGCTCCGGCGACGGCCGGCGGTCATGCGCCGATGGCGGACCACCGCGGTCCCGCGCAGCCGTCGGCGACCCTCGACAGCACCGTCAAGAAGGGCTCGGCGAAAGACGACGTGCTGGACGCCGCCGACCTGCCCGGCGTCCTGGTGATGTCCGGCGGCGAAGGCAGCGACACCTACCGGGTCCCGGCCGGCCGTTCGATCGTGATCGACAACGCCGCCGCGGACGGGGTGCGCGACTTCCTGGAACTCGACGCCGACCCCGCGCAGCTGCGCTTCCGTCGCGAGGGCGACGATCTGATCGTCGACACGGGCAACGGCACCATCACGCTACGGGATCACGCCGTGGATCCCACGGCGAGGCACCTGTCCCTGGCCCTCACCGGGAGCGCCCAGCAAGGACAGCAAGGACGCTATGCCCTGCCGGTCATCCACGACAGCCGCTTCATGATGTACGGCCACGATCCCGTCGAGGGCGCGGTGCCAGGATTCGTGCCCGGACGACACATCGTCCAGGCGCCGCCGGAAGCGGCCTGGACCCCGCGAAGCGCATTCCTGGACGCCGCGATCACGAGGACCGTGTCGCTGGGCCCGGACGCCTCCTTCGACAGGCACGGCGCCTCCCTCCTGCTCTCCTCCGGCAGCGGCGACGCGTCGTCGATGGTCTATGTCAGGGACTACGACCGGACCTTCCGCCACTTCGAGATCGCCACTCCGTCCTGGCTGACCGCGCCGTATGAGGAATTCCCCAGCGGCGACTGGCAGTACCCCCTCCTGCCTGACGGCTTGCGGGACACCTGGCGGCGCTACCAAGAGCTGGGCGCCCCGGCGCCGCTGCTCGCGCTGCTGCAGCACCAGGACATCCATGATGCGGCACTGGTGAAGAAAATCGCGGCCGTCCACCGCGCCTTCACGCGGCGGGCGTTCAGCGACGCGTCCGCCTGCGATCCGGTGGCCGTGCGCACCTACCTGCGGCTGATGGACCTGTCCGCGGAGGTCGCCGACAAGGTGCAGTCCACGCTCCCCGCGCAACTCTTCCGCATGCGCCGCCTGCTCGAGGTCTCCTCGGCCGCAGGCCTCGCGCTTCCCGCCGCATTCCTCGACGCCTATGCCGCCAGCGATGTCGATACCGCCCTGTCGCCGCAGCGGCACGGCAGGCTGCTGATGCACCTCGCCGCCGAGGGCGTGCCGTGGTCCCATGCCGAGCGCGTGCTGGCGCATGATCTGCCGCTGGAGGTGGTCGAGCCCTTCGAAGCCTGGGCGCGCACGCAGCCGGGAGAGGCGCTGGATTCGACGGGGTCCGTCGGTGATCTGGACGAGTTCGTCCGATTGCTGGTCGCGCGACCCGACGACACCTTGGTCCCGACCTCGCAGACGGCGGCCCTGCTCGGGCTGGTGCTGCGGATCAAGGGGAGGCCGGCCGACGTGGCGACCGCACTGGCGGCGGCGATGGTCGCCTCGGGGACGCTGGACGAGGCATGGATGGACGGCATGCACCGCGCAGGCATCTTCGATCACGAGGTGCTCGCACGGCTGCGTCGCGCGAAGGTGTCGGCCGAGGACGTGATCCTCGGCAACGCCCATCGACAGGCCTACGAGCAAGGTCATCGCTCGTCGCTGATCGAGGTCGGTCTCTCGCGGCTGCTGCGTCCTTCGGACTCGACGGTCGTCAGCAACGTGCTCAACAAGTACCTCGCCCTCGACGACTCGGGGAACAGCTTCACGACGCAGGACGCGGAACGCGTGCCCGGCAGGCGGTACGACCTGGTGCCGGGGGAGGTGCTGGATCAATTCGGTCAGTCCCCCGATGCGGAGGACGCGCGGCTGGACTGGGAACTGGCACGCATCGACCTGGAGGAGGAATACAAGGAGAAGCATGCCGATTCGTACTGGAAATTGAAGATCCACCGCACCATGAGCGAGAGGGACAGGACAGCGCTCCAGAACAGTCTGGACAGGGGCAAGGCCAGCTACGTGACAGGCAAAAGTCCTCAACTGTCCGCCATCGCCCACCTCCACGGCGACGGGGTGATCGAGACGAAGAAGGTCACGCTTCCGGGTGCGGCGGGCTTCGGGCGCAGTACGCCGGACAACCTCGTGGACGGCGTCGCCACGGGCGGGGAAGCGACCGCATGGCGCCCTCACGTCGACATGACGACCGACGACAAGGGGGCGCCGACCGGTTACAAGCCAGTGAACCTGGACCGGAACGGCGAGCTCGCCTGGATCGAGTTCGCATTCGCCCATGCGCTCGCGTTGACGGCGGTCACGCTGGACGTCGCGCCGCAGGTGCTGGTCAAGGCGCGGCCGGACGATTCGACCGGGCGCTGGCGGATCCAGGCGCGCGAGGCGGGCGAAGGGGGAGGGACGGGCGGGCGCTGGATCGACGTGTCCGGACCGTTCACGCTCGCGAACGGCCCGTATCGCGTCGTGGCGCCCGTCGATACCGGCGGCGTGCCGTACCGGGCGTATCGGCTCGCGGCGGTCGGCGGTCATTTCCCGATCGACGCCTGGCTCACCGAGGTGACTTTCACCACCGCCGAGGCGGGCCTGAGTCCGATGACCACGCGCCTGATGGCGGGCGGCTACAGCCGCGAGGACAGCGACATGCTGATGGCCCGCGGCCTCATCACGGACGTTGCCGTCGCGCGCGCGGTCGAGCTGCGCGAACGTCTCGGCGCGCTGGCGCCCGGGCTTGTCGCGGACGAGGTGTTGACGCAGCCCCCCTGGTCCGAGGAGACCTGGCGCGACCTCGCCCGGCTCAAGCCCTTCGTGCCGGCGAAGGTGCTGTTGCGCGAAGCGCGGCAGGGATGGTCGACCGCCTCCCAGGCTCACCTGCTCGCGGAGGGCTGGCCGCGACCCACCAGCGAGGTGGCGATCGACAGGGACAGGATGGCGCCCGTGCTCCGCGATGCGTTGTCATCCTGGCGGCTCAGCCAGGGCGCGGACCTCGCCGACCTGCCCACCGCCCACGAGGCCGCAGTCGTCGAAGCGGTGCTGGATGCCGCGACCGGGGACATCCGCGCGCTGCCCAGGGTGCTCCAGCTGCCGGGCTGGCAAGGCCGCACCCTTGGCGGGCAGCGGACGGCCAGCAGGTCCATCGACCTCGGCGCGCCGCTGCTGAAGGAACTCCTGGCGCCGCCATGGAACGGCAAGCCGATGCCGACGGCCAGCGTCGACGCGCCGTTCCTGCTGGCGGCGGATGCGTTCGTGCATCTGGCGAAGGCCCTCCACCGTCGCCTGGTGCTGGACGCGGACGAGCGTCAAGCCGTCCAGGCGTCGGCGCCGATGCTCCTGCAACTCCTGACCGTGACGGCCCGGATCTCGGGGCTCATCCTGCCGCTTCGTCGACCGACGGGCCGCGACCCCGGCGACGAGGCGCTGCGCACGGCGGTCAACGACATCCGGTCCCGCCTCCATTTCCTCAGCACGGCCACCGCGCTGAAGTCCGAGGCGATCATGGACATGGATCTGCCCGGATCCGTCGAGCAGGCCGCCGTCAACGCCACGGCAGGCCCCTTGCGCAAGGCGCTGACGCTGCTGCAGCGGCTTGACCACGACAAGTGGAACTTCGCACGATTCTCGATGGACGCCTTGGCGCGCCATCGCCTCGATGTGAAGCAGCGGCTGATGGCGGCGGTGTTCCAAGGCGCGGACCTGCCGCTCCTTCCCCGTCTGGACAGGCTGACCGATCTCATCCTCCAGTCCGTCGCCTGCGAACCCGGCGCGCTGCCGCAGGCGCTCACGCTGGCGGCGGGGCTGCTGCACAAGTTCTCCGTCCGGGATCCGGCCAGGGCCGGCCAGGACGCCGTGCTGCTGGTGGCGGACACGATGACGACCGTGATAGACGCGTGGCGGAAGGATCGCAACGAAATCTTCAGGCGCTATGACGAACGGGTCGGCTTCGCGCCGCGGACGCTGGCGGACCTCCTCGTCTCGACCACCTCCGACGTTCCGTACGAGTTCCGCCTGCCGGAGCCGACGCGTGAGCCGTCCAGCGCCAACGATCTGCTGGTCATGCGTTCCAGGATTTCCGGCGACATCCAGGTTTTGCGTGACGCCGGCGTGCTGAAGGTGACGGTCCTTTCGGACGCTCGACCGACGCACGGCGTGCTGGATTGGCGGCAGCAGGACGCACGCGGTCCGTGGACGACCCAGCACTCCCTGCGCGCCGTGTTCAGGGAACCCGGCCTGTACATGCTGGGTCTGGGCATGAGACCGGACGAGATCATGTCGGTCTTCGCCACCGGCATCCGCAGCGCCGAGGAAATCGACCGGATGCGGACCTTCCAGTCCGCGGTGATCAGGGACGTGCCCCTGTCGGGCGCGTGGGCCATGAGCGATCCGCGACCGTCGCTCGACCCCATCACCATCCAGTGGATACGTCGTCTGCACGGACTGGGCGCGCGCGCGCGGGACATCTTCGACATCGTGGAAGCAGGCGTCTCCGATACCGAACGGGCGCTGGTGCTCGTCGACCATCTGCCTTACGACACCTGGGGCCGCGGCGGGCTCGTTGCGTCCGACCTCGCGCCCCTGCGTGCCGACATCGAACGATCCGTGAACCCGTGGATGTCGCCGGACGCCGCCTCGTCCTTCTCGGCCCTGCTGATCCGCGCGATCTGCGGCGAGCGGTCCGCGCTGCGCCAGGCCATCCGGTTGGTCCCGGAGCCGAGTGTGCTGATCGAGGCGGCCGCCGGCCTGTACGACAAGGTGCTCGCCCGATCGATGGATCGACTGGGGGAGGAACGGGCCGCCGAAGCCGCCACGCCGTTCGCGCTCACCCTCCAGACGCTGGCGCACGTCCAACGCGCCGACACGCTGTATCTCCCCGCGGACGTTCCCGACTCCCCGCAGGAAATCGGCCAGGCGCGCATATTGAGGAAGGCGGCGGCCGCGCTTCAGCGTCTCGTGGATGTCGGCCTCCTGCGCGCCCACGGGATCCACGAGGCACCACCGGAGAACGCCTGGCGACTGCTGTCCTTCCAGGACCACCACGGCAAGCGGCTCTGGCAGTCCGAGCAGCGGCTGACCGACGTGCTGAAGGAACCGCCGGCGCCAGGGACCGGTGCCCAGGCATCGCTGCTCGCCCAGGCCATGTCCGCGATCGTCCCGGACGGGGCGCTTCCCGGGGATGCCGGCCATGCGCCGCGGAGGGAGGAGGCCTCGAGCATGCTGGCCCCCCAGGCTGCCTGACCGGCATCGCGGGTCGGGCCGGTCGGGCAGTCGAGCGGTCGCAGCGGGAAGTCGGAGGTCGGCGCGACAGGGCAGGCCGCTCTGGACACTCACGCGGCTTTCCTCGAGCCGCGAGATCCCATGGCCGATCCCACCGCCCCACTTCGACTGCCACCGCCGGCGAACGAGCCGCCTCGCGTCTCCCCGTTCGCGGCGCTCTGCCTGATCGCGGCCTTCCACGAGGTCGCCGCCGAGCCCGAGGCGCTGGCCCACCAGCTCGGCCTCGGTCCCAACGATCCCGTGGACCCCGACGACCTGCTGCGCGCCGCGCGGCTGCTCGGTCTCCAGGCGCGACGCCTGAACGCCGACGCCGCCCGCCTCGCGCGAGTCTCGCTGCCGGCCATGGTCTGGCTGCGGGGAGAAAGCAAGGGCGAGGGCGAGCCGGCGCGGCCGGTCGTGATCGGCCGCTTCGGCGAACGCGAGGCGCTCATCGCCGACCCCGCGACCGACCAGGGCCGGCCCGCGAAGCTGTCCCGCGACGCGCTGCTGGCGCGGTGGAACGGCGAGCTGATGCTGGTGGCCAGCCGGGCCAGCCTCATCGGCCAGATGACCCACTTCGACTTCTCGTGGTTCATCCCCGCGCTGGTGAAGCATCGGCGCCTGCTCGGCGAGGTGCTGCTGATCTCGTTCGTGCTGCAGGGCTTCGCCCTCGCGCATCCGCTGTTCTTCCAGGTGGTGATGGACAAGGTCCTGGTGCACAACGGCCTGTCCACGCTGCACGTGATCGTCGTGGGCCTGGTCGTGGTGATGCTGTTCGAGAGCCTGCTCTCCGGCCTGCGCCACTACATCCTCAGCCACACCACCAGCCGCATCGACGTGGAACTCGGCGCACGGCTGTTCCGCCATCTGGCGGCGCTGCCGCTGGCCTACTTCCAGGCGCGACGCGTCGGCGATTCGGTCGCCCGCGTGCGCGAGCTGGAGCACATCCGCGCCTTCCTGACCGGGCAGGCGCTGACGGTGGTGCTGGACCTGTTCTTCTCGCTCGTCTTCATCGCCGTGATGTTCCTCTACAGCGTGCCGCTGACGCTGATCGTGCTGGCGAGCCTGCCCGGCTACGTGCTGCTGAGCGTGCTGATCGTGCCGGTGCTGCGGCGCCGCCTCGACGAGAAGTTCGCGCGCGGCGCCGAGAACCAGGCCATGCTGGTCGAGTCCGTCACCGCCATCCAGACCGTGAAGGCAGGCGCGCTGGAACCCGCCTTCGCGCGCCGCTGGGACAAGCAGCTCGCGGCCTACGTCTCGGCCGGCTTCCGCACGCAGAACCTGGCCGCCTGGGGCCACGAGGGTGTCGGCCTGGTCGGCAAGCTGACGCAGGCAGCCACGCTGTGGTGGGGCGCGCAGGAGGTGATGGACGGGGCGCTGACGGTGGGCCAGTTCGTCGCCTTCAACATGTTCGCGCAGCACGTCGCGCAGCCGGTGATGCGCATGGCCAACCTGTGGACCGACTTCCAGCAGACCGGCCTGTCGATGGCGCGGCTGGGCGACATCCTGAACACGCGCACCGAGGCGCCGCCGGCCAGCGCCGCGCAGCTGCCGGCGCTGCGCGGCGCGGTCGAACTGCGCGACGTCACCTTCCGCTACCGGCCCGAGGCCGCCCCGGCGCTGCGCGGCGTCGACCTGTCGGTGCGCGCCGGCGAGGTGGTCGGCATCGTCGGCCGCTCCGGCAGCGGCAAGAGCACGCTGACCACGCTGGTGCAACGCTTGCACCTGCCGCAGGAGGGCCGCGTGCTGATCGACGGCGTGGACACCGGGCTGATCGACGCGGCGCAGCTGCGCCGCCAGATCGGCGTGGTGCTGCAGGACAACGTGCTCTTCAACCGCACCCTGCGCGAGAACATCGCGGTCGCCGACCCGGCCGCGACGATCGAGGCGGTGGTCCGCGCCGCGCGGCTGGCCGGCGCGCACGACTTCATCAGCGAGCTGCCGGAGGGCTACGACACGATCGTCGGCGAGCAGGGCAGCTCGCTGTCGGGAGGACAGCGCCAGCGCGTCGCGATCGCGCGGGCGCTGTTCACCGACCCGCGCATCCTGATCCTGGACGAGGCCACCAGCGCCCTCGACTACGAAAGCGAGGCGGTGCTGCACCGGAACATGGCCCACATCTGCCGCGACCGCACCGTGCTGATCATCGCCCACCGCCTCAGCGCGGTACGCGGCGCCGACCGCATCGTCGTGATGGATCGCGGCCGCGTCGTCGAGCAGGGCCCGCACCATGAGCTGGTGACCCGGCCCGAAGGGCTCTACCGTCGGCTCTGGTCGATGCAGGACGGCCCGGGAGCGCGCGCATGACCGCCCGATGGAAGAGCCTGTGGGCAAGCCGATGCAAGAGCCGGGCGACCAGCGCCCTGCGGGACCGGCTGCGGCGCTGGAAGACCGGTTGGAGCCATCGCCTGGGCGGACCCGCGGAGCTGTGGCACCGTCAGCGCGAGGTGTTCGCCGCCGCGTGGGCCGCGCGGCGCGATCTCGTCGGACCCGCCCGCCACGCCGAGGAGGCCGCCTTCCTGCCCGCGGCCCTGGCGCTGCGCGACACGCCGATGCACCCGGCGCCGCGGCGCACGGCCGCGGCGCTGATCGCGCTGGCGGCGATCGCGCTGCTCTGGTCGCTCGTGGGCCGTGTGGACATCGTCGCCGTGGCGTCCGGCAAGCTGGTCGTCAGCGACCGCAGCAAGCTGGTGCAGCCGCTGGAACGCGCCGTCGTGCACCGTGTGCGGGTACGGGACGGCGAGCAGGTGAAGGCCGGACAGCCCCTGGTCGACCTCGATCCGACGGCGCCCGCCGCGGACCGGGAGAGCCTGGACGAGCAGCGCCTCGCCGCCGCGGCCGAACGCTGGCGCGCCGAACGGCTGCTCGCGATGCTGGGCGAGCCCGAGGCGGGACGCGGCGACTCCGCACCATCGGCTGCATCGGATGCGGCGACTTCTTGGAACTGGACGACCGTCGGGGCGGACGCGCCGTCGGACTGGCCCGCCCCGCGTCGACGCGAGGCGCTGACGATGCTGCGGGCCGAGTGGGCCGACCTGCGCGCCCGACTGGAACGGCTGGACGCCGAGGCCGACCGGCGCCGCGCCGAACGCGACACCGCGCTCGCCGCGGCCAGGCGACTCGAGTCCGCGTTGCCCCTGGCCGCGCGTCGCGAGGCGGATCTGCGCGCCCTCGCCGGCGAAGGCTTCGCCTCCACGCACGCCTGGGAGGACCGACGGCGCGAGCGGGTCGACCTGAGCGGCGAGCTCGACACCCAGCAGGCCCGCATGCGGGAGAGCGATGCGGCGCTGGGCGAAACCCGGGCCACCCGCGCCGCGCTGATCGCCGAGGTCCGCCAGCGCTGGCACGCGACGCGCGAACAGGCCGGGGCACGGCTGGCGCAGATCGAGACCGAGCACCGCAAGGCGGGTCGACGCGAGCAGCTGACACGGCTCCTCGCCCCGGTGGACGGCACGGTGCAGCAGCTGGCGATCCACACGCCGGGGGGCATCGTGACCGAGGCGCAGGCCTTGATGGTGATCGTGCCGGACGAGGCGCCGGTGACGGCGGAGGTGATGCTCGAGAACAAGGACATCGGCTTCGTGCGCGTGGGCGACGCGGCGGCGATCAAGCTCGAGGCCTTCCCGTTCACCCGGCACGGCACGCTGCCGGCGACCGTCACGCGCGTGAGCCCCGACGCGATCGACCATGAGCAGCTGGGGCCGCGCTTCGCCGTGACGCTGACGCTGGACGCGCGCGACATCGAGGTCGACGGCGCGCGCGTGCCGCTGCGTCCGGGCATGGCGCTGAGCGCGGAAGTGCGCACCGGCAGCCGGCGCGTCATCGGCTTCCTGCTGAGCCCGCTGGAGCGGCTGCGCAGCGAGAGCCTGCAGGAGCGCTGACGGGTCTTGCGCGGCGAGTGCCGACGCGTCGAGCGACGCGTCGGCGGGGCGCACTCAGGGCGCTTCGTCGTCCGCCGAGAAAGTGCCCATGACCCACCCCCTCCCCGTCGACCCCGCCGCGTCGACGAACAACGACGCCAACCGAAGCCAGCGCGGCCCGGCGGAATCCCCCTCCCCGGTGTGGGCGGAGCACGTGGCCGACACCCTCCGGCAGGCCGTCACCGACCTGGACGGCCCCGCCCTCCCCCTCGCGAGCGGGCAGTGGCAGCTGATGGCGCCGATCGACTCGATCCTCCAGGCGCGCTACCGGTCGCCACGCTTTCGCGAGAGCGCCGTCGCGGCGACGCAGCATCTGCTGGACGGCATGGTCAAGGGCGGATCGCTGTCCGATTACGCCGCCGCCTACCGGGCCCTGACGCTGGCCTTCGACGGTCCCGGCAGCCGGGAGCGGTCCCCGCTCACCGTCTTCATCGCGCTCAGGAAGCTGGTGGTGATCGGCACGTGGCGGGAGCTCGGCGAGTACCGTCGCCTGCGTGCGAGTTCGTTGCTGGACGCCTTCATCGACGGGCTGTGGATGCCGCCCCACCAGGATCTCGCTCCGGTGGCCGCCGTATTGAAGCGGACCCTGGACGCCCTGCGCCCGCTGGCCATCGCCGAGGAAATGCACGCGGCGACCGCGGATTGGCGGCTCACGCAGCCGAACGCGCAGGCGCTGCGCGAGGAGGTGCTGCCCGAACTGCGCCGCCTGGCCGCGGACGCCATGCCCGAGCTGATCGCGCATCGACGCGACCTCGCCTGCGCCGAAATGGTGGACGGGCTCCTGGGGAACGCCGTCGTCCACTTCCATCGGGCCTACACCGAGCTGCGGGGCGTTCCGCCGTTGCCCCTGAGCACGCCGACGCAAGCGTCGGCGGGATTCAGGCAGCTGCTGAAGAAGGCCTGGAAGCTGCTGAACCCCCGGGTGGACGGCCAAGCCATCGCGACGGCGCGAGCGCTGGCCCAGACGTTCATCGCAGCGGTCGACGCGCCGGCGGGCGGGACCCTCGTGAAGCCGCTGGCGGACCATCTGATCGATCCCGGCCACCCGACCCGACGGACCACCGCAGCCCAGGCCGGCGTGTCCCTGGAACTGCACGACACGCTGCTGCGCCTGCGTGACGCCCGTCTCATCGGTCGCGTGGTCTGGGAGACCGATGTCGCGCCGTCGTATGGCACCTGGGTCGCCGGCGGCGCCGGATTCCAGACCGAGGAGGACCTGCGCGCCCACCTCGGGTCGGGCTGGCGGTACGACCCCGTGGCCGGATTCATGCCGGCGCCCGCGAAGGAGTTCGTGACGGCCGGCTCGGGAACGTCGGGCATCGGGGGCACGTCCGCGGCGCCCGGCGAGGCGGCCGCCGGTCCGAGCGCGCAGGCACGATCGAGCCGGTCGGGTTCGGACAGCGCCTCGACGGCGCCGAGCCTGGACTTTCCCGTCCCCCTGGACGTCGGCAGCGACTTCAGCTTCAACTCCGATCTCAGCGTGGGCAGCACGACGGGCAGCGATGGTCCGCACGACACGCACCGCACGCACCGCACGCACAGCGGGCACAGCGGGGCGACCTCCGGGTCGCTGCCTGACATCGGCCCGACCAGCGAGGGATCGATCTCGCTGGAGGACCTCTCCCCCAGCCTGGTCGGAGCCGACGCCGCCGACCCGGTGACCCGGCCTTCGTCGTCGGCGTCGACACCGGCGCCGACCTCCGCGTGGCCGCCCGGCTATCGGCCCTGGCGCAACCCCGCCGCCGCCGAGGCGCTCGTCGCGGGGCGGCTGACGTCCCGCGGCATCGGCACCGTCCCGTTGCGCCTCCCCGCTTCGCGACTCGACAGGACCGGGGTGCGGGACTGGATCTACGACCGCTGGGGGCTGGGGGCCGACGCGGACCCGCAGATCCGCGAGCGGCTGGGGATCGGGCTGCGCCCCCTGATCGGCCTCTTCGACGATCACCGCCGCTGGTTCCCCCACCTCGCCGGCTACCACGGCGTGGAGCCCGTGGCCTTCCTGCGTCTGCACGATCTGTTGCGCCAGCTGGCGCGAGATTTGCGCCCGACGCCGGACACCCCGGCGCTGGCAGACGCCGCCGGCCTGCTGGGGACCGCCACGAGACGCGAGCTGGAGATCGCGGCGCTGCCGGTTGTCGACGTCTGGTCGGTCGCCGACACGCTGGACTTCCTGGCGGCGCGCCATGGTCCCGACGGCGCGACGGTCGACGCGGACTGGCCGGCCTTCCAGGCGGTCGCCGCGACGACGCTGTATGCCACGCAGGCCGCCCGGCTCGGCCAGCCCTTCCATGTGGACATCGATCTCATCCGCCAGGACGTGGGCGCGACCCCGCCGGCCGGCATCGCGGAGCACTTCGGACGACTCCTGCCCGTGCTGGAGCAGCTGTCGGACACGGGCATCATCGGTCCGCTGATCGCGGTCACCAGACGCGAGCCGGGGCCGGGGCCGGCCGGACCGGCGAGCGGCGACGGGGTCCAGGTCGTGACAACGCGGTCCGTGCGCAGCCTGCTGGGCCTGACCCTCCCGGTGCCGTCCACGCTCGACCCCCCGCTGCCCGGCCTGTACGTGATGCGGCAACTGGCGCTGCAGGGTGGCCCGCACCGGCACTACGCGGCCGGACGGCGCGCTCAAGTGGCCGCCGGCGGCGGACGCATCACCTTCACCCGGTGGATCCCGACGTCCGGGGGCAAGGCATCGGCATCGCTGTCGGTCCACCTGGCGCCCACGCCCCGCTTTCCGATGAGCAGCTTGGCGGATGACGTCGACGAATGGAGCCTGCGCCTGCTGTCGGGCGATGGCGTGGTGGAACCCGCACGGGTCCTGCAACGCCTCGCGACGGACAAGGACGGCCACCTGTATGCCAGCGTGTTCGGCGGCGTCCCGGTCCTGCGCATCGCGCAGCGACAACCCGACGGCAGCCTGCGCGAAGACCCCTGGGGCGCGGAACAGGTGCGTCTGTTCCTGGACGGCATCGAGACGTCCGGCGACCGGATCGCCCTGGCCGTGACCGCCTGGAAGAACGCGCCGACGCCGGCCCGCGCCACGTCCGCCGCCTGGCGCCAGGCCTTGGACGAGGCCTTCTCCGGCCAGCCCGATCCCAAGCGCGCGCGGCCGGACCACTGGCAACTGGTGCTGCAGATGGACGACGAACCGGCCGCGCTGGAAGCCGCGCTGCGGCATGCGGTCAAGCGCAAGGGGGCGACGACCTGGATCCAGCTCGACCGCCACGGCAACAGCCGCGTGGTCACCGGCGAGGCCCTGCTCGACGAACCGGGCCGCTACCGCGCCATCAAGCTGATCGTCGTGGGCGACGCGTCGACCGACCCGGATCATCAGCGGCTGCTGAGCGGCTACACCGCCGATCAGCTGGCGCGCCGCCTCCGCGACTTCCTCGGCCCGCGGCTGGCCGGCGCGCGCGTCCACAAGGCCACCCTGTTGTCATGCGCCCTGGACAGCCCGCTGGCGAAGTCCAGCTTCTCCAAATCCTTCCTCGAGCGCTTCCAGGATTCCGGTCTGACCGCGTCCGGTTTCGCCGTGACGGCGTTCGCCCAGCCCGTGGTCTTCCCGGACGACGCGCCGGGCTCCACCCGTCGCGCGACCGTCGATCCCCTCGGCCAGTTGCGGCAGCGGGCGTGGAACACGACCTTCGTCACCGGTCGGCCGGCGCGGGGCGGTCCAGCCATCCGACGCACCGACAAGTACGCCGGCATCCCCGGGGGGGCCATCGACCTCACCGGCGACGTGACCGGCGGCATGACCGGCGGCATGACCCCCTCGATCGCCGCCACCGTGCTGGGTCGATCCGTCGACGGGGGCCACCCGGTGTCGCTTGAACCATTCCTGTCCGTCCTCGCGCGGCGGGCGCGCTTCGACGATCCGCTTCATCTGGACGACCTCGCCGGCCTCACGCCGGAGGCCGCGCTCCAGGCGCTGCGCGGCGCGGACGACGGCGCCCCCTGGATCCCGGACATCCCGCGCCTGTCCGCGGCCCTGTCGCGCACCGGGACCGAGCCCGTCGCCCTGGCCGCGGCGATGCGCCTGGCGGGATCGATGCTCGTCCTGCCGCCGGCGGATTTCGACCGGCTGGTCGCGCACGCCGCGGCTGATCCGACGTTCGCACGCGGCGTGGATCGCGCCCGCAGGATCCGGTCGAGGCGCCACGCGATCGCCGCCGGCCCGCACCCACTCCCAGGCGGCGGCACAGGCGCCGGCTGGCGCGGTCCGGCCGCCGTCCTCAACGCCTTCCAGCTGG
Source organism: Mitsuaria sp. CC2 (assembly GCF_048957715.1). Taxonomy (NCBI): domain Bacteria; kingdom Pseudomonadati; phylum Pseudomonadota; class Betaproteobacteria; order Burkholderiales; family Sphaerotilaceae; genus Roseateles; species Mitsuaria sp. CC2. The sequence continues at coordinate 309,227 of NZ_JARVXN010000003.1, read as the reverse complement.
CGCATGACTGGCGGCACATGGACGCGGTCACGACAGGGCTGGCCCTGGCCGATGCGTCCGATCTGGTGGCCTCTCCCTTGTCCGATGCGGTGGGCGCCTGGCTGGCCAGACGCGCGCCGCGCGCCGGCGGATCCCCGCTCCGCTGGACCGGACGGGGGCTCCCGGCCGTCGTCGACGTCGCCATGGCGGGCGTGAACGTGGCGATGCTGACGCGGCGCTGGCAGCAGTTCAACGATAGCGGCCTGGGCAGGGACAGCTACGAACATCGCGCGCTGCTCGCCGACACGGTCACCACCAGTCTGGTGCTCGGGACCGGTCTGTCGATGCGCGTCGCAGGACTGGTCGCGGGCCTGCAGGGCACCGCGCTGGCGGGCCGGGCCGCGATGGGGCTGAGCCTGCTGGGCCGCCTCGCTGGCCCCGCCGGCTGGGCGCTGTTCACCGCCGTGTCGGGCGGCGCCTCCATCGGCGTCTGGCTGGACGAGTACGGCGACCATCTGCGCGGGCCGCGCTCGGCCCGCGGCTGGTTGCGGCTGACCGGCGCGACCGTCGCGAAATTCTTCGGCTTCGACACGGACACCTTCGTCCGGGCGGTGACGGAGAAGCAGGCCAGGCAAGCGGCAAGCCAACGCGCCCAGGTCCTGCAGAACGACGACGAGGCGCGCTGGCGCCACCGGATCGACCTGCTTGCCAAGCGCGGCTTCGCCCGTTTCCATCATCCCCGCTTCGCCCATCGCGTGGTCCACGCGGCGTTCAAGACCGAGGGCGGCGATCCGCCCTTCTCGTTCATGTTGCAGGATCGGCGCACCCTCATCGGCATCGAGGCGCCGGTGCGCGACCTCGGCATCCGGACCGAGTTCGGCGCCACGGCCTGGCTCGACGGGGCTCACCATCGCTTCGACACGGAGGCGACGGCCGTCTCCAGGTCGCGGCAGCTGTTCGAGCTGGCCGGCGCCACCGGCCACACGATCGGCGGTCAGGGCGACGACGTCTTCCTGCTGGATCGCCACAGCGCCCTGTCCATCGAGGCCGGCGCCGGCCATGACGAACTGGTGCTGGACGCGGCCGGCGCCCATGTCGTGATGCGCGCACGGAGCGAGCCCGACGGCCGGGCGTCCTGGTCCTTGCACGCCTCCGACAGCGCCCGCGGCGACGTGTGGGGCCACAAGGTCGTCGTGAGCGGCATGGAAGCGCTGGCGCTGCGCGACGTCGCCTCGGCCGACGTGCAGGGCGGCCGGCCGGACGAGCGTTTCGATGTCTCGGGCCACCAGGTGCGCATTGCCGGCGGCGCCGGCCGCAACCTCTACCGGCTGCGCGCCGGCAACGAGGTGGTCTGCACCTCGTCCGAGGACCAGGCGTTCTGGCAGGCCGGCACGCCGGCCCGGATCGTGATGGCGGCGCCGTCGGCGCAGCTGCTGGTCGAGGTCGACGTCCTGCACGAATCGCTGACCCTGAAGCGCGAGGGCGACGCCCTGGTGGTGGACGCCGGCGGCGAACCGCTGATCCTGGCGCAGTTCTTCCAGGCCGACGACCGGCCGCCCCGGACGCTGACGCTCCGCGATGCCAGCGGCGTGCGTGTCACGCTGGAAGAGCCCCGGCAGCTCGACGGCACGGCGCAGTCGCTGGCGTCGCTGGCGCACGCGCAGCATTTCGCGCCCGGCACGGCGGTCGAGCGGCGGTCGCTGCTCACGGTCGACGCGCCGGTGCGGTATCACCTGCCGTCCGGCGCCGGCGCCTTCCACGCGCGGTCGGTGTCCGGCATGCCCCTGTTCATCGTGTTGGAGGTGCCGGTCGGACGCCTGCGCCATCGCCGCCAAGGCCAGGCGCTGATCCTCGAGGAGATGGGGCCCGCCCAGGCGCCCGGGGGATTCACGCCGCTGGCGCTGACGCTGCCGGGATTTGCAGCCGGGTACGCCGGGGCGCAGGCGCAGGACGTGACGCCGGTCGAAGGTCGATTCTCGATCTGGGCCCTGATCAACGCCGACGACGGCCCGCCTCGCGTCGCGCCGATCCGCTTGCCGGCACCCGACGCGCCCCCGGGGCCGGTGGAGGCCTTGCTCGTCGACGTCGTGGACCCGGCGCACGGCGCGGCGGCCTCGCCGCCACCGCGGTCCGAGGAACCGGCGCGCCGGTACGCGCGGATCGCCATCGATCCGGAGACGGGCGCGCAGGTCCACGACCCCTTCAACTTCCAGGACGACTATCTGGTGACCGCGGCCGGGACGCATCTGATCCGGGCCGTGCCCGCGCCGCGCGCGCTGCCGCTGACGCCGGAGGCGCCGGCACGCACGGTCTGGTTGCGCCAGGCGCCTCGCCATTACGCCCGGCGGCGCATCGATCTGTCATTGCTGCTCACGACCGGTGCGGGCGAGACCGCATCGGCGATCTTCGTGGAGGACTACTACCGCCATCCCGGCGTGTTGAGGTTCGGCTTCCCGCACGACGGCGGCGAGACGGCGATCGGCCTGCAGGTGCTGGCCGACGCCTGGCCGGGCGAACACGAACCCGGCCCCGCCGACATCCGTTCCGAGCTGACCGTGGGACTGCACGCCAGCGGCATCGAGGCGCCCGACATCGCGCGCGGCCTGGCGCTGCTGCACGCCCGGGTGCGAGGTCGCACGGGCCCCGCCGAACTGCCGGAGCGCGCGATCGTCGCGGCCTGGATGGCCCTGCGCGGCCTGTCCGATGAAGTCATCGACGCGCTGCACCCGGTCGATTTCCGAGCACTGCTGCGCATGGACCAGATGCTCTCCTTCCTGGACGCAGCGGGCATCACGCCGGCTTTCGAGGGGTCGGTGGCGAGTTCGACAGGGGAGGCGATGGCGGGCTCGACGGAGGAGGCGATGGCGGGCTGGATGACGGGGTACGCCGCTGGCGCCGTCGACACGCCGCTGCGTCTGGACCGGCACGGTCCCTTGCTGCTCGAGATGGCCGCGACGGACCGCCCCTGGGTCGATGTGGAGACCGCCCTCCGGAACGACCTGTCCCACGAGGAGTGGCGGGCCTTCATCGCCTGGCATGCGGCGCTGGACGGCGAACGCCCCGCATTGGCGACGGCGATGCCCGACTTCCTGCGCGTGCTGCGCCAGACGGGTGAGGGGACGCTCACCCTGCGCCCATGGACACGCTCGCTGGTGGCGGCCGCGTTGTCCTTGCGAGGACGCACGCCGGACGCCGCGTCGGACATCGCCCGGTCCATGCTGGCGGCGGGGACCTGCGACGAGGCGTGGATCCTGGGCATGCACCGGGCCGGCGTCAGGGACGCCGGCGCGTTGACCGCGCTCCGGCACGCGGGGACATCGCCTCAGGACCTGCTGCTGGGCAATCTTCAACGACGGCGTTATGAAGGTCTCACCGACCGCTCCGAGCTGATCCAGGTGGAGGTCAGCGACGCGCTAAGCACGGTGCTGCCGACATCGCGCAGCTACTTCCGGTCGCCTCACTACTTGCGGCTGGACGAAGACGGCATGGGCTTCGAGCGCCGGGACGCGGCGCGCCAGCCCCGCGTGCACTACGACATCGTGCCGGGCGAGGTGTTGCTGTCGCCTCCTCCCGTGATGAAGAACGAGGACGACGACGCCTCCCGCTGGAACCTCATGAGCGGCCCGCTCACGGTGATCCGTCCCAAACCGCCCAAGCCGGCCGATCCCGCGTGGACACCGGCACTGCTGGCGCAGGCGGGCGGCATCGAGCAGGTCACCGAAGCGCTGCCGCCGGGACGGCGGTGGTGGGCGCACAGCGAGCCGGGCAACCTGGTCGACGGCCTGGAGCGCGCCGAAGATGCGTATGCCTGGCGGCCGCCGTCGGCGGCGGCGACCGACGGAACGCTCGTGCTGGGGCCGTCGGCGGCGATCCGCTTCGACTTCGCGCACAGCATCGCGCTGAGATCGCTGACGATCCATGCCGTGCCCGATCCGCTGCCCCATCCTCGGCTGGCAGGCCAGACGGCGGGTCGATGGCAGCTGCAAGCCGTGGACGGCCAGGAGCGGATCCGCGTCCTGGCGCGACAGATCGAGATCGACGGTCGAGCGGTGCTGACGATCCCCGTGGACACCGGCGGCGTGCCGTACCGCTGCTACCGGCTGCAGGGCGAGGACGGCTATTTTCCGACGGAGAGCTGGCTGACGGAGGTGACGTTCACGACGGAGGCTGCCGGACGTTCCGAGCCGGTCCGCCAGGCGGCGCTGCTGGCTCAGGCGGTGGGGGAGGAAGGGCACGCCATGGCCTCCGGTTCGTCGATCGCGTCGGCGTCATCGGCGCGATCGACGTCGGCTGGCCTGCTGGCGGGGTCAGTCCTTGCCTAACAAAGAAGCGTTAGGACTGCCATCGCCGCGGGGAAGTGAGACAGCGTTCACCACGCCGCGAGGACCTCTTCCGCCAACCCGAAGGCGGTGCTCGCGCCGGTGCCGCTGGTGACGATCACCAGTCGCGTGCGCTCGTCCGGTGCTTCGACGAGGCACGGCGCCGTCGCGCTGACCGGATAGACGCCGGTCCAGCGCTCGACGACCTCCAGCGACGGCAGCGCGAGTTGCCGATGCAGCTCGTCGAGGATCAGCCGGTCCACCGCCTCGCTCGCGAACGGCGGCAGCACCGGGCCGTAGTGGTGCGAGTCGCCGACGACCAGCGTGCCGTCGGCGCTCTGCACCGCGATCAGGTGGATGCCGTGGGCCAGCGCGTCATGGCGCTCGGCGGACAGCCGGCGCAGCAGCGGCTGCGCCTCGGGCAGCGCCGAGTAGCCCTCGTAGCGCACCAGGCTCAGATCGGCCATCAGCGCGGCGTTCAGCCGGAACCCCGACGGCGGCCGCACGCGCAGCATCTGCAGCTGGCACAGCGAGAGCGCATGCGGCGTCCAGCGGTCGGCGAAAAGGCCGTGCAGCTCCGCGCCGGCGCAGACCGTGACGCGCTCGGCGCGGTAGCTCGCGCGGGAGGTGCGCACGTGCGGGGCTTCGACCGCCAGCACCGATTCGCCGAAACGGAACTCGACGCCGTGGCGCTCCGCGAGCCACGCGGCGATGCGCGGGATCGCGTCGCGCGATTCGACGCGCAGCTCGTGCGGGCTCACCAGCGCGCCGAGCAGGGTGTCGCCGGTCTCTCCCCGCGCGCGCAGGCCGGGCTGGCGCGTCATCGCGCCGTGGGCGCCGACGCGCGCGCAGCCCTCGCCCATCTCGGTGGCGAGGAAGGCGTCCAGCAGCGCCTCGGATTCCTCGCAGCGCGCGGCCAGGAGCAGGCCGGCATGCTCGATGCGCAGGCCGGCCTGCGGCGCGAGCTCGGCCCAGAGATCGCGCGAACGCCGCGCGCGGCGCCAGTGCGCGCCGCGCTGCTGGCCGGTCACGGTGACGAAGCCGAAATTGCGGATGGACGCGCCGATGCAGGCCGCGTCGCGCTCGACGACGACGACGCGCCAGCCGCGCTTCGCGCCGGCCCAGGCATGGGCCAGGCCGACGATGCCGGCGCCGACCACGAGGAGGTCACAGTTCATGGGAATGCCGATCGAATCAAGGGAATACGCCGTTCTTACTGCCAGCGGCGGTGGAAGTGCTGCGGCGTTCCTAACACTATCGCGCGCGCCACCGCTGGGTGCGTTGTATGAGCACATGCCCGACGAGCCCGATGACACCGCGCCCAACGGCCGCGGTCACGAACAGCAGCGTCGCCATCGCCGCAGCCGGCGCGGTGTCCCCGGCGTCGTCCATGGCCAGCACGGCGATCGCGGCCAGCGTCGTGTCGGGCGAGTAGAGGAACACCACCGCCGACACCGTCGTCAGCGCGCTGACGAAGAAGTAGCCCGCGACCTGCACCAGCGTCGGGATCGCGATGGGCAGGTGCACGCGGCGCAGGTGCGTCCAGAACGGCAGGCCGAGCGATTCGGCGACGCGCTCGTATTCCGGGTCGAGCTGGCGCAGCGCGCCCAGCTGCGTCAGGTGCGCGACCGAGTAGTAATGCGCCACCGCGCACAGCACCAGCAGGCCGATCCCGCCGTACCAGCCGCGCAGCGGATTCCACGGCGCGTTGAAGAACAGGATGTAGCCCAGGCCGAGCGCCAGACCCGGCACCGCCATCGGCAGCGTGGCCAGCGCGTTGAGCGCGCCGCGCGCGGCGACGACGCCGCGCGGCTTGTCGACCAGCCAGGCCAGCAGGAAGCTCAACGCCGCGCCGACGACCGCGGTCCACGCGGCCAGACGCAGCGAGTTCCCGTAGCTGGCCCAGCCGCCGCCGTCGCTCATGTCGAACTGGTAGTGGGACCAGGTCGGCGTCAGCTGATACGGCCAGTACTGCGCGAACGACGCGTAGACCGCGATGCCGAAGACGCCGACCAGCGCCGCGGCGATCAGCGCGCAGTACAGCAGCGCGGCGAGGTCCCGTGCTGCGCTCGGCAACGGGACATGAGGGACGGCGCGCAGGCTCAGCACGGCGCGTTGACGGGCGCGCAGGCGCTGCTCCAGCCCGAAGGCGCCGAGCGCCGGCAACAGCAGCAGCATCGCGACCACGGCGCCGCGGTCCAGGCGCTGCTGGCCGACGACTTCCTTGTAGATGTCGGTGGCCAGCATCGCGGTCTGCCCGCCGACGACCTTGGGCACCCCGAAGTCGGTCAGCACCAGCACGAACACGACCACCAGCGAGATCAGCAGCCCGTAACGGCTGGCCGGCAGCGTCACCGTGCGGAAGACGCGCCAGCCCCCGGCGCCGAGGCAGCGCGCCGCCTCAATCGTCCGCGCGTCGCTGCTGGACAGCGTCGTGACGAGGATCAGCATCGCGTGCGGGAAGGTCCACAGCACCGATCCCAGCACGATGCCGGCGGGTCCGTAGATGCTGTCGATGCCGAGCGCCTGCATCGGCCCCTTCAACAGGCCCTGGTTGCCGAAGGCATAGACCAGCCCGATGGCGGCCAGCAGCGACGGCGCGAGCAGCGGCAGCAGCGCCAGTGCTCGCCACAACCCCTTGGCCGGCAAGGTGGTGTGCGTCAGCGCCCAGGCATAGCCGTAGGCGAGCGCGACGCAGACGGCGGCGGAGACGGCCGACAGCGCGACGCTGTTCCACGCGGCGAGCCACCGACCGGTCGAGAAATAGGCGATGAAATGCGACGCGCCGACGAAACGGCCCTGCCCGTCGAGCACGCTCTGCGCGAGCAGCGACACCAGCGGCAGCAGGATGATCACGGCCAGCGCGACGAGCCCGGCGGCCAGCAGCGCGCGCAACACCCAGGCTTCGACGCGCCGGCGCTTGGGAAGCCCGGTTCCCGCCGCGTTCGAGACGCTCTCCGGAAGCCCCTCTCCCGCACTGCGGGAGAGGGGTTGGGGTGAGGGTGGTGCCAGTACGCCGCCCCTCCCCCCCCGCCCTCTCCCGCGGTGCGGGAGAGGGGGCCATCGGGCGCCTGGGACGTCCTCGACGCTCACGCCGCCCTCCGCATCGACAGCGGCGCGTCGAAGAGTTGCAGCGCCTCGGCCGGCAGGCGCAGGCCGCGCATCTCGCCTTCGCTGAGTCCGGCGGCTTCGCCGCTGGGAATCTCCAGCATCAACGCGCCGCCGACGCCCGCGCCCGCGCCCGCGCCTGCACCGGCACCGGATCCGCATCCGACCCCCAGCGCCTCGCAGCGCAGCAGCACCTGCGTGACGGCGCCGTGGAACTGCAGCGTCTCGATGCGGGCGCGCAGCATGGCGCCCTCCCCGTCCAGCAGACGGATCGCCTCGGGGCGGATGCCCACGCGCACGACGCTGCCGGTCTTGTAGGCGCTGGTGTCGCAGCCCAGCAGTGTGGTGCCCACGCGCACGCGCCCATCGGCGACGACCTGCCCATCCATCCAGTTCATCCGTCCGACGAAGCCGGCCACCAGCGCGCTCGCCGGCCGGTCGTAGAGCTGCCGCGGCGCGCCCTGCTGCGCGATCTGGCCCTTGGCGAGCAGCACCACCCGGTCCGACATCGCCAGCGCCTCTTCCTGGTCGTGCGTCACCATCAAGGTGGTGATGCCCAGCCGCTGCTGCAGCGCGCGGATCTCGGTGCGCAGTTCCAGCCGCACCTGCGCGTCGAGCGCCGACAGCGGCTCGTCGAGCAGCAGCAGCTTCGGTCCCGGCGCCAGCGCGCGGGCCAGCGCGACGCGCTGCTGCTGCCCGCCGGACAGCTGCGCCGGAAACTTGCCGGCCTGGTCGAGCAGCCCAACCAGCGCGAGCATCTCCTCCGCGCGCTCCGCGGCCTCGCGCCGGGGCATCTCGTTGAGCCCGTAACGGACGTTCTCGCGCGCCGTCAGGTTGGGGAACAGCGCATAGGACTGGAACACCACGCCGAAGCGCCGCTGCGACGCGGGCCAGGCGGTGATGTCCAGGCCGTGCATCAGCACCTGGCCGAACTCCGGCGTCTCGATGCCGCAGACGACGCGCAGCAGCGTCGTCTTGCCACAGCCCGAGGGGCCCAGCAGCGACACGAACTCGCCGGCGGGCAGGTCCAGGTCGATGCCTTGCAGCACCGTCTGCGTGCCGAAACGCTTGGTGATCTGGCGCAGATGCAGCATGGGGAGGTCCGGTCTCGGGCTCAGGGGCGGATCACTTCTTCTCGGCCTTGGCCTCGTAGCGGCGCGACCACTCGGCGAGGATGCGGTCGCGGTTCGCGGCGGCCCAGTTGAAGTCGTTCTTCGCCAGCAGCTTGTCGAGGTCGGAAGGAACGTACTCCAGCTGCTCCTGCACGGAGGGCAGCGCCAGCACGGCGAAGTTCTTCGCATAGAGCTCGTTGGCCTTGCGCGTCACGGCCCAGTCGGCCAGCGCCCTGGCGGCGTCCAGCTTCTTCGTCGTCTTCATGACGGCCGTGGCCTCGACGTCCCAGCCCAGGCCTTCCTTGGGGAACACGATGTCGATGGGCGCGCCCTCCTTCTTGGTCTTGTTGGCGCGGTACTCGAAGGACAGGCCGACCGGGAATTCGCCGGCGCCGGCCTGGCGGCAGGGCTTGGAGCCGCTGTGCGTGTAGACGCCCATGTTCTGGTGGAGCGCGTCCATGAAGGCCCAGCCTTTGGCTTCGCCCATCATCTGCAGCCAGGCGGAGACCATCAGGTAGCCGGTGCCGCTGGAGGCCGGATGCGGCATGGTCAGCAGGCCCTTGTAGACGGGCTGGGTCAGGTCGTTCCAGGAGGTCGGCTTCGGCAGGCTGCGCTTGGCCGCCTCCGCGGTGTTGAAGCAGACCGCCGAGGACCACAGGTCCATGCCGACCCAGGTCGGCTGCGGACGCGGGTCGCGCATCGTCGCGCGGACCTGCTCCAGGCCCTTGGGCGCGTAGGCGGCGAGCATGCCTTCCTTGTCCAGCAGCATCAGCGAGGTCGCGGCCAGGCCCCAGACGACGTCGGCCTGCGGGTTGGCCTTCTCGGCCAGCAGCCGGGCGGTGACGATGCCAGTGGACTCGCGGACGAACTTCAGCTCGATGGCGGGGTAGTCCTGCTCGAAGGCGGTCTTGTAGGCCTTGATCTGGTCGGCTTCGAGGGCGCTGTAGACCAGCAGTTCGGTCTTGCCTTGTCCGCCCTGGCTCCCCTGGGCATGGACCTCGGGGCTGGTCAGCGCGGCGATCGCGGCCAGGGCCAGCGCCGCGGCGGCGTGCAGGACGGTGGACAAGGGACTCGACCGGGTGGTCGACAGGGAGGGGGTCGGCATGGGCGCTCCAGCGGGCGGTGGTCGATGGGGGACACTGTAGGAATGGCATATGTCATTGACGCGTCAGACGCCCCAAGTTCACCGAAACCGGTATTGGCCGTTTTGGGGGATCCGGCCGTTTTGGGGGATCCGTCCCATCCGGGGAGGCTGCCGTGCTTGTGAACCAGTTGAAGGCCTTCTTCGCCGTGGCGCGGCTGGGGTCCATCACCGGCGCGGCGAAGCAGCTGGGGCTGTCCCAGCCCACGGTGACGACGCAGATCCGCGCACTGGAGGAGCAGTACGGGGTGGAGCTCTTCCACCGCGGCGGCGGCCGGCTCAGCCTGAGCGACGCGGGCCGGCGGCTGATGCCGCAGGTGGACGCGCTGCTGCAGCAGGAGCTGGACATCGAGTTCGCGTTGCGCGACTCGGCCGAGCTGCGCGGCGGCACGCTGCGGCTGGGCGCGACGGCGCCGTACTACACGTTGACCCTGGCGCAGCGTTTCAGGACGCGGCACCCGCTGGTGGAGCTGAGCATCTCCGCTGGCAACTCACGGCAGATGGTGGATGCGCTGCTGGCCTATGAGGTGGACCTGGCGACCTCCAGCCACCTGGAGGAGGACGCGCGGCTGCACCGTGTGGAGCTGGGCGCGGATCCGCTGGTCCTGCTACTGCCGCGCGGCCATGCGCTGGCGCGTCGCGCGGCGGTGCCGCTGGCGGCGCTGGCCGGGGAGACACTGCTGGTGCGCGAACGCGGCTCGATGACGCGCACGCTGAGCGAGCAGGCACTCGACGCCGCGGCTGTGCGCCCGAAGGCGCAGATGGAGATCGCCAGCCGGGAGGCGCTGCGCGAGGCGGTGGTGCGCGGGCTGGGGCTCAGCATCTTCGCCGCGCACGAAACGGGCCGGCATCCGGATCTGATCGCCCTGCCCTTCGAGCAGGACATGCCGCTGGTGCGCGAGTACCTCTACTGCCTGCGCGAGCGGCAGGCCGCCACGCTGGTGGCGGCGATGCTGGGCTGCGTGCGGGCGGAGGACTGAAGCCTCCGCCGCACACGAGGGCGCGCCGGGATGGCTCGTGGATGAGGATCGCGGGCGAGGACCGTGTGCGCCGGCTTACTGCCCGCCCTGTTGCGCCGCCGGCGCGTCCTTCAGATTCTTCGCAAGGAAGGCTTCGAGGCGCTTGGCGAAGTCCACGCTGTTCTCGAGGTTGCCGAAGCCGTGGCCTTCACCGCGGTAGGTGACCCACTCCGGCGGGCGGCCGGCCTTGATCAGCGCGTCGCGCATGCGCTCGCCGTGCTCGATCGGCACGCGGCGGTCGCGTTCGCCGTACACCAGCATCAGCGGCGCGCGGATGCGGTCGGCCAGCAGCACCGGCGAATTGGCCTTCAGCATGTCGGCATCCTTCACCGGATCGCCGATCTCCGTGGGTGCCTGGAAGGTCCGGTACGAACTGCCGAGGTCGTCGTCCACCCAGCGATCGCCCTTGAGCAGCAGCATCAGGTCGGTGGGACCGGCCGAAGCGATGCCGCAGCGGTAGAGGTCGCCGTCCTTGGCCAGCCCCATCAGCGTGCTGTAGCCGCCGTAGCTGCTGCCGAAGATGCAGGCGCGATCCGTGGCGAGCTTCTTGGACTGTGCCCAGCGCAGGGCGTCCGCGACGTCGTCCTGCATGGCCTGACCCCACTGCTTGTAGCCGGCGCGGAAATGCCGGTCGCCATAGCCCTGACTGCCCCGGAACTCCGGTTCGATCACCAGGTAGCCGCGCGACGCCAGGAACTGCGCCGTTTCGTCCCAGTCCCAGACGCGGCCGCGCACGAACGGTCCGCCGTGCACCAGCACCACGGCCGGCGCGGGCTTGTCCGGGGCGACGCCGTGGGGCAAGGTCAGCCAGACCGGCACTTCCACCCCGTCGCGGGCCTTGATGCGATGCAGCTCCTGCCCGGCCATGGTGCGCGGGTCCACGTCCGGATGCTGCGGGCCGACGGCCGACCAGCGCTCCGACTCGGGCGCGGCGGCGCGATAGACCCAGTACGACCCGGGATCGCGGTCCGAGTAGTTGCGCACCAGCGCGACCATGTCCGGCTTGCCGCAGCGGGCGCACTGGACGTCGTTGACGCCCTCGGTGAAGCGGGCGTCGACCTGCTTCTGGAAGTCGCGCATCGCGGGGTCGAACCAGGCGGTGGCCGAGGCGTCGGTCTGGTAGCGGATGCCGACGGTGCGACCCGCGTCGAGGATCACCTGCGGCTCCGGATCGAAGCCCGGCGTGCTCAGCAGGGCGCGCGGCTCGGGCTGTTTCGTCTGGAAGTCGAAACGGGTCAGCACGGTGTAGCGCTGCGGGCCTTCGAGGCGTTCGACGAACAGGCGGCCGCCGTCGTCCACCGCGACGGGCACGAAGGGCAGGCCCAGCAGGTCGCCGCGGGTGATCTCGGTCCAGGTCTTCTCGCCGGGGGCGCGCCAGTAGGCGGTGCGCACGTTCTCCTGCTCGGTCAGGACGACGCGGGCCTCGCCGTGGCTGTCGAAGAGAAAGCGGTACGCGCCGCGCGGCTCGTCGAAGGTCGCCGCCTGCGCGCGGCCCGTGTCGATGTTGAGCCAGAACGGCGTGTAGGCGCTGGTGTTGTTGGAGCGGTTGAGGCCGTAACGGCCGACCAGCACGCGGTTGCCGGGTTCGCCCGCATGAGGGAACGGCACGCCGAGCAGGACATGGTTGAAGGTCAGCGCGCCGCCGAAGGCCTTGCGTTCGCCTTCGCCGTCGCTGTCGCGCTGGACGATCTGGCGCACGCCGGAGCCGTCGGCCGCGACCGAGAAGAGTCCGCTGGCCTGGTAGTGGGTGCCGGAGGCGATGCGGCGGTCGGTGGCGGAGAAGACCAGCTTGTCGTCGTTGACCCATTGGAAGGTGCCGACGTCGTCGTTGCTGAACTGGACCACGCGGCGGGCCTCGATCTTCGCGCCCAGCTCGAACACGTAGAGGCCGACGCGACGACCGGCGGCGCCGGGCGCGGCAATGGCCAGCCGCTTGCCGGTGGGCGAGAGCTTGGCCTCCAGCAACGTGGCTTCCTTGAAGAAGACCTCCGCAGGCACGGATGCAGGCGCGGGCGCGGGTTGCGCGAAGGCCGCGCCGTGCAGGCCGCCCAGCGTGAGGGCGAACGACAGCGCGCAGCGGCGCGCGGCGGAGATCGGTGTCATGAGCTACTCCCTGTTCCACCGCGCCGCGCGTGCGGCCGGGGATGGTCTTCTGATGGCGAGGGATGCTAGCCGCGCACAAGGGCGCAAGGTCTGGGGGATGTCCCGGAGCAGGAGGCCCTCTTCGGAGGGAAAGACATCCCGCTGCTCTTGCGCCGACATCCGCCGCTTGCCGTGACAGAGAATCGCCCGATGCGCATCCCCTCCCGCCGAATGCCGAAAGCCAGTCCCGAGTCGCCCTCCGGCTGGCGGCGGATTGCTGCTCCCCTGGTGATGTGGGGCCTCCCCCTGTCCCTGGGCGCCTGGTATCTGTGGTCGCTGGTTCAAGCACCCGTCGCCGTCCTCACAGGCACCGTCGTGATCCCCGGCGTGGCGGCCGCGTGGTACTTCGGACGGGGTCGTCCGGAACTCAAGCGGACAAAAGCGGCTTTGCGCGCCCTGGCCGCTGCCCGCGCCGGTCAGTCGATCTGCGAGTTCTCTCGCGACTTCGGGGTCCGGCCGAAGGCGGCGGCGTAGATACTCGGCGTCCGCGGTCGACGGCACCGCGCATCCGCCACACGGAGCCTCTCCACCGATGTCGATTCAACTGCGTCTCCCAATCACCACGCTCGTGATCGGCGCGCTCAGCGCGGCGTTCTTCTTCTGGCTCGCCGCGGTGTCCTTCGCCACGGGCAAGCATCCTGCGGCGACGCTCGGCACCACGCTGTGCTTCGTCGCGCTCGGGCTGATGGCGCTGCCCATGGTCGCCGACTACTTCTTCGCCCGGCATCTGCTGTCCGACGATGCCATCGACTTCGGCCGGCGCTTCGGCGGACGAGGCACGATGCGCTGGGCCGACGTGCGGCTCGTGCGCTTCTCTCCGACGATGAAGTGGTTCGTGCTCGAAGACCAGGCGCGCACCCGCGCCCGCGTGTCGACGAACCTCGGCGGTCTGCCGGAGTTCGCCCGGCTCGTGCTCGCCCACGTGCCGCCCGAGGCGATCGACAAGAAGACGCACAAGCTGCTCGTCGACGCCAGCGTCGGCCGCCGGCCACGGGTGTGGCTCTGAGCGGCGCAAGACCCGGCACGCGGGAGCAGATGCCGGATCGCGCGCGGGTCCCGGAGATCCCGGAGGGCCGCGAGCGTGCGCCGATCAATCCGCCGTGATCCCCCGCTCCTTCACGAGCTTGGCCCACTGCGGCAGTTCCTTCTCCAGCCGGGCGCGCGCCTGCGCCGCCGTCGACGGCGTGGACTCGAAGCCTTCCTTCGCCATGCGGTCCTTGACCGCCTGCGAGGTCAGCACCGCGTGCAGCGTCGCGTTCAGCTTGTCGATGACGGGCCGCGGCGTGGCGGCCGGCGCAAAGACCATGAACCAGGTCTCGAAGGAATAGCCGGGCACGCCCGCCTCGGCGATCGTCGGCACGTCGGGCATCAGCGGCGAGCGCTTCGGTCCGGTCACGCCCAGCGCGCGCAGCTTGCCCGACTGCACGTGCCCCTGCGCGGCCGACAGCACCGGGAAGGACATCTCGACCTGGCCGCCGATGGTGTCGCTCAGCGCGGGGCCGCCGCCGCGATAGGGGATGTGGACGATGCTCACGCCCGCGACCGCCTTGAACAGCTCCGCCGACATGTGGAAGGTGCTGCCCGTGCCGGCCGAGGCATAGGAGAGCTTGCCGGGCCTGCTCTTCGCCAGCGCGACCAGTTCCTTGACCGTCTTCGCCGGCACCTGCTCGTTGACGACGAGCACGTGCTGCGAGCTCGCCACCATGCCGATGGGCGCGAGGTCCTTTAGCGTGTCGTAGGGCATCTTCGGCGTCAGCGCCGGATTGATCGCGAGCGAGACCGTCTGCAGGCCGATCGTGTAGCCGTCGCCGGCGGATTTCGCCACCTCGGCGACGCCGACGTTGCCGCCCGCGCCGGCCTTGTTCTCGACCACCAGCGGCCTGCCGAGCGCCTTGCCCCATTCGTCCGAGATCAGCCGCGCGACGATGTCGGCGCTGCCGCCGGGCGCGTAGGGCACGATCAGACGGACGGGGCGGTCCGGGTAGGTCTGCGCGAACGCGACGGCCGGCAGCAGCGTCGCGGCCAGCGCCGCGGCGCCGGCCACGCCCGAGGCGATCAGGGATCTGCGAATCATCTTGTCTCCTGTGAGGCCCCGGTCGTGCGCCGGGGTCGCGCCATGCTAGGCGCGACCCGGCCGCCCGGAACGTCGAGCGGGATCATTCTTTCGTTCCTTGAAGTTAAGGATCAGCGCGCGCCGAAGCTCTTCCGATAAGCGCTCGGACTGACCCCGGCGATGCGTTGGAACTGCTGCCGGAAATTCGCGGCCGAGCCGAGGCCGACGGCCTCGACGATCTGCTCGATGCTCGATGAGCCGGTCTCGAGCAGTTCCTGCGCGCGACGGACCCGCGCCTGGATCAGCCATTGCACCGGCGCGACGCCGAACTGCTCCTGGAATCGCCGGTGCAGCGTTCGCGGGCTGACGCAGCCCTGGTCCGCGAGTTCGGTCGTCGAGATCGGACGGTGCAATTGCTGCAGCGCCCAGGCGATCACCGGCTGCAGGTCGCGGTCCGGCGGCAGGTCGGACGGTTGAATGAACTGCGCCTGACCGCCCTCCCGCTGCAGCGGGACGACGGACAGCCGCGCCATGCGCGCCGCGACGGACGTGCCGTAGTCGCCGCGGACCATGTGCAGGCAGAGGTCGATCCCGGCGGCCGCGCCGGCCGAGGTGAGGATCTTCCCGTTGTCGACGAAAAGCACCGAAGGATCGAGGTCGACCTCGGGATGATGCTGCGCCATCAGGGGCGCGGCGGCCCAGTGCGTGGTCGCGCGCAGACCGTTCAGCAGTCCCGCCTGTGCGAGCACGAAGGCGCCCGTGCAGATCGACGCGATCCGCGCGCCGCGCTCGGACGCGGCCAGGAGTGCGCGCTTCACGGCGGGACTGATCGGGGTCGTCGGCGACTCGATGCCCGGAACGACGATGGTGTGTGCGCTCCTGAGCGTCGCGAGGCGACGCTTCACCCCGATCGTGAAGCCGCCGGCGTCGATCTCGTCCTGCTCGGCGCAGACGGTGACCGTGTAGCCCTTGCGCCCGTCGTCCAGCACGGTGCGGCCGAACACTTCGCCGGCAATGGTCAGGTCGAAAGGCACCGCGCCGGGCAGAGCGAGCACGGCCACCTGGCGTTGGCCCTCACCCCCCGCCCTCTCCCGCGGTGCGGGAGAGGGAGTTCGAGGCGGCGAGCGAGGAGATCGCAAGACAGGCATCAGAAGAACTCCGGGCGTGAGGCGTAGGCGTGAGGCGTAGGCGGGAGGCGTAGGCGGGAGGCATCGACGATTCATCATTCTCCATCGGTTTGTCCGAAAACAGTCGAAGGCGGTCGTTTCAGCCACTTTCAACGGCGGCGTTCGATTGGAAGAATCCTCCTGTTCCTACGGACCTCATGGAGTTTCTGTTGCCTCATTCGTCCCGTTCCCATCCGCCTCGCCCCGGCGCCATCCCCTCGCTCTCCATGCTCCGGCGCCTGTGCCTGCTGGAGGCCTCCACGCTCCTGGCGCTGTTGCTGGTCGCCGTGCCCCTGAAGCACCTGGCGGGTCTGCCGATCGCGGTGTCTGTCATGGGACCCGTGCACGGCATGGCCTTCCTGGTCTTCTGCTGGCAGTTGGCGCAGGCAAGGACGGAACGCGCCGTCGATGGCGCCACCACGTGGCGATTGCTGCTCGCTGCCTTCATTCCGTTAGGCGGCTTCTACAGCTGGTTCATGCTGGGTCGCGAGGCGGCGCGATGACGTACTTGTGGATCAAGGGGCTGCACCTCGCGGCGGTGCTCACCTGGGCGGGTGGGCTGGTGTTGCTCGGCGTGACGATCGCCGCGCTGCGGCCCGTCGGGGAAGCGGTGCTGCTGCTCCACGAGAAGCGCCTCGGCACGGCCATCCTGCATTGGGACCGGCGCGTGACCACGCCGGCGATGCTGGCGGCCTGGGCCCTCGGCATCGGCCTGGCGAGCTGGGGCGGCTGGTTCGGCGCACTCTGGCTGACCGCCAAGCTGCCGATCGTCGTGGCGCTGTCGGGCTTGCACGGCGTGCTGGCGGCGACCTTGCGTCGGCACGTCGAGCGGCACGAGCGCCCTGCCCCGGCCTGGCTGCGTCATGCGCCGGCCATCGCGATCGCGGGGCTCAGCGCGATCGCATGGCTGGCGGCGATCAAGCCTTGAGACGAATTTGCCGCGGGTGACGCAAAAGGCAACCTGGCGGGCCGCTTCAAACGTCGAAGCCGGGACTTTGCCGCTGCGCCTGCCGGAGCAGCGTCGGCCACACGAAGGCGCCGCCGAGGCCACCGGTCTGCACGCGCATCGCCTCGGCCGTGCCGCGGATGATCGCGTCGTGGACCGGCGTCAGCTCGACGCCGCCGGCCTGCGCCGCGATCTGGATCTGGCAGGCGCTCTCGAAGGTGTACATCGACAGGAACGCGTCGGCGATCGTCTTGCCGACGGTCAGCAGACCGTGGTTGCGCAGGCAGTAGAAGATCTTGTCGCCGAGGTCGTTCTGCAGCCGTGGCTGCTCGTCAGGCCGGATCGCGACGCCCTCGTAGTCGTGGTACGCGAGCGAGGCCAGCACGAAGGTCGACTGCTGCGAGATCGGCAGCACGCCGCCCTTCTGCGCCGACACGGCCACGCCGGCGCGCGTGTGGGTGTGCAGCACGCAGCCGACGTCCGGCCGGGCCGCGTGAATCGCGGAATGGATGATGAAGCCAGCCTGGTTGACGGGGAACGGCGTCTCCTGCAGCTTGTTGCCCGACGCGTCGACCTTGATCAGGCTGGATGCCGTGATCTCGTCGAACATCAGGCCGTAGGGATTGATCAGGAACTCATGCGCGTCGCCAGGCAGCCGTGCGCTGATGTGCGTGAAGATCAGGTCGCTCCAGCCGTATCGCGCGACCAGCCGGTAGCAGGCGGCGAGGTCCACGCGCAGCTGCCATTCGGCGTCGCTGACCAGGCCCTTGAGCGAAGGGATGCGGGCGGTGATGTCGTCCATGATCGTCTCCGGATCGCGCCGGACCATCGAACGGGTCCGGTCAGCGGCGGATCGTGCTACTGGACCAATCGCGGTGCTGTCGCATTCAGGACAGCTTGCGACCGCCCCGGTGTCTCAGAACGCCGCGATCCCCGTCTGCGCGCGGCCCAGGATCAGCGCATGGATGTCGTGCGTGCCCTCGTAGGTGTTGACCACCTCCAGGTTGACCAGGTGTCTGGCGATGCCGAACTCGTCGCTGATGCCGTTGCCGCCCAGCATGTCCCGCGCCGTGCGCGCGATGTCCAGCGACTTGCCGCAGCTGTTGCGCTTCATGATGGACGTGATCTCCACCGCCGCCGTGCCCTCGTCCTTCATCCGCCCCAGCCGCAGGCAACCCTGCAGGCCCAGCGTGATCTCGGTCTGCATGTCGGCGAGCTTCTTCTGCACCAGCTGGTTGGCCGCCAGCGGCTTGCCGAATTGCTGGCGGTCCATCGTGTACTGCCGCGCCGTATGCCAGCAGAATTCCGCCGCGCCCAGCGCGCCCCAAGCGATGCCGTAACGCGCGCTGTTCAGGCAGGTGAACGGCCCCTTCAGGCCGCGCACGTCAGGGAAGGCGTTCTCCTCCGGGCAGAAGACCTCGTCCATCACGATCTCGCCGGTGATCGACGCTCTCAGGCCCACCTTGCCGTGGATCGCGGGCGCGCTCAGGCCCTTCCAGCCCTTCTCCAGCACGAAGCCGCGGATCTGCCCGCCGTCGTCCTTGGCCCAGACCACGAACACGTCCGCGATCGGGCTGTTGGTGATCCACATCTTGCTGCCGCTCAACGCGTAGCCGCCGTCGACCTTGCGCGCCCGCGTCACCATCGAGCCCGGGTCCGAGCCGTGATTCGGCTCCGTCAGGCCGAAGCAGCCGATCCACTCTCCGCTGGCCAGCTTGGGCAGATACTTGCGCTTGGTCGCCTCGTTGCCGAATTCGTTGATCGGCACCATCACCAGCGAGCTCTGCACGCTCATCATCGAGCGGTAGCCGCTGTCCACGCGCTCCACCTCGCGCGCGATCAGGCCGTAGCAGACGTAGTTCAGGCCGGCGCCGCCGTACTCCTCGGGGATGGTCGGTCCGAGCAGACCCAGCTCGCCCATCTCGCGGAAGATCGCGGCATCGGTCTTCTCGTGCCGGAAAGCCTCCAGCACGCGCGGCGTCAGACGGTCCTGGCAGTACGCCGCCGCCGCGTCGCGCACGGCGCGTTCGTCGTCGGTCAGCTGCTGGTCCAGCAGCAGCGGATCGTCCCAGTGGAATGCCGCCTTCGCGGCCTTGGATGCGTGGCTCATGTGTCTCTTCCGTTCTTGAATGCGTTCAAACCGATCCTAGTCCCGTGCCGGCACCACCGCTGTCACCTCGATTTCGACCTTCGCACGATCCTCGATCAGACCCGCGACCTGGACCGCCGTCATCGCAATGGCGTACTCGCTGCCCAGCACCTCGCGGTAGGCCTGGCCCACCTCGCGGCCGCGCGCGACGTACTCGCGCTTGTCGAGCAGGTACCAGGTCATCCGCACGATGTGTCGCGGCTCGGCGCCGGCTTCGGCCAGCACCGCCTTGATGTTGATCAGCGCCTGGCGGCACTGGTCGATGAAGTCGTCGCTCTCGAACTGGCATTGCCCGTTCCAGCCGATCTGGCCGGCCACGCTGACGACCGTGCCGGTCGCGGCCACGCCGTTCGCGTAACCGCGCGGCGCCGCCCAGCCCGCGGGTTGCAGCACGCGCTTGCCGGCGCCCGTTCCCGCGACGGTTCCCGCGCCCGTGCCGGCGCTTGTCTTCTCGTTGTTGTCGTTCATCGTCGTGACTCCTCTACTGCTCTGACGATTATTGGGATTGCTGCTGCTGGACCGCCCGCACCAGCGCGGCGCGGACGTCCTCGGGGAAAGGCTGCGACTGGTGCGTCTCGAGCGAGGTGCACACCAGCACCTGGCCGAAGCTCACGCGCGGGCCGTCCGCGCCGTCGAAGCTCACGCGCAGCGACAGCGAGCTGCGCCCGACGCGCTCGATCCACAGCCGCTGCGTCAGCCGCTCGCCCTGGCGGCTGATGCGCTCGAAGTTGGTCTGCAGCTGCACGGTCGGCAGACCGACGCGGCGCGCGCCGAGCAGCTCGGCGTAAGGCACGCCCAGGCCCTCGTTGAACCAGTCTTCGACGAAGGCGTTCAGCATCTCGAAGTAGCGCGGGAAGAACACGATCCCCGCCGGGTCGCAATGCCCGAAACGGATCAGCACCTCGCGCTCGAATGCAGCCGTCATGCGGTCCTCCTTGTCATGGCATCGTCGTTCATACGCCCAGATGCCGGTGCCACAACCCGTGATCGGCCGCGAGCGCGGCCGAGTCGCCGCGCCAGACGACCTGCCCGCGCTCCAGGATGCTGTGCCGGTCGGCCAGCCCGATCAGGCGCTTCACGTACTTGTCGACCACCAGGATGGTCTGCCCGGCCTGCCGCAGCGTGTCCAGGCAGCGCCAGATGTCCTCGCGGATCAGCGGGGCCAGGCCCTCGGTGGCCTCGTCCAGCACCAGCAGCCGCGGATTGGTGACCAGCGCGCGGCCGATGGCGAGCATCTGCTGCTCGCCGCCCGACAGCTGATGGCCCATGTTGGACGCGCGTTCCTTCAACCGGGGGAAGAGCGCGAAGACACGCTCGACGTTCCAGGGTTCCGCGGCGCGGCAGCGGTTGGCCTCGAAGGCCTTCAGGTGTTCGAGCACGCTGAGATTGGGGAAGACCTGCCGCCCCTCGGGCACGATCGCCAGCCCCAGCCGCGCGATGCGGTCGGCACGCCAGCCGGTGACGTCCTCGCCGGCGAAGCGGATGCGACCGCCGTTCGGCGCCAACCAGCCGGTCAGGCACCGCAGCGTCGTGCTCTTGCCCATGCCGTTGCGGCCCAGCAGCGTCGCCACCTCGCCCGGCGCGATGCGCAGGTCCAGGCCGAACAGCACCTGGCTGTCGCCGTAACCGGCGCGCAGGCCGTCGATCTCGAGCAGCGCCTCGCTCATGCCGCTTCTCCCGTCGCCCCGGTCGTCCCTGACGACTCATCGCCGAGGTAGGCCTGCCTGACGGCCGGGTCGTTGCGGACCTCTTCCGGCGAGCCGGTCGCGATCACGCGCCCGTTCACCAGCACCGACACCCGGTCGGCGAGCCTGAACACCGCGTCCATGTCGTGCTCGACCAGCAGCAGCGTCAGGTGTTGCGCCTTCAGCGCCGACAACAGGTCGACCATGCGCGCGGATTCGTCCGGCCCCATGCCGGCCATCGGTTCGTCGAGCAGCAGCAGGCGCGGTCGGGCGGCGAGCGCCAGCGCGAGCTCCAACTGACGTTGCTCGCCGTGCGCCAGGCTGCCTGCGACGCGGTCGGCCGCCGCCGCGAGCCCGACCAGCGTGAGCATCGCTTCGGCGTCGGCATACGCCGCCTCGTCAGCGCGCGCCGCGCGCCACCACGACGGCGCCGACGGCCGCCGCGCGAGCACCGCCAGCACGACGTTGTCCAGCACCGTGAAGCGCTTGTAGATGCTCGTGATCTGGAAGGAACGCACCAGGCCCTCGCTCACGCGTCGAGGCATGGTCAGCGCGGTCACGTCCTCGCCGTCGAAGAAGATCCCGCCGCCGTCCGGCGCCAGCGCGCCGGAGATCTGGTGGATCAACGTCGTCTTGCCGGCGCCGTTCGGGCCGATGAGCGCGTGGGTCTCGCCGGCGCGCACGGCCAAGCTCGCCTCGTCGGTCGCGGTCAGCGCGCCGAAGCGCTTCACCAGTCGATGCACCTGGAGCAGCGAGAGCTCCGGCAGCGCCGATGGCAATCCAGGCGTCGCGGGATCACGCATGCGCTGCTCCCTTCGACTTCGCCGCCGACGACGATGGCGCGGTCTTCTTCACACCGGATCGATCGACGAGCCCCGCCAATCCGCGCGGCGCGAACAGCACGACGACGAGCAGGATCGCGCCGAGCGCGAACTGCCAATGGATGGTCACGCCCGACAGCAGTTCCTCGAGCAGCAGGAACACCGCCGCGCCGAGCGGCCCGCCCCACAGCGCGCCGGCGCCGCCCAGGATCACCATCACCATCAGCTGTCCCGACTGCGACCAGTGCATCAGGTGGGGCGACACCAGCCCGTTGAGGTTGGCCAGCAGCGCGCCCGCGAGTCCCGCGATCGCGCCGGCGACGATGAAGGCCGTCCATTGCACGGCGAACACGCGGCCGCCGGTCGCGGCGACGCGCGTCTCGTTGTCGCGCCCGGCCTGCAGCAGCCAGCCCAGCGGCGAGTTGACCAACCGCCGCAGTCCCAGGAAGACCAGCGCAAACAGCACCAGCGCGACCCGGAAGAAGGACGCGTCGTCGGTCAGCGCCACCGGCAGGCCGTTCAACACCGACCGCGCCGCCACCGGCAGCCCGTCGTCGCCGCCATAGGCCTTCAGCGAGACGGCCAGGTAATGGAACATCTGCGCGAAGGCCAGCGTGATCATGATGAAGTAGACGCCGCGCGTGCGCAGGCTGATGGCGCCTATCACCGCCGCCGCGATACCGGAGACCACCATCGCCGCCGGCCATGCGATCCACGCCGACGCCACGCCCGCGTCCGCGAGCACACCCACCGTGTACGCGCCGATGCCGACGAAGGCGGCGTGGCCGAAGCTCACCAGCCCGCCGAAGCCGAGGATCAGGTTCAGGCTCGCCGCCGCGATCGCGAAGATCAGCACGCGCGTCGCGACCACCGTGTAGAACTCCAGGCCCAGCGACTGCAGCAGCGGCGGCAACGCCGCCAGCGCGATGAACACCGCCCAGATCCAGGCGCCGCCGGCGCGGTGATGGAGCAGCGTGCGTCTCGGGCGCAGGGACTCGGTCATCGGATCAGCCTCTCGCGGGGAACAGGCCGCGCGGTTTCCAGAACAGCACCGCCGCCATCAGCACGTAGATCAGGATGGCCGCGATCGACGGCCCCAGCGTGGAAGCGACCTCCGGCGAGGCGATCTGCCGCAGCGCCGCCGGCAGCAGCGTGCGCGAGCCGGTGTCGACCAGGCCCACCAGCAGCGCGCCGACCAGCGCGCCGCGGATCGAGCCGATGCCGCCGATGACGATCACGACGAAGGCCAGGATCAGGATGCTCTCCCCCATCCCGACCTGCACCGCCAGGAGCGGTCCCAGCAGGGAACCGGCCAGCGCGCACAAGGCCGCGCCGACGCCGAAGACCGCGGTGAACAGCCGGTCGGCGGGCACGCCCATCGCCGTGGTCATCGCGCGGTTGGACGCGCCGGCGCGCACCCACATGCCCCAGCGCGTGCGCGTCACCAGCAGGTAGAGCGCTACCGCCACCGCCAGGCCCACGCCGATGATCAGCAGCCGGTAGGCCGGATACATCAGGCCGGGCAACAGTTCGACCGGGCCCGACAAGGCGACCGGCGTGTTGAGCATCAGCGGCTGCTCGCCCCAGATCATGCGCACGCCTTCGTTGAGCATCAGGATCAGCGCGAAGGTCGCCAGCACCTGGCTCAGGTGGTCGCGCTGGTAGAGGCGGCGCAGCAGCGTCACCTCCAGCAGCATGCCGAACAGCGCCGTGCCCGCGACCGCCGCGATCACCGCCATCAGGAAGGACGCGCCGGCCGCGAGCGCCGCCGCGGCCAGGTAGGCGCCGATCATGTACAGCGAGCCGTGCGCGAGGTTGATCAGGTCCATGATGCCGAACACCAGCGTCAGGCCGGCGGCCAGCAGGAACAGCATCAGCCCGAATTGCAGGCCGTTGAGCGCCTGCTCGGCGACGAGGATCAGGTCCATCGCGGGCGGCCCGTCATCACTTCATCTTGCACTGCGGCGCGTAGGCGTCCGCGTGCTGCTCGAAGATCTTGCCCAGCGTCCGGTTGGTCACGCGGCCCTGCGGGTCCTTGGTGATCACGCGCAGGTAGTAGTCCTGCACCGGATACTGGTTGTGGTTGAAGCGGAAGGGGCCGCGCACCGACTCGAACTTCGCGGCCTTGAGCGCCTTCAGCAGGGCGGGCTTGTCCTCGATCTTCCCCTTCACGTCGCGCACCGCCGCGCCGATCAGCAACGCCGCATCGTAGCCCTGGCTCGCATAGAGCGAAGGCAGCCGGCCGTAGGCCTTGACGAAGTCCGCGACGAATCGCCTGTTGGCGGCGTTGTCGAGGTCGTGCGCCCAGTGCGAGCTGTTGAACATGCCCAGCATCGGCTCGCCGACGGCCTTGATCACGTCCTCGTCGGCGGAGAAGCCCGGTCCGAACAGGGTCACATCCTTGGACAGCCCCGCGCCGACGAACTGCTTGATGAAGTTGATGCCCATGCCGCCGGGCAGGAAGATGTACATCGCGTCGGGCCTGGCCGCGCGCGCCTGGGCCAGCTCCGCGGAGTAGTCGAGCTGGCCGAGCTTGGTGTAGATCTCGTCGGCGACCACGCCCTTGTAGTAGCGCCGGAATCCCGCCACCGCGTCCTTGCCCGCCGGGTAGTTGGGCGCGAGCACGACGACCTTCTTGAAGCCCTTGTCCATCACCGTCTTGCCGATGGCTTCGTGCAGGTTGTCGTTCTGCCAGGCGACGTTGAAGAAGTACGGGTTGCACTGTTCACCGGCGTACTGGGAGGGACCGGCGTTCGCGCTGATGTAGGGCACCTGCGCGGCGAAGACCCCGGGCCCGACCGCCAGCATCACGTTGGAGAACACGATGCCGGTCATCACGTCGACCTTGTCGCGCTTGAGCAGCCGCTCGGCGGACTGCTTCGCGACTTCGGGGTTCTGCTGGTCGTCGGCGATGACCGTCTCCACCGGCAGGCCGCCGAGCTTGCCGCCGTTCTGCTGCACCGCGAGCGCGAAGCCGTCGCGGATGTCCACGCCCAGGCCGGCGCCCGCGCCAGACAGCGTGCTCAGCATGCCCACCTTGAGCTTGTCGGCCGCATGGGCGGCGGGCATCGCGACACCCAGCGCGGCGGTCGCGGCGGCGGCCAGGGCGAGCAGGAACGCGGGGGACTTCGACGGCTTCTTCATCGGCTTCTCCGGGGAGGAAAGGGGACGGTCGGTCGGAAGACTGCGGTTACTGCTCACGCAGGCGGAAACGTTGCAGCTTGCCCGTCTCGGTGCGGGGCAGGCTGGCGCGGAACTCTATCGCACGGGGGTACTTGTACGGGGCGATCGTGGCCTTGACGAAGTCCTGGATCTCCTTGATCAACGCGGCTTCGCCGGCGGCCCGGGTCGCTCCCGTCGCGTCGATCGCATTCGGCTTCAGGACGACGAAGGCCTTCACCACCTGACCGCGCTCTTCGTCCGGCACGCCGACCACGGCGCATTCGGCGACCCCAGGATGCGCGAGCAGCGCGGACTCGACCTCCGGACCGGCGATGTTGTAGCCGCCCGAGATGATCATGTCGTCGGTGCGCGCCTGGTAGACGAAATAACCGTCGGCGTCGATGAGATAGGCGTCGCCGGTGAGGTTCCAGCCGTGTTTGACGTACTTGAGCTGGCGATCGTCGGCGAGGTAGCGGCAACCGGTCGGCCCCAGCACCGCCAGCTTGCCGACGCTGCCCTGCGGCACGTCCCGGCCCTCATCGTCGACGACGCGGGCCCGGTAGCCCGGCACCGGCTTGCCGGTCGCACCGGGGCGCGCCGTCTCCTCGGTGTGCGAGACGAAGATGTGCAGCATCTCGGTGGCGCCGATGCCGTCGATCATCTCCAGGCCGGTCGTGTCCTTCCACAGCTGGCGCGTCGCGGCGGGCAGCGCCTCACCGGCGCTCACGCACTTGCGCAGCGAGGACAGGTCGTGGGCTTTGCCTGAGTCCGCCCCCGTGGACGCCGCTCCGGATGTCGCTCCGGCCGTGATCGCTGCCACCATCGCGCGGTAGGAAGTCGGCGCCGTGAAGCAGACTGTGGCGCGGTGTTTCTCGATCGCCGGCAGCAGCGCGTCGGGCGAGGCCTTCTCCAGCAGCACGGCCGTCGCGCCGACGCTGAGCGGGAACAGCAGCAGACCGCCGAGCCCGAAGGTGAAGGCCAGCGGCGGACTGCCGATGAACACGTCGTCGGACCGCGCGCGCAGGCAGTGCACCGGCCAGCATCGGCAGATCGCGAGCACGTCGCGATGGAAGTGCATCGTGCCCTTGGGCTGCCCCGTCGTGCCGGACGTGAACGCGATCAGTGCGCAGTCGTCGGACGCGGTGTCGACGTTCTCAAAGCTCGTGGACTGGCGCTCCGCCAGCGCCTCCAACCCGTCCGCCGCGTCGCTGCGGAACAGGCAGACCCGTTCGAGCACGGGGAACTGCGCGCGCGCCGTCGCCAGTTCTCCGGCCAGCGCCGCGTCGCACAGCGCGTGCGAGACACGCGCCTTCTCGATGACCTGGCCGAGTTCCTTGGCACGCAAGAGCGGCATCGTCGCGACGGCGATCGCACCGACCTTCATCACCGCGAACCAGCAGGCCGCCATCTGCGGCGTGTTGGCGCCGCGCAGCAGCACGCGGTTGCCGGGCACCACGCCGAGCTCGCTCACCAGCACGTTGGCGATGCGATTCGCCTGCGCCTGCAGCTCGGCATAGGTCCAGCGGATGCCGCCACCGCGGCCGTCGCCGCCGTCGTCACCGATCACCGCCGTGCGCCCCCCCTGCCCTTCCGCCACCCATCGATCCAGCAGGTCCTGCGAGCAGTTCATGCGTTCGGGGAACTGCAGCTCCGGCAGATCGAAGACCAGCTCCGGCCATTGATCCCGCGGCGGCAGGTGGTCGCGAGCGAAGGTGTCGAGATGGGCGGTGCGGTGCATGGGCGCGTCCTTGTCCGTTCTTCATCCGTTCTTCAGCAGGTCTCGTCCGATGATCAGCTGCTGGACCTCGCTGGCGCCTTCGTAGATGCGCAGCGCGCGGATCTCGCGGTACAGGGACTCGACGATCTCGCCGCGCCGGACGCCGCGACCGCCGTGCAGTTGCACCGCGGCGTCGATCACGCGCTGCGCGCCCTCGGTGGCCATCAGCTTGGCCATCGCGGCCTCGCGCGTGATCGTGCGGCCCTGGTCGCGTTCCCACGCTGCTCGGTAGACCAGCAGCGCACTGCTGTCGACGGTGCAGGCCATGTCGGCGAGCTTGGCCTGCGTCAGCGGCAGGTCGGCCAGCGTGGCGCCGAACATGGCGCGCTCCCTGGCCTGGTTCAGCCCTTCTTCCAGCGCCCGCCGCGCGAAGCCCAGCGAGGCCGCGGCGACCGAGGTGCGGAACACGTCCAGCGTCCGCATCGCCACCTTGAAGCCTTCGCCGGGCGCGCCGATCATCGCGGTCTTCGGCACACGGCAGCCGGTGAAGCGCAGCCGTGCCAGCGGATGCGGCGCGATGACGTCGATCCGCTCGGCGATCTCGAGGCCAGGCGTGCCGGCGTCGACGATGAACGCGCTGATGCCGCGCGATCCGGGGGCTTCGCCCGTGCGCGCAAAGACGACGTAGAAGTCCGCGATCCCGCCGTTGGAGATCCAGGTCTTCTCGCCGTCCAGCACGTAGTGGTCGCCGCCCTGACCGCCACCCCGATCGTCCAATCGCGCGGCGCAGTGCATCGCTGCCACGTCCGATCCGGCTTCCGGCTCGGACAGCGCGAACGCCGCCAACGCCTCGCCGCGCGAGACACGTGGCAGATAGGCCTCGCGCTGCGCCGGCGTGCCCATCAGCGAGATCGCACCCGAGCCCAGTCCCTGCATGGCGAACGCGAAGTCCGCAAGACCGTCATGCCGAGCAAGCGTCTCGCGCAGCAGGCAGATCGCGCGGGTGTCGATGGCCTGGCCCTCGCCCGCCACCGCGTGCGTCAGCCAGCCGCCCGCGCCGAGCGCCTTCACCAGCGCCTTGCAGGAGGCATCGACATCCTCGTGATCGACCGCGCCATGCGCCAGGTGGCGCGCGCACCAGCCGTCCAGCTCGCTCGCGAGCGCGCGGTGCTTGTCCTCGAAGAACGGCCAGTCCAGATGCTCCAGATGATTCATGCCGTCCTCAATCGCCCTTGAATTCGGGGCGCTGCTTCGCGACGAACGCGTGATACGCGCGGTGGAAGTCCTGCGTCATCATGCAGATCGCCTGCGCCTGCGCTTCGGCCTCGATGGCCTCGTCGACGCCCATCGTCCACTCCTGGTGCAGCATCCGCTTGGTCATCGCATGCGCGAAGTTCGGACCGGCGGCGATCTCCGCGGCCCAGGACACGGCTTGCGATTCCAGCGCGTCCGGCTCGGCGATGCGATTGAGGAAACCCCACTGCAGCGCCTCTTCTCCGCCCAGGCTGCGGCCGGTGTAGAGCAGATCCGACGCGCGCCCCTGTCCGACGATGCGCGGCAGCAGCGCGCAGGCGCCCATGTCGCAGCCCGCCAGGCCGACGCGGGTGAACAGGAAGGCCGTCTTGCTTCGCGCCGTGCCGACGCGCAGGTCCGAGGCCATTGCCATGATGGCGCCAGCGCCGGCGCAGACGCCGTCGATCGCGGCCACCACCGGCTGCGGGCAGGCGCGCATCGCCTTGACGAGATCGCCGGTCATGCGTGTGAACGCCAGCAGGTCCGGCATGGCCATCCTGGTCAACGGGCCGATGATCTCGTGGACGTCGCCGCCGGAGCAGAAGTTGCCGCCCGCGCCCTGCACCACGATCGCGTTCACCTCTTCCACGCAGCTCAGTGTGCGGAACAGATCGCGCAGCTCGGCGTAGGACTCGAAGGTCAGCGGGTTCTTGCGCTCGGGACGGTTCAGCGTGACGACGCCGACCGCGCCCTCCTGGCGCCAGGCGAAATGCTTCGGCTCGAAGCCCTTCAGGCTGCGCGTGTTGCCGCTGATGAGATGGCTGTCCATCGATGGGTACTCCTTCAATCGTTCATTTGCGGGCGGCGTCGAGCTGCGCAAGGTGGCCCTTCAACCCCGCGAGCAGCTCATACACCTGGGTCTTCTGCTCGGGCGGCCAGCCGGCCAGCAGCTCGACGATCCAGCCCTCGTGCGTCGCCGCCATGCGCTTGAACTGGCGTCGCCCGGCCGGCGTCAGGCGCACGGTGACGCTGCGCCGGTCCGACGGATGCGGCTCGCGCACGACGTGGCCCTCGGCCTCCAACTGGTCGGTGATCCCGGTGACGTTGCCGCCGGTCACCATCAAGCGCTGCGACAGCTCGCGCATCGTCAGGCCGTCGGGGCTGCGCTCCAGCTGCGCCAGCAGGTCGAAACGCGGCAGCGTCGTGCCGAAATCGTTGCGCAGGCGCTGGCGGATCTGGTCCTCGATCCGCGTGGTGCAGGCCAGCAGGCGCAGCCAGACGCGCAAGGCCTGGTGGTCGCCGTCGTGCATGCGGGATTCCAGGTCCGGACCGAAATCGGCGCCGGGCTCGTCGACGACGAGGTCCTGCAGCGTCCCCTTCGCGGCGTCTCGCATCACATCACCTCCCCGCCGGCGACGGCGATCGCCTGCCCCGTGATCGAGCCGCTGTCGCGACGCGCCAGCCACGCCACCGTGGCGGCGACCTCCGCCGGGTCGACCAGCCGCCCTTGCGGATTGACCGAGGCGAGCTCGGCGCGCGCCTCCTCGGCCGTGCGGCCGGTCTTGGCGACGATGGTCTCGATCGCGCCGGCGACGATGTCGGTCTCGGTGTAGCCCGGGCAGACGGCGTTGACGGTCACGCCCTTGCGCGCCGTCTCCAGCGCCAGGGCGCGCGTGAGGCCGAGCACGCCGTGCTTGGCCGCGCAGTAGGCCGCGACGTAGGCGTAGCCCTTCAGCGCCGCGGTGCTCGCCACATTGACGATGCGGCCGAAGCGACGTTCCGTCATCGCGGGCAGCACTTCGCGGCTGCACAGGAAGCTGCCGGTGAGGTTCACGTTGAGCAGCCGCTGCCACGTGTCCAGCGAGGTCTTCGCGAGCGGTGCCGTCTCGACCTGCCCGGCGTTGTTGACCAGCAGGTCGATCGGACCGGCCGCCGCCACCGCCGCAGCGAAGGCGTCGCGCACGCTGGCTTCGTCGCCGACGTCGCAGACCTGCAGCTCGACCGACGGACCGCCGCCGACGTTCAGCCTGTCGCGCTGTTCCTTCAGCGTCCCGATGCGCCGGCCCATCAAGGTGACGCGCGCGCCGTCGGCGATCAGCGCCTGCGCGATCGCCGCGCCGATGCCGGAGCCGCCACCGGTGACGACCGCATGCAGCCCTTCGAGCGGGTACTTGTTGCTCATGGAGATCCCTTGACGCTGTCGCTTGTCGTCATGACCGCCGCCTCAGACGCCGAGCGCCTTGTTGGCCTGTTCCTGCGCGGCCGCGCCGCCGCCCGTGGCGCGCTGGCGCTCGAACTCGCGCTCCATCTGGCTCTTGCCCGATAGGTACTGGACCGGCCAGTCCAGGCCGGGTCCGGACAGGTAGCCGATCTTCGCGGCCTCGGTCAGCGTCCACGCCGGATTGGCCAGATGCGGCCGCGCGATCGCGCACAGGTCCGCGCGGCCGGCCGCGATGATGCTGTTGACGTGGTCCGCCTCCGAGATCGCGCCCACCGCGATCGTCGCGATGCCGGCGCGATTGCGCACGCTTTCGCTGAACGGCGTCTGCCACATGCGGCCGTAGGTGGGCCGCTCCTGCTTGCTGACCTGGCCCGACGACACGTCGATCAGGTCGGCGCCCGCGGCCTTGAAGGCGTCGGCCATGGCGACGGCGTCGTCGGTCGTCGTGCCGCCGGACACCCAGTCGCTGGCGGAGATCCGCACCGACAGGGGCCGGTCCTGCGGCCAGACCGCGCGCATCGCGGCAAAGACTTCGAGCGGATAACGCAGGCGGTTTTCCAACGGTCCGCCGTAGTCGTCCCCGCGCCGGTTCGTCAGCGGCGACAGGAAGCTCGACAACAGGTAGCCGTGCGCGCAGTGCAGCTCCAGCCAGTCGAAGCCGGCCTCGGCGGCGCGCTGCGTCGCCGCGACGAAGTCGGCCTTGACGCGATCCATGTCTTCGCGCGTCATCTCACGCGACCACTGGCTGACGCCGTCCAGATACTGCTGCGGCGACGCCGAGATCAACGGCCAGTTGCCGTCGTCCAGCGGCTGGTCGATGCCGTCCCAGGCCACGCGCGTCGAGCCCTTCGCGCCGGCGTGGCCGAGCTGCATGGCGATCTTCGCGGTCGAGCTGCGGTGCACGTGATCGACGATGCGCTTCCAGCCGTCGCGTTGCGTGTCGTTCCACAAGCCCGGGCATCCCGGCGTGATGCGAGCCTCCGGCGACACGCAGGTCATCTCGACGAACACCAGCCCCGCGCCGCCCATCGCGCGCGCGCCGAGGTGGGCCAGGTGGTACTCGGCGGGCTGGCCGTCCGCGCAGGAGTACTGCGCCATCGGCGACACCACGACGCGGTTCTTCAGCCTCACGCCGCGCAGCGTGAACGGCGTGAACATCGGCGGCGCGGCACGGTCCAGGCCCGCACGCTGGGAGAGCCACAATTCGTACTCGCCGACATAGCGCGCATCGCGCAGCCGCAGGTTCTCGTGCGAGATGCGCTGCGAACGCGTCAGCAGCGAATACGCGAACTGCTCCGGTGCCAGGCGCGCGTGGCGCTCGACGTTCTCGAACCACTCGGTCGAGTTGCGCGCCGCGTTCTGGATGCGCAGCACGTCGATCGAACGCGTGGCTTCGTATGCTTCCAGCGCGGCGGACAGGCTGTCCGCGCCGCCGCCGTGGCGCTCGATGTCGCGCGCCAGCGCGATGGCGTCTTCCAGCGCGAGCTTGGTGCCCGAGCCGATCGAGAAGTGCGCGGTGTGCGCCGCGTCGCCCATCAGCACGACCGGCGCGCGGCCGTTGTGATGCACCCAGCGCTTGCAGACCACGCGCGGGAAGCGGATCCATTGCGCCGAACCACGCAGGTGCGCCGCGTTCGAGATCAGCGGATGGCCGTCGAGCACCTTGGCGAAGAGCTTCTCGCAGAAGGCGATGCCCTCCTCCTTGCTCATGTCCTCAAGGCCGGCGTCCTTCCAGACCTGCTCCGGCGTCTCGACGATGAAGGTCGAATGCGTGTCGTCATAGCGGTAGGCGTGCGCCTGGAACCATCCCCATTCGGTCTTCTGGAAATCAAAGGTGAAGGCGTCGAAAAGCTTCGTCGTGCCCAGCCAGACGAAGCGGCAGTTCCGCAGGTCGATGTCGGGCTGGTAGGTCGCGGCGTACTTCTGGCGCAGCCGGCTGTTGAGGCCGTCGGCGGCGATGATCAGGTCGGCATCGATGTCCGCATCGTCGGCGACGTCGGTCTCGTAGCGCAGCACGACGCCCAGCTCCTCGCACCGCTCGCGCAGGATGTCCAGCAGCTTGCGCCGGCCGATGCCGCAGAAGCCGTGCCCGCCCGACACCATCGTGCGGCCGTCGATGTGGACGGCGATGTCGTCCCAGTGGTTGAAGGACTGCAGGATCTGCTCGGCGGTTGTCGGATCGGCCTCGCGCAGCGCGGCCAGCGTCTGGTCCGAGAACACCACGCCCCAGCCGAAGGTATCGCCGGCGCGGTTGCGCTCCAGCACCGTGACCTCGTGCGCCGGGTTCTGCCGCTTCATCAGCAGCGCGAAGTACAGGCCGGCGGGACCGCCGCCGATGCAGGTGATACGCATGGTGGGACACCCGGCGAGCGTCGGGCGAGGACTGCTTGACGGGATCACTTTAGGTCTGGATAGTTGAGGTGTCAACGATCTGGCTGCGCCTGCTGTCCCGAGATAACCCTGAGCCTGTCGTCGTCGCGACGCCGGGCGGCTTGCGCAAACCACCCGGTCTTGTTGGAATTAACCGACACCACGGCCTGGTACCGCACGATAAGGTGCGCGCCGTCGAGCCGGCCAGCAGCAGGGCCGGCAGGAGCAGCCCATGAAGTCAACCCGCCCATCCTCCCCACGATCGCTGTGGGACATCTCGCCGGTGGTGGCGCCCGACGCGCCGATCTTTCCCGGCGACGAGCCCTACGCGCTGAAGTGGACGGCGCGTCTCTCGCCGGAGTGCCCGGTGAACCTGAGCGCGATCACGATGTCGCCACACGTCGGCGCGCATGCCGATGCGCCGCTGCATTACGCGGACGGCGTCGCGAGCGCGGCGGAAGTGGCGCTCGATCCCTACCTCGGTCCCTGCCGCGTGATCCATGCGATCGGTTGCGGACCGCTGATCCGCGTCGAGCATCTCGAACACGCCGCGCAGGACCTGCCGGCGCGCGTGCTGGTGCGCTGCAACGAGCGCGCGGACACCGCCTGGAATCCGGAGTTCAGCGCCTATGCGCCGGAGACCGTCGAATGGCTGGCCGCGCGCGGCGTGAAGCTGATCGGACTCGACACGCCGAGCGTCGATCCCGCGACCAGCAAGACGCTGGACAGCCACCAGCGGCTGTTGCGCCTGGACCTGCGGGTGCTGGAGAACCTCGTGCTCGACGAGGTCCCCCAAGGCGACTACGAGCTGATCGCGCTGCCGCTCAAGCTCGCCGGCGCGTGCGCATCGCCGGTGCGCGCGGTGCTGCGCTCGCTGTGACCCCCTCTTCAGCTTCATCTCTGAATTCATCTGGACCCTCGATGACCACACGACAAGACTGCCTGTCCCTGGACGCCGCCGATCCGCTGGCGCCGCTGAAGGACCAGTTCTCGCTGCCTGCGGGCACGCTCTACCTGGACGGCAATTCGCTGGGCGCGATGCCCAGGACGACTGCGACGCGCGTGCAGCAGGTGATCCAGGAGGAATGGGGCCGCGACCTGATCAAGAGCTGGAACACCGCCGGCTGGATCGACCTGCCCTCGCGCATCGGCGACAAGATCGGCCGCCTGATCGGCGCGAAGCCGGGTGAGACCATCGTCGCGGACTCGACCTCGCTCAACCTCTACAAGGTGCTGAGCGCGGCGCTGCGCATCGTCAAGGCCGGCGACGCTGACGGCCGTCGCACGGTCGTCGTTTCCGAACGCAGCAACTTCCCCACCGACCTCTACATCGCGGAGAGCCTCGCCGAGCAGTTCGGCATGACGCTCCACCTCGTCGATCACGTCGATGAGATCCCCGGCCTGCTGAACGACAGGCTCGCCGTGTTGATGCTGACGGAGGTCAACTACCGGACCGGACGCAAGCACGACATGAAGGCGGTCACCGGCGCGGCGCACGCGGCCGGCGCGCTAACCGTGTGGGACCTTGCGCACTCCGCGGGCGCGATCCCGGTCGACCTGAACGCCGCGGATGCCGACTTCGCCATCGGCTGCGGCTACAAGTACCTCAACGGCGGCCCCGGCGCGCCGGCCTTCGTGTGGGCGCATCCGCGCCACGCCGACCGCTTCTGGCAGCCGCTGTCGGGCTGGCTGGGCCATGCGTCGCCGTTCCAGTTCACCGCCAACTACGCCCCCGCGCCAGGCATCAAGCGCTATATCTGCGGCACGCCGGCGATCCTCTCGACGGCGGCGCTGGAGTGCGGCGTCGACACGCTGCTCGCGGCCGAACCGTTCGGCGGCATGGCGGCGCTGCGCGAGAAGTCGATCGCCTTGACCGAGTTGTTCGCGCGACTCGCCGAAGAGCGCTGCGGCGGGCAAGGCATCTACGTCGTCTCGCCGCGCGACGCCGCTCAGCGCGGCAGCCAGGTCTGCCTGGCGCTGAAGGCGCCGCTGCATGAGACGGCCGGCTACGCGGTCGTGCAGGCGCTGATCGAGCGCGGCGTGATCGGCGACTTCCGCGCGGGCGATCCCACGCGGCTCGACGAGGTGCCGCACATCCTGCGCTTCGGCTTCACGCCGCTGTACATCGGCTTCGCCGACGCCTGGGACGCAGTCGAGCACCTGCACCAGGTGCTGGCCACCGAGGAATGGCGCGAGGCGCGCTTCAACAAGAAGGCGGCAGTGACATGAGTTGCCCGATGGGACACGGATCCGGCGGGACGGACGTCAAGGCCGGGAGTGGCGGCGGCCAAGGCGGCGAGGCCATCGTCCGCGAGGAAGGCGCACAGCTCGACTTTTCCAAGGACATGAGCTACGGCGATTACCTGCGCCTGGACCAGGTGCTGAGCGCGCAGCATCCGCTCTCGCCCGACCACAACGAGATGCTCTTCATCATCCAGCACCAGACCTCGGAGTTGTGGATGAAGCTGATGCTGCACGAGCTGCACGGCGCGGTGACGCGCGTGGCCTCGGACCAGTTGCCCGAAGCCTTCAAGATGCTGGCCCGGGTGTCGCGCATCATGGAGCAGCTCGTCCACGCCTGGGACGTGCTCAGCACGATGACGCCGCCCGAATACTCGGCCATCCGGCCCTACCTCTCCAACAGCAGCGGCTTCCAGAGCGCGCAGTACCGGCGCATCGAGTTCATGCTCGGCAACAAGAACGCCGCGATGCTCAAGCCGCACGCGCATCGCGCCGACCTGCTCGCCGACGTTCAAGCGGCTTACGAAGCGCCCTCGCTGTACGACGAAGTCCTGCGACTGATGAAGCGCCGCGGCATCGCCGTGCCCGCCGCCGCACTCGACCGCGACTGGACCCAGCCGCGCTCCGCCGACGACGGCGTCAAGGCCGCCTGGCTGGAGGTCTATCGCGATCCGAAAGCCCACTGGGACCTCTATCAGATGGGCGAAGAACTCGTCGACCTCGAAGACGCGTTCCGGCTTTGGCGATTCCGCCACGTCACCACCGTGGAACGCGTGATCGGCTTCAAGCGAGGCACCGGCGGCACCGGCGGCGTCAGCTATCTGCGCAAGATGCTCGACGTCGTGCTGTTCCCGGAGTTGTGGGCGTTGCGGACGGAGCTCTGAAAGAGAGGCTCCTACAATCGGCGACTTCGAAGTGGGTGATCTATCCGGTCAGCCACGGTCCGCCTGCCAACCCGCCGAGGCCCGCCATGGATACCCGCCTTTCCCAGATCAAGCTGCGCATCTCCAGACTGCGCGACGCCCTGCGCAACGCCGGCGCCCACGCCATCCTGGTCCCTTCGGCCGACCCCCATCTCTCCGAGTACCTGCCGCGCCGCTGGCAGGCCCGCGAGGTCTTCTCCGGCTTCACCGGTTCCATGGGCACCCTCGTCGTCACGCTGGACGACGCCCAGCTCTTCGCCGACAGCCGCTACTGGACCTCCGCCGAACGCGAACTCGCCGACAGCGGCATCCATCTCTTTAAGATCCCCAACGGCGCCTCCAGCCAGCACATCACCTGGATCGCCGACAAGCTGCAGACCGGCCAGACCCTGGTCGTCGACGGCCAGGTCCTCGGACTCGCGGTCGCCCAGCAGCTGCGCGCCGCACTCGGCGCGAAGGGCGTGCTGATCGACACCGCCGTCGACCTGATCGACCAGGCCTGGGAGGGCCGCCCCGGCCTGCCGGACGCGCCCATCTACGAACACGCCTCGCCGCAAGCCACCGTCAGCCGCGGCGACAAGCTCCGGCAGGTGCGCGAAGGCATGGCGAAACACGGCGCCTCGCACCACCTGATCTCCAGCGTCGACGACATCGCCTGGCTGTTCAACCTGCGCGGCTCGGACGTGACCTACAACCCGGTGTTCCTCGCGCATGCGCTGCTCGACGCGCACGGCGCGACGCTGTTCGTGCAGCCGGGCAAGATCGACGCGACGCTCGAGCAGCGCCTGGCCGCCGACGGCGTGCGCCTCGCCCCCTACGCCGACGCCCGCGCCTCCCTGAGCGCCCTGCCCGCCGACGCGAAGGTGCTGATCGACCCGCGTCGCGTGACCCTGGGCCTGCGCGAAGCGTTGCCCGCGACGGCGACGGTGGTCGAAGCCATCAACCCCAGCACGCTGCTGAAGAGCCGCAAGAACGAGACCGAAGCGCAGTTCATCCGCGAGGCGATGGCACAGGACGGCGCCGCGATGTGCGCGTTCTACGCCTGGTTCGAATCGGCGATGGCGCGCGGCGAGGTCCTCTCCGAACTCACCGTCGACGAACGCCTGACCGCCGAGCGCGCGAAGCGCCCGGGCTTCGTCGGCCTGTCGTTCTCGACCATCGCCGGATTCAATGCCAACGGGGCGATGCCGCATTACCGCGCAACGCCCGAGTCCTTCTCGCAGATCGAGGGCGACGGCCTGCTGCTGATCGACTCCGGCGGGCAGTACCTCGGCGGCACGACCGACATCACCCGCGTCTGGCCGATCGGCACCATCACCGCCGACCACAAGCGCGACTACACGCTGGTGCTCAAGGGCACGATCGCGCTGTCGCGCACCGCCTTCCCGCGCGGCACGCTGAGCCCGATGCTGGACGCGATCGCCCGCGCGCCGCTGTGGGCCCACGGCCTGGACTACGGTCACGGCACCGGCCACGGCGTCGGTTACTTCATGAACGTGCATGAAGGCCCGCAGAGCATCTCGAAAGCCGTGCCCGACGCCAACATGGCCATGGAGCCCGGCATGATCACCTCGATCGAGCCCGGTCTCTACCGCCCGGGCCAATGGGGGGTACGGATCGAGAACCTGGTGCTGAACGTCGGGCTCGACACCCCCGAGAAGGGGCAGTTCGGCGAGATGCTGGCGTTCGAGACGCTGACGCTGTGCCCCATCGACACGCGCTGCATCGCGGTGGACCTGCTGTCCGAGGAGGAACTCGCCTGGCTGAACGCGTATCACGCCGAGGTCCGCCGCCGCCTGGCGCCGCTGGTCGACGGCGAGGCACTGGCCTGGCTGACGACCCGCACCGAAGCGCTGAGACGCTGAGCTCCGATCGTCGTTGCGACGAACGGCGGAAAAGCGCGGCTGAGCCGCGCTTTTTTACGCCCG
Organism: Mitsuaria sp. CC2; assembly: GCF_048957715.1. Classification (NCBI taxonomy): domain Bacteria; kingdom Pseudomonadati; phylum Pseudomonadota; class Betaproteobacteria; order Burkholderiales; family Sphaerotilaceae; genus Roseateles; species Mitsuaria sp. CC2. Next base: position 271,792 of record NZ_JARVXN010000003.1, on the reverse strand, counting down.
GCCTCGCTGGAAGCCCTCGTGCGCGCGACCTAGACTTGATTCAGGTTGTCGACGAGGAGCAGAGACCATGGACACCCGACTCTCTCAAGCGTGGAACGGCTGGCGCGCACTGGCCCGGCACAAGCCGTCGGCGAACGACGAGCGCGAGATGCACCGTTTCTCCGACGGCGCGATGCACACGGCGCTGATGGCCGCGATCATCGCGGTCGCCGTGATGGCGGTCGTGCAGATGGTCAACGTCGCCGCGCCGATGTGGCAGCTCGAGCCCGTCGTCGTGCAAGGCAAGGCGCAGCAGTTGCCGCTGCCCGCCGCACCGCAACCGCTGGAACAGGCGCAGCAGCCGCGGCGTTGAGCCGGTCGTCCGCCTGCCTCCCGCCTCACATCTGCCGGAACAGGTGCAGATAGCTGCGGCTGACCGGCAGCACCTCGGGACGGGCCTTCAGGTGGAGGTCCGCCGTTTCGTTGGGACCTCGCGTGACGTGGCTGATCGCGTGCAGGTTCACCACCACCGAACGATGGACCTGCACGAAACGCTGGGCATCGAGCCGCTCGATCAGTTCGCGGATCGGCGTGCGGATGAGCGCCTCGCCCTCCGCGGTGACGACCAGCGTGTACTTCTCGTCCGAACGCAGGAAGAGGATCTCGTCGACCGGGATCAGTTTCAGCGTCGAGCCCACGGAGGCGCGGATCCATTGCAGCGGCCCGGTGTCGGTCGCGAGACCGCCGGACGCAGACGCGGAAGCGGGGGCGCCGGGAGGTCGGGCCATGCGGCGGGCGAGTTCGTCGATGACCGCCTCCAGCGCCGCCTGACTGCGCTCGCCGCGCGGAGGCCGCGGCCGTTCGGCCAGACGCTCCTTCAGCCGGCCGACCGTGTCGGCCAGCCGCGCGTCGTCGACCGGCTTGACCAGGTAATCGATCGCGCCGCGCTCGAAGGCCTGCAAGGCGTAGTCCTCGAAGGCGGTGACGAACACCACGTGCGCCTGGCGCGCGATCTGCCGCGCCGCCTCCATCCCGTTCAGGCCCGGCATGTGGACGTCCAGGAAGGCGATGTCGGGCCGGTGGACCTCGAACATCTCAACCGCCTCGCGTCCGTTGCGCGCCTGCGCGACGACGCGCAGTTCCGGCCACAGCAATCCGAGGCTGCGCTGCAGGCTGTCGCGCAGCAGCGGTTCGTCATCGGCGATCAGGGCGGTCGGCGCAGGAGCAGTCATGTCATTGCGGAGTGAAGCGCACCTCGGCGCGCAGGCCGTGCGGCAGATTCTCGGTCAGCGTCAGGTGGGCGCCGGGACCGTAGAACAGCGTCAGCCGTTCGCGCAGGTTGCGCAGACCGGTGCCGCTGCCCATGCTCTGCGTCATGCCGACGCCGGTGTCGCTGACCCACAGCCGCACCTGCCCGCCGTGCAGCGCGCCGCCGACCTCGATGCGGCCGCCCTCCTCGCCCGGATCGATGCCGTGGCGCACGGCGTTCTCCACCAGCGTCAGCAAGGCCATCGGCGGGAAGCGCAGGCTGCCGAGCTCCGGCGGCAGGTCGACCTGGTAATCCAGCCGATCCGGCATGCGCAGGTGCATCAGTTCGAGGTAGGCCCGCACCAGGGCGACCTCGTCCGACAGGGTCGTGGCATCGCCCTGCAGCCGCGGCATGGCCGCGCGCAGGTAGGCGATCAGGCTGCTCAGCACCGGCGCGGCCTGGGGCGAGCCGGTCTCCACCAGCGCCCGGACGTTGGCCAGCGTGTTGAACAGGAAATGCGGCTCGACCTGCGCCTGGAGCAGCCGCAGCCGGGCGTCCAGGGCCTGGCGTTCCAGCTCGCTGCGTTCGAGCTCGAAAGCGAGCGCCTGGCTGCGAGCCTCCGCGTCGCGTTGCCGATAGAGGGCCCCCATGGCCAGCAAGGGCCCGACGACCAGGCCGGAGCCGGCGATCCAGAGGAAGCCGAGCATCCGGGATTCGGACTCGACGAAGCTGGAGAAGTCGCCGCCGACGGCGACCATGTAGACCGCCAGCGTAGCCAGCGGCACGGCCGCCGCGACAACGACGACCTGGAACAGCCATCGCGCCCACCAGCGCGGCAGCCGGCGCGGCCACTGCCCCGCCGCCGAGAACGCCAACAGCGCCAGCATGCCCACGAACATCGTCCGCCCCAGCAGGACGGGGAACGGCGTGATGAAGATCGGTTGCAGCGCCAGCGCGAAGACGGTGGCCAGCGCCAGCGCCAGCAGGACGCGCTGCGGCGTCAGGTAGGAGACGAAACCGTGCCAGGCCGGATGCGGGGGCTCGATCGGGCTGACAGGGAGGACCGGGGTCGACATGCCTGCACGATAACGGGCGCGCCGCGGCGATCCAAGCGTGGGCGGGCGCTCACGCGACGAAGCACGGGATGAGCCGCTTGAAGCACGGAGACCGGCGCGGAGATCGGCGAGGCGGTCGAAGCGGCGGACGGGGCGATCATCGCCCCCACGCGCGGGAGCGTGGCGAGGAAATCCTCGAACAAGTCGTCGCCGGACAGCTCGTCGGCGGAGAGGTCGTTTTTCAGCATATCGGCTTCAGTCATGCCGTCTGAGTGCGCTACCGCAGTCAGGCGTACATGCCGATCCTGCACATCACGGCTTCCTTTCCGGCGTTGATCGCGAAGCGCAAGGCTTCCGCCGGTGTGGCCCAGCCGTAGCCGCCGGCGAGGTTCTCGTCCCGGAAGGCCTCGCGCTTGTTCATCGCCTCGTTGAAGCTGGTCCGCACCACGACGACCGCCGCCACGTAGCCGAACTGGCGGGGGCGCTCGATCGCCCCGGCGTAGATGCGGTAGTCCCCGGTCTCGATTTCGGCGAAGTGCATGACTGACTCCTTCAACACAGGCGGCTCGTCCGGAGCCGCGATGGAGTCCACTTTGCGCGCTCGATGGCGCGCTGCCTACCCAACTGAGGAGGGCCCTCGAAAGGGGGAATCCGTCCCGCATCCCCCAATCGGGCGATGGGATCAGAACTGCTTGTTCGCGATCGCGGTGTATTCGCGCAGTTCTGCGTCGACGACGCGCTTGGGCGGAACGTCCGTCGGACGCTGACCCAGCGTCGGATGCAGGACGTCATACGCCCGTCGCTCGGCCGGCGAGATGACGCCGTTCAAGTCCGAGTCGGCCTCCGCGTAGACCAGGTTGGGCACCAGGCTGACGGGGGCGGGGAATTTTTCAGTGTCGGTGACAGCGGCGCTGGCGTTGGACGGCTGGAAGGACGTGCTCTGCGCCGTCACGGTGGTCGGCGTGGCGGCCGCAGCGGCCGCAGGAGTCGACGTCGGCGTCGACGTCGACGTCGGCGTCGGTGCCTGGTTCTGGATCTGGGTCTGGGCCTGGGCCTGGGCCTGGGCCGGCGCTTGGGCAAGCTGTGCCTGAGCCTGCGGCGACAGGCTCACCACGGCGGAAGCCTCGGACTGAACAGTGTTCGAGGCCGGGGTCGAGGTCGAGGGGGTGTAGACGTCGGCTTCGCGCAGGCGTGCCGACTGCCCGGTGCTGGCACCGGGCCCGGTCGATATCGTCGTATTGTTGGAAACAGGAATCATGGCGAGCCTCCCGCGAGGTGTCCGCACATTTCGGCCAGCGGATGCCGGGACCGGGAAGCTCCCGGGCCATCGCCCTTCCAGGGCATGATCGGTTTATCGGCGGGCGATCTCCGGACTTTAGGCCTCGATCCGCGCCTTTCGCATTTTCTTGATAGGGAGAAACCCCTAGATACGGGCCTGAAGGGGGGTCGCGACGGCAAGTCCACTCGCCGGAAACCCCTCCCGCCATCGGTTAAATTGCACCGATGGGTCTCCGCTCCTTCGCAACCGCTCACATTCCTGGCCTGACCGGCCTGGCCGGCCCCAAGGCCGCGCCGGACACGGCCACCGAGGCGTCCTCGTTCGACGCCCTCGTGGACCGCCTGCATTACCTGCCCAAGGCCGACGTCAAGCGCATCCGCGAGGCGTACAAGTTCGCGGACGAAGCTCACCTGGGCCAGTTCCGGGCCAGCGGGGAACCTTACATCACCCACCCGATCGCCGTCGCCGGCCTGTGCGCCGACTGGCGGCTGGACGCGCAGGCCATCATGGCCGCGCTGATGCACGACGCCATGGAGGACTGCGGCGTCACCAAGACCGAGCTGATCGAGCGCTTCGAGGCGCCGACCGCCGAACTGGTCGACGGCCTGACCAAGCTGGACAAGCTGCAGTTCTCGACCCGCGAGGAATCCCAGGCGGAGAGCTTCCGCAAGATGCTGCTGGCGATGGCGCGGGACGTCCGCGTGATCCTGATCAAGCTGGCCGACCGCCTGCACAACATGCGCACGATGCAGCACATGGCGTTCGACAAGCGTCGGCGCATCGCCCGCGAGACGCTGGACATCTACGCTCCGATCGCTCACCGGCTCGGTCTCAACGAGATCTACCGCGAGCTGCAGGAACTGTCGTTCCAGTACATCCATCCCTGGCGCCACGGGGCGCTGGCCAAGGCGGTGACCAAGGCCCGCGGCCACCGGCGCGACCTGGTGTCGCGCATCGAGCGCGACGTGCAGAAGGCCTTCTCCGAGGCCAACCTGCGCGTCGAGATCCAGGGCCGCGAGAAGACGCTGTTCAGCATCTACAAGAAGATGAGAGAGAAGCACCTGAGCTTCGCGCAGGTGAGCGACATCTTCGGCTTCCGCGTCATCGTGCAGGACCTGCCGCAGTGCTACTGGTCGCTGGGCGTGCTGCACCAGCTCTACAAGCCGCAGCCGGGCCGCTTCAAGGACTACGTCGCGATTCCCAAGCCCAACGGCTACCAGTCGCTGCACACGACACTGGTGAGCCCGCTGGGCACGCCGGTGGAATTCCAGATGCGCACCGAGGCCATGCACATGGTCGCCGAGAAAGGCGTGGCGGCCCACTGGCTGTACAAGAGCAAGGGCGACGCCAAGGGTGCGCAGCAGCTGGGATCGCGCTGGCTGCAGTCGCTGCTGGACATCCAGGACGAGACCCGCGACGCGACCGAGTTCCTGGAGCACGTCAAGATCGACCTGTTCCCCGATGCGGTCTACGTGTTCACGCCCAAGTCCAAGATCATGGCGCTGCCCAAGGGCGCGACGCCGGTGGACTTCGCCTACGCGATCCACTCGGACGTGGGCGACCATTGCGTCGCCGCGAAGGTCAACGGCGAGCCCGTGCCGCTGCGCACCGAACTGCGCAGCGGGGACGTGATCGAGGTCGTCACCGCTGCCGGCGCGCGACCGAATCCGGCCTGGTTGAGCTTCGTGCGCACCGGGCGGGCGCGCTCCAAGATCCGGCACTTCCTGAAGAACCTGGAGCAGGAGGAATCGCGCGAACTCGGCCACAAGATGCTGGCGCAGGCGCTGCGCGCGGAAGGCCTGGCGCTGCCCAGCCTCCAGCCCGAGGACGAGACCGCCGCCGCGTTGTGGCAGGACCTGGCGCGCTGGGCGGGCAACCGCCATGTGGACGAACTGCTCGTCGAAATCGGGCTCGGACGCAAGATCGCGACCATCGTCGCGAAGAAGCTGGCGCGCACGCTCTCCGACCAGGGCCAGCGACCCGACGCCGTGCTGCTGACGATGGGCCGTTTCGCCACCGACGACGCGCCGGCGCAGGGCCAGGTGCTGATCGACGGCAGCGAAGGCGCCTCCGTCCGGCTGGCCACCTGCTGCCGACCGATCCCGGGCGACGACATCAAGGGCTACCTCGGCCGCGGCGAGGGCCTGGTGGTGCACACGGCCGAATGCTCGGTGGGACGTCGCCTGTTCCAGCGCGACAGCGAGCACTGGATCGCCGTGGGCTGGGGCGAGGAACTGAGCCGCAGCTTCGAGGCGGAAGTCGGCGTGCTGATGCGCAACGGCAAGGGCGTGCTGGCGCAGATCGCCACCGCGGTCAGCAGCGCGGAAGCCGACATCACCCACATCGCCATGAGCGACGACTCGCAGCAGCGCGAGACGGCGGAGATGACGCTGTTGCTGGCGGTGCGCGACCGCCTGCATCTGGCCGATGCGCTGCGCACGCTCAAGCGCTCCAGCGCGGTGATGCGCGCCTGGCGCGTGAAACCCTGATCAGGTGTCCGGCGTCGGCGGGTCGGGGTATCGGACCTCGACGATCTCGATCGTCTCCACGCCGACCGGCGTGACCAGCTGGAGCTCGTCGCCTTCGCGCGCCTTGATCAACGTGCGCGCGATCGGCGACACCCAGCTCACCTCGCCCGCCAGACTGTCCGACTCGTCGATGCCCTTGATGGTGATGGTGCGTTCCTCCCCTTTCGCGTTGGCGTAGGTCACCGTCGCGCCGAAGAACACCTGGTCGCTGCCGTGATGGGCGCTGGGGTCGACAACCTCGGCGATGTCCAACCGCTTCGTCAGGAAGCGCAGGCGGCGGTCGATCTCGCGCAGGCGCTTCTTGCCGTAGAGGTAGTCGCCGTTCTCCGAGCGGTCGCCGTTCTTGGCGGCCCAGGACACGATCTCGACGATCTTGGGACGCTCGACGTCCAGCAGCTGCATGAACTCCGCGCGCAGCCGCGCGTAGCCGGCCGGCGTCATGTAGTTGCGCGAGCCCTGCGGCAACGCGGGCAGCGACGGGCCGTCGTCATCGTCGTCGCTGTCGGATTCCTTCGTGAATGCCTTGCTCATGCGCCTATTGTGGCAAGAGCGCGGAAACAGGAAGAGCCAGTGTGGAGAAACACTGGCTCTTCGACATCCACCGGTGCCGCCGCCTCGAAGAGGCCTTGGCGTCGGTCAGCGTCAGGCAGCCTGGCGTCGCCGCGGATCGTAGACGTCAATCAGCACGTCATTGAAATCCTTGTCGCCGCCGCCCTTCAGGTCCTCGAAACCGATCTCCACTCCGTTCCCGGTCGAGCCGATCCGGGCGTGGTCCAGGCCGTCACTGTTGCGTGTCGTGCCCGCCTGGAAGTTGTTGCCTTCGGGCGTCTGAATACGGAACTGAACGTTGGCACCGGGCGTGGCGTTGATCGTGGCCGTCGTGCCGGCCGCGTCCTTGGAGCGGGCCAGTGTCTGCCAATCGCCCTCCCCGATGCGGTACTGGACGTTGTTGTTGAAGCCGGCCGAGCCCCCCTTGAAGTCCACATCGAGCTTGCCGTCGCGCCCGACCACGAAGCCGCCCTTGTCGGTGTTCCAACCGCCCTGGGCCGGCGCATGGAAGTAGTGGTTGCCGTCGGGGCCGGACTGTCGTCCGTAGGAGTGCCCGTAGGACTGCCAATGAGGGTGACCGCGGGAGTAATCCAGCCCACGCTCACCTCCCCACATGCCTCGCGAGCCGCCCACGGAGCGGCCCATCATCGAATGCGACATCCACCCGCCGAAACCCTGCGAGTAGCCGAAGCCGCCGCCATGCGAGTAACCGAATCCGCCGCCCCCCGCCGCGTGGGCGTGGATGCCGCCATGAGTCCAGGGATTGTGGTCATGCCAGGAAGAAAGGGTCATACCTTGTCCTTTGAAATTGAGGAATGTTCTGGCGCGGTTGTCGCGCGACAGTGAAAGTGAGACGGCGCCACGCCTCGGTTCGAGGAATGGGCGACTCAGTCCGCATGGCGTTGTTCAAGCGCGGTATGGTGTCTGCGTCGAATGCAGCATTTGAGGGGGCGATCGCATGAACAAGGGAACTCCGCAAGACCCCGCCGGACCGCTGGCAGGATTGAAGATCGTGGAGTTCGCCGGCATCGGCCCCGCACCGTTCGCAGGACTCGCGTTGGCCGACTTCGGTGCCGAGGTGACCGTCGTCGAGCGACTCGGCGGAGAAACGCGGCTCGGCGGCGGCGCGGCGCTGAACCGCGGCAAGACCGTCGTGCAGGCGGACCTGAAATCGCCTGCCGGACTGGCCCGCGTCCGCGAGCTCGTCGCTGGCGCCGATGCGTTGATCGAAGGCTTCCGGCCCGGGGTGATGGAGCGGCTCGGGCTCGGTCCGGACACGCTGCTCGCGGCGCATCCGACGCTGGTCTACGCCCGGCTCACGGGATGGGGCCAGGACGGCCCGCTGGCGCAGCGCGCAGGTCACGACATCAACTACGTCGCGTTGAGCGGCCTGATGCCGTTTGCGGCCCGCCCAGGGCAGCCGCCAGCGCTGCCGGCCACCTTGCTCGGTGACATCGGCGGCGGCGCCTTGACGATGCTCTTCGGGCTGATGTGCGCATTGTGGGAGTCACGCCGCTCCGGGCGCGGTCAGGTCGTGGACGCGGCGATCGTCGACGGCGTCGGCTACATGGGCACACTCATCCAGGCGCTGCGGGCGGGCGGTCGCTGGGACGACGATCCGTCGCACAACCTCTTCCTGCATCGTTCCCACTTCTACGACTGCTTCGAGTGCGCGGACGGGCGCTGGCTGTCGCTGGGCGCGATCGAGGCCTCCTTCCAGCAGGCCCTCATGGAACGACTCGACCTGGCGCAAGGCGCGTCGGCGGCGGCAAGGTCGGAGGACGATTCCGCGCAATGGCCGATCCTGCGCGATGCGGTGGCCGCGCGGATCCGACAGGAGCCGCTCGCGCATTGGGTCGCCATGTTCGAAGGCAGCGATGCCTGCGTCGCGCCCGTGTTGACCGCCGCCGAAGCGCCCTTGCACCCGCACCAGCAGGCCCGGCGCAACTTCTTCATGCAGGACGGCGCGGCTTGGCCGATGCCGGCGCCGAAACTCTCGCGCACGCCAGCGAGGCCGGGCGATTCCGCTCGCTCCAACGATATCCGCGAGGAGTAATCCGGTTCGGACGATATTCGCCCGGACGTCACCCGAGGCGCCTGAAGCGGACCCCCAAGTCCCGTTTGGAATGAATATCCGGAATCACCAGGGATTCCCTTCGGACAAAGAAAAAAGCCAGCGTCTTTCAACGCTGGCTTTCTATTTGGTGCGGCTGGCAGGATTCGAACCCACGACCCCTTGGTTCGTAGCCAAGTACTCTATCCAACTGAGCTACAGCCGCTCGACTTTTACTGATCAGGAACCGCCGTCGTGGAAGCGATCCCAGGTTTTTGTTGTTACTTCTTCTTTTGCTTGCCGAATCTCCGGTGACCCGGACATTCAACAGTTTTTCTGGTGCGGCTGGCAGGATTCGAACCCACGACCCCTTGGTTCGTAGCCAAGTACTCTATCCAACTGAGCTACAGCCGCTGAAAGACTGCGACTATAGCATGCGTTTTTGAGGTTCTGCAAGTATCTCGACAAAAATCATTCTTCCCGGAACTCAACCCAGGCGCGCGGCAGCCTCGTAGCAACGGGCGCGGCGTTCCGCGTCTTCGTCCTGATCGGCCATCTCGGCCAAGCGCAGCCAGCTGCGACGGCGGGCATTGAAGGTCAGCTCGCGATCCTCGGCCGCCTGTTCGAGCATCAGGCGCGCCTTGCCCCACAGCTGGCGTTCCGCCAGGGCATGTCCGAGCGCGAGGGCCATCGTGCCGTCACGCGGGAATCGCTGCACCGCGCCCTCCAGCCGCTGCAGCCATTCCGGCCCCAGGCCAGGCATGCACTGCACCAGCGCCTCGGCCAGGGCCCGGCGCTCGTCGGCGCCCTGCTCGGCGATCGATTCCCAGAACGGGCGCAGCCAGCCGCGACCATCTTCCGGCGCGCCCAGCCCGGCCGCGCAGTTCGCGGCCCGAGAGGCGACGAAGACATCCCGCCGGTCCGAGGTGTCCAGCTGCTGCCAGATGCCACGCAGCTGGTCGATGTCGCGCGCGGTGTCGAGTGCTTCGCAGGCGAGCGACCGCAGCAGGCCCTGTGCCGCCGACTTCGAGAATCCCTGGTGCTTGGCCAGCAGGCGGGCGGTGCGCAGCGCCTCCAGCGGCTCATGCGCGAGGCGACTGCCCTGCAGCTTCAGTCTCAGCGCCTGCGTGCGGCGCGCGACGCCCGGGGTCAGTTCACGCAGCAGGCCGAGCGCGCGCGGCGCATCGCGGTCGTCGAGCGCCCATTCCGCGGCCAGCAGCCGGGCCCCCTCTTCCTGCACGCGGGCGCCCGCCGAGGTCGCCGCCACCTGGAGCGCCTGACGCAGGTGCTCGTCGCGATTGCGGCGGTCCTGCAGCTTGTGGGCGCTCTGCGCGGCCACCAGATGCGCCAGCGCCATGAAGGCGCCGTCCTGCGCCAGATCGGGCGTCTGAGCCTGGATGACGAGCGCGCGCTGCGCCGCCTTCTGCGCGCGGCTGTAACGGGCGCCGAAGTACTCCGCCCACGCTTCGCGCAAGGCGACCTGGGCGCTGCGCTCGCGCTGGGACATGCGCCACAGGCGCGCGCGCTTGGGCAGCGTCAGCAGCGCGTCCAGCGTCTGCATCAGCGTCATCAGCGCGAAGCAACCCGCCACCAGCAGGAGCAGGAAGAGGTTGAGCGACAGGTCCATCCGCCAGCCGCGCCAGTAGAAGCTGGCGAGACCGTCGTTGTTGCCCAGCGTCAGCGCCGCGACCACGGCCGCGACGAACAGCAGCACCAGCCAGATCACCATCCGCATGGCGATCTCCTCAACGCGCGACCGCGCTGAGCGCGGCCAGCGTGTCGTCGGGGCGCGGCACGCTCACCTGCCGGGACTGGCCCTGCACCTGGCGCAGCAGTTCCGTCGTCTGGGTCAGCTTGCGCGAACGCCCGTCGAAGTAGCGGTCCAGCATCGCCTGCGCCTCGCGCAGATCGACCTGCGCGGTGTCGAACTGCCGGCTCAGCAGCGCGAGCCGGGCATTGAGCAGCCTCAGCTTCAGGTTCTCGCGCAGGAAGAAGGACTGCTCCGGCGCGATCAGCGCGGCTTCGGGATGGTCGATGCGCGTCACGCGCAGCAGGCCGCGGGCTTCGCGCCAGACGTCGCCGGACAGGGTCGTCCACCGGTCACCGGCCTGGTCCCAGAGCCGGCTCCACCAGCCGGGCTCGCCGTCGGCGCCAGCGTGCGCTGCGCCTGCGGGGAGGCCCGAGGCCCCGGCGCCGCCCGAGGCGGCCTTGCGCGGCGCGGCGGCCTTGGTGGCGGTGGACGGGGTGGTCGATGCGGTGGTCGACGGGGTCGGGTGTTGCGCGGCGGCGCCAGCGGCCCGGGACGCGTCGGCCGGGTCCTGACCCGGCTGGGCCACCGCCAGCAGCGGCAGGTCGTCCACCTGGCGCACGACCTCGTCCAGCTTGATCGTCAGCGTCGACACGTCGACGACGCTGACCGCCTTGATGCGTTCCAGGTCCCGCGTCACGGCGCGGCGAACGCCTTCCAGGCGCGGCTGCTTGTAGCGACCCAGCCGCTCGTCGGCCTGGCGCAGCGCGGCCACCAGCGGCTCGGCGCTGCCGGTGATCGTGCTCTGCTGCATGGCCACGCGCAGCGAGGCCTCGATGTCGCCCACGACGTTCTCGTCGCGCGAGCGGTTCATCGACTGCATCAGTCCTTCGAGCTGCTCGCGCTGCACCGCGACCTCGCCCAGCCGGGCGTCCAGCAGGGCGACCTTGGCCGCGGTGTCGCGGCTGAGGTCCTGTGCCTGGCGCGCCTGGTCGCGGGCGATGTTGGCCTCGCTCTGGCTGCTGTCCTGGCGCCGGACGAGTTCCTGCTCGACCTGCTTGAGCCGCTGCTGGCTCTGCCAGGCCAGACCGAGGGCCAGCAGGGCCACCAGACCGACGCAGGCCACGACGGCCTGGGTCAAGGTGGCGCCGGATTGCCGGGCGGGCTTGTGGGGCGACGGAACGTCGGCCGCTGGGGTGGTGGTCTCGCTCACGTCGACGATTCTAGGGTGGACCCTGACAGCATCCGGAACCCGGCCGCGACGGCTTCCGCCTCGGGTCGCACCAAAACCACATGCCCCACCCCGAGGGTTTGTGCGCGAACCGCGATGCGTTCGTGCGTCGCCAGCGCCCGCACGCGTCCCCAGGCAGGGGGTGCCAGGGGGGCCGGGTCCCCGAAGGAACCGGGCTCCCGCGTCCCCTTTTCGAGGGCCTCCAGGTGGCCGATCGCCTCCGAACTGCTGAACAGCCAGATGTGCCGCTCCGGCGCCTCCAGGGCCGCGCGCAGCAGCGCACCGGTCTCCGTCGACAGCTGCGGACAGGCGCGACGATAGACGCCGACCGCGCCCACCTCGGCGCCGGCGTCGCGCAGCCGGTCGCCCAGCCATTCGCGACCGCCGTCCCCGCGCACCAGCAGCGCGCGACGGCCGGACCAGTCCGCGCCGGCGACGCGGACCAGCTCTGGCCACAGATGTTCCGAGTCGAGGCTGTCCGACCCCGCCGGCGGCTGCACCAGACGCGCCGCGGGCACGCCGCGCTCGATCAGCGCCCGCGCACTGCCCGGACCGACCGTCGCCGCCCAGGTCCGGTCCGGCCACGGAGCGCCGTCGGGCCGGCGGTCGAAGAAATGCTCGACGGCATTGGGACTGACGAACATCGCCAGGTCCGTGTCCGGCAAAGCCGACCAGGCCGCCGCGATGGGCGCCGGATCGTCGGCTGGTTCGATGTCGATCAGCGGGAACGAGACGGTCGGCACGCCCAGGGTCGCCATGCGTCTGGCCCAGTCGTCGGCCTGGGCCTGTGGCCGGGTCAGCAGCAACCGGACCGGGGCGGCGACGCCCGCCATCAGACGTCCTTCAGGTACTCGGTGGCGCCGAGCTCGCGCAGGGCCGCGGCGGCGGCGATGCCCAGCGCTTCGGCGGCGGCCAGGTCCCCCACCGTCGCCTGAGAACCCGCCCGCAGGAGCGCCCGCTCCGGCTCGATCGGGTGTCCCAGGGCGACGGAGAGCGTCAGTTGCCCCTCGGCCGTCCAGACCGCGTGCGCGGCCAGCGGCATCGAGCAACTGCCGCCGAGTTCGCGCGAGACCGCGCGCTCCGCCGCGACCGCCAGCCACGTCGAGGTGTGGGCCAGCGCTTCCAGATGCGGGGTCAACGGCGCCTGACCGGCACGGATCTCGATGCCCAGCGCGCCCTGCCCCGCGCACGGGATCATCTCGTCGACGTCGAAGTACTGGCGGATGCGACCGGCCAGGTCCAGTCGCTTCAGCCCCGCGGCGGCGAGCACGATCGCGTCGTACTGGCCCTCGTCGAGCTTGCGCAGCCGCGTGTCGAGGTTGCCGCGCAGCGGCTCGATGCGCAGGTCCGGCCGCAGGTTCTTCAGCTGGGTCACGCGACGCAGGCTGGACGTGCCCACGCAGGCGCCCTGCGGCAGCGCCGCGAGGTTCCCGTAGGTCGACGACACGAGCGCATCGCGCGGATCCTCGCGTTGCAGCACCGCCGCGAGCACGAAACCTTCCGGCAGTTCCATCGGCACATCCTTCAGCGAATGCACCGCGAGCTGTGCGCGGCCGTCCTCCAGCGCCGTTTCCAGCTCCTTCACGAACAGGCCCTTGCCGCCGACCTTGGACAGCGTGCGGTCCAGGATCTGGTCGCCGCGCGTGGTCATCCCGAGCAGCCGCACCGCCAGGCCGCGCGCGCGCAGCAGGGCCTGCACATGTTCCGCCTGCCAGAGGGCCAGGCGGCTCTCGCGGGTGGCGATCACGAATTCTTGGTTCATGGGGCGGCATGCTAGCCGAGCGGCGCCCCGTATTCCGGCTTCGCCGGGTTCGACACAGTCCCTCCGTCGAGGGAAGCTCGTTTGCCGCGAAGCGTGGCTTGCGCGATTCCGGGCGAGACGCGCACGAGGAAACTGCTAAAGTCAATCGAAGGTAACTTCGTTACATCACCCCGCCCCCTGGTCCCTGACGAACCTCTGACACCGACATGCCCGCCAGCACCAAAGCCGCCCCCAAAGCCGCCTCCAAAGTCGCCCCTTCGACGTCCCGCGCCAAGGCCCGGGCCAAGCCGGCCGCAAGACCTGCCCCCAAGACGGCGACCGGACCTCGTTCGATCAAGACGATCAAGGACAAGAACCAGCCGCTGATGGACGACATCCGCCTGCTGGGCCGCATCCTGGGCGAGGTGATCCGCGAGCAGGAAGGCCGCGAGGCCTACGAGCTGGTGGAGCGCGTGCGGCAGCTGTCGGTCGCCTTCCGCCTGAAGCGGGATGCGCAGGCCGGCAAGCAGATGGACAAGCTGCTCAAGGGCCTGTCGGGCGAGCAGACGGTGAGCGTCATCCGCGCGTTCAGCTACTTCTCCCACCTGGCCAACATCGCCGAGGACCGCCACCACGTCCGCCGGCGCGAAGTGCACGAGCGCGAAGGCTCGTTGCAGCCGGGTTCGCTGGGTTACGCGCTGGAGCGGCTGTTCGACGCCGGCGTGCGGCCAGCGGAAGTGGCCAAGACGCTGGCGCACGGCTTCGTGTCGCCGGTGCTGACGGCCCACCCGACCGAAGTGCAGCGCAAGAGCATCCTGGACGCCGAGCGCGCCGTGGCCGAACTGGTCGGCGCGCGCGACCGCCTGCACACCGAGCGCGAACTGACCGCCAACGAACACCTGATCCGCGCCCGCGTCACGCAGCTGTGGCAGACGCGGATGCTGCGCTACTCGAAGCTCACCGTCGCGGACGAGATCGAGAACGCGCTGAGCTACTACCACGCGACCTTCCTGCGCGAGATCCCGAAGCTCTATACCGAGCTGGAGGAAGCGCTGCCGGGCGAGGACGTCCCGCCCTTCCTGCGCATGGGTCAGTGGATCGGCGGCGACCGCGACGGCAATCCCAACGTCACCGCCGACACGATGCGCCACGCGCTGCGCCGCCAGAGCGAACTGGCGCTGCGCCACTACCTGACCGAGCTGCACGAACTGGGCGCGGAGCTGTCGATCTCGCTGCGCCTGGCGGGCGTCACGCCGGCGATGCAGGCGCTGGCCGAGCGCAGCCCGGATCGGAACGAGCACCGGATGGACGAGCCCTACCGGCGCGCGCTGACCGGCATGTACGCGCGGCTGGCCGCGACGCTGGAATCGCTGACCGGCACCGAGGCGCTGCGCCACGCGGTCGCGCCGCAGGACCCCTACCTGTCGCCCGACGAGCTGCTGGCGGACCTGCGCGTGATCCAGGAATCGCTGGAGAAGCACCATGCGCACGCGCTGATCGCGCCGCGGCTCAAGCCGCTGATCCGCGCGGTGCAGGTCTTCGGTTTCCATCTGGCCACCCTGGACCTGCGCCAGAGCAGCGACCAGCACGAGCAGACCGTCGTCGAGCTGCTGAATGCGGCGCGCGTCTGCGAGGATTACTCGGCGCTCGATGAGATGGAACGTCGCGCACTGCTGGTGGACCTGCTCAACGAGACCCGCCCGCTGCGGGTGCCCGGCGCCCTCTACAGCGAGCTGGCCCAGGGCGAGCTGGCGATCTTCGAGACCGCCCGCGAATCGCTGAAGCGCTACGGCCGCCAGGCGCTGCGCCACTACATCATTTCCCACACCGAGGACGTGAGCGACCTGCTGGAAGTGCAGTTGCTGCTCAAGGAAGTCGGCCTGCTGCGCGGCACCCTCGACGGCGACGCGGTCAGCGACCTGATCGTGGTGCCGCTGTTCGAGACCATCGCCGACCTGCGCAACGCGCCCGCCATCATGCGCGGCTTCTACGAGCTGCCGGGCATGGCCGCGCTGGTGCGCCGCTCCGGCGGGGAGCAGGACATCATGCTGGGCTACTCCGACTCCAACAAGGACGGCGGCGTGTTCACCAGCAGCTGGGAGCTGTACCGCGCCGAGATCGCGCTGGTGCAGCTCTTCGATGAGCTGCGCCAGCAGGGGCCGCTGACGCTGCGCCTCTTCCACGGCCGCGGCGGCACGGTGGGCCGCGGCGGCGGCCCGAGCTACCAGGCGATCCTCGCGCAGCCTCCCGGCACGGTGAACGGCCAGATCCGGCTGACCGAGCAGGGCGAGGTCATCAACTCCAAGTACGCCAATCCGGAGATCGGCCGGCGCAACCTGGAAACCCTGGTCGCCGCCACGCTGG
This sequence comes from Mitsuaria sp. CC2, assembly GCF_048957715.1. Classification (NCBI taxonomy): domain Bacteria; kingdom Pseudomonadati; phylum Pseudomonadota; class Betaproteobacteria; order Burkholderiales; family Sphaerotilaceae; genus Roseateles; species Mitsuaria sp. CC2. The sequence continues at coordinate 256,017 of NZ_JARVXN010000003.1, read as the reverse complement.
AGGCCACGCTGCTGCATCCGACCAAGACGGCGCCGCAGTCCTTCATGACCGCGGCCCAGGCGCTGTCGGATGCCAGCTTCGCGGCCTACCGCGGGCTGGTCTACGACACGCCGGGCTTCGCCGATTTCTTCTTCGCCACGACGCCGATCCGCGAGATCGCCGAGCTCAACATCGGCTCGCGCCCCGCCTCGCGCAAGGCGACGCGCGCGATCGAGGACCTGCGCGCCATCCCGTGGGGCTTCAGCTGGGGACAGTCGCGCATCACGCTGCCGGGCTGGTGCGGCTTCGGCTCGGGTGTCCAGGACTTCCTCGGGAAGGACAAGGCCGGCAGGGACGAGAAGCTGGCCCTGCTCAAGCGCATGCACAAGCAGTGGCCCTTCTTCAAGACGCTGTTGTCCAACCTGGACATGGTGCTGGCCAAGGCCGATCTCGACATCGCGCGCCGCTACCTGGAGCTGGTCGAGGACAAGCGCCTCGCGAAGAAGATCTTCGGCGCGATCGAGGCCGAGTTCGCGCGCACCGAGGAAGCCATCGCGCTGATCACCGGCGAGAGCGGACGGCTCGCGGCCAATCCGGCGCTCGCGCGGTCGATCGAACACCGCTTCCCCTACATCGACCCGCTGAACCACCTGCAGGTCGAACTGATGCGTCGCTATCGCGCGATCCCGGCGGAGAAGCGCGCGGAGGATCCGCGGCTGGAACGCGTCCAGCGCGGGATCCACCTGTCCATCAACGGGATCGCGGCGGGCTTGCGCAATACGGGCTGAGGCCGCGCGGCTGGGGAAGTACGGGCCAAAGAAGCACGGGCCGAGGCGCTGGGCCTCGGCGGCCGAGCACCCGACCGCGTCGGCGAGGAGCGCCGTTTCAGCGCTGGCCGGCCAGCGCTTCGCGCACGGCGGCCACCTGCCGCCGAGAGACGGCCAGCCACTCGTTGACATGGGCGATCCGGACCGCCCAGCCGAGTTCGCCGCCGTTGTCCGCGTCGCCCTCGGCCTGGCCGTCGGTCGGCACGTGGCGTTCGAGTTCGCGCACGGCCGAGCGCGCCACCAGCGCGTTGCGGTGCACGCGCAGGAAGCGCTCGCCCAGGCGCTGCTCCAGGTCGCTGAGCGAGCCGTCCATCACGTGGCTCTGCGTCGCGGTGCGCAGCGTGAGGTACTTGAGTTCGGCCTTGAAGTAGAGGACTTCGGCCAGCGGCACCCGCAGCAGACGTCCCCGTTCCGTGATGTTGATGACCGGCGCCTCGACGCCCGGCGACGATTCCTGGCCGTTCACCTCGCGGTCCTCGCGCGCCTTGGCGGCCGCGCGCTCATCCAGGCGCGACATCGCGCGCGCCAGGCTGGCCTGCAGGCGCTCGCGCCGCACCGGCTTGGTCAGGTAGTCCAGCGCTTCCAGCTCGAAGGCCAGCAGCGCGTGCTGCGCATGCGCGGTGACGAACACGATGGCCGGCGCGAAGGGCCGGCCGTGCAGCGCCTGCGCCAGCCCCAGCCCGTCCAGGCCCGGCATCTGCACGTCCAGCAGGATCAGGTCGCAGGCATGGTCCTTGAGCCACGCCAGCGCCTGGTCGCCGCTGCCGGCCTCGGCCACGACCTCGGCGCGCGGCTCCTCGTTGGCCTCGACCAGACCGCGCAAACGCAGCCGCGCCAGCGGCTCGTCGTCGACGATCAAGACTCTCAGCGGCGGATGCGTCAGCATGTCCTTCCCTCCCGATCTGTTGTTGTCATCGCGGCATCACGATGCGCACCACGAAACGCCCTTCGCCCGGCCCGGCCTCCAGCCGCGCCGCGACGTCGTGCATCAGCCGCAGCCGTTGCCGCACGTTGCGCAGCGCCAGTCCGTGACCGCCGCCGCGCGACGGCAGGCCGACCGTGTTGGAGACGCGGATCTCGATCTCGCTGCCGCGCGCCCGCGTGACGATGTCGACGTCGCCGCCGCCGTCGTTGGGCTCGACGCCGTGGCGCACGGCGTTCTCCACCAGCGGCTGCAGCAGCAGCGGCGGCACGCGCGCTTCCGCCGCGTGCGGATCGAGCTGCCAACGCACCCGCAGCCGGTCGCCGAAGCGCAACTGCTCGATGGCCAGATAACGCCGCGCCAGTTCGACCTCCTGGTCGAGCCGCACGCCCTCCGCCGTCGGTCCCGTGTCGGCCAGCGCGACACGGAACAGCTCGGCCAGGTCTTCCAGCACCTCTTCGGCCCGGTTCGGATCGACCCGCACCAGCGCGATCGCCGTGTTCAGCGTGTTGAACAGGAAGTGCGGCCGGATCCTCGACTGCAGTTCCACCAGCCGCGCCAGCGCGTCGGCGGGCGCCTGCGCCCGTTCGCGCAGCTTCAGCCAGCCGAGCAGCACGGCCGCGGCCAGCCCGCCCGTCATCACGGCGGCGGCATGCTGCAAGGTTCCGAGGCGGCCGAACTCCACCGCCGTCAGCAGCTGCGCGCCGCCATGCGCGCAGAGCGCCCCGAGTCCGATGGGCAACGTCCATTGCGCCCATTCGGGCAGGCGCGCCAGCATCCGCTTGGAGGCGCACACGATCAGCAGCCAGGCCAGCACGCCGCTCAGCGTCGCGACCGAGGCGCCGCCCATCGCCCAGACCCACTGGGTCGCCGTCTCGGAGGTCATCGCCAGGCCCAGCGACAGCACCAGCTGCATGCTCAGCACGGCGCGCAGCACGAGGCCCACGTGACAGACGTCGAAACGCCGCTGCGCGTCGATCAGCCGCGGCGGTTCGGCCGGTCGCGCATCCAGGCGGGTTTCCTCCCAGGCAGGCTGCAGCGGCACCGGGCGGCTGTCCGAGGGCAGCGTGCTCATGGCCTGCGTGCGCATGGGTGGCGTCGACGGCTCCGCCGGGCGCCGCGGGGCGTTCCCCGTCGCCTGCCCATTCGTCGCCTTCGCGGCCTTCGTGGCCTTCGGATCGTCCCGTCCCCGCACTGTCCCGCCTCTGGAGCGCCCCTTCGGGCGCCACGGCGGCGCCCCTTTAGAATCGGCGGCTCATTCTCACCCAGGCGTCCGTCCGCTTCCTATGCGGGCACGCCCGGGGCGCCGCGAAGTCGTAACGCCTTGCAAGCCGATGTCCTCCTCCCCCATTGACTCCTCGTCCATCCCCCAGGTCGCCGACAACCAGCTCGCCAACAAGACGCAGGCCTGGTCCGCCCTGTTCTCCGAGCCGGTGAGCGAGCTGGTCAAGCGCTACACCGCCAGCGTCGACTTCGACAAGCGCCTGTGGGCCGCCGACATCCAGGGCTCGCTGGCGCACGCGGACATGCTGGCCGCGCAGGGGATCATCGGCGCCGAGGACCTGGCCGCCATCCAGCAGGGCATGGCGCAGATCCGCGAGGAGATCGCCTCCGGCCGCTTCGAGTGGAAGCTGGACCTGGAGGACGTGCACCTCAACATCGAGGCCCGGCTGACCGAGCTGGTCGGCCTGGCCGGCAAGCGGCTGCACACCGGCCGCAGCCGCAACGACCAGGTCGCCACCGACGTGCGACTGTGGCTGCGCGGCGAGATCGACACGCTGATCGGCCTGCTGACCGAGCTGCAGCGCGTGCTGGTCGACCAGGCCGAACGCCACGCCGACGTCATCCTGCCGGGCTTCACCCATCTGCAGGTCGCGCAGCCGGTGGCCTTCGGGCACCACATGCTGGCCTACGTCGAGATGTTCGCCCGCGACGTCGAGCGCCTGGTCGACGCCCGCAGGCGCGTGAACCGCCTGCCGCTGGGCGCCGCCGCCCTGGCCGGCACGAGCTACCCGCTGGACCGCGAGCGCGTCGCGCGCACGCTGGACATGGAAGGCGTCGCGCAGAACAGCCTGGACGCCGTCAGCGACCGCGACTTCGCGATCGAGTTCAGCGCCGCGGCGACGCTGGTCATGGTCCACATCTCGCGCCTGTCGGAGGAGCTGATCCTCTGGATGAGTCAGGCCTTCGGTTTCATCGCGCTGCCGGACCGGTTCTGCACCGGCTCCAGCATCATGCCGCAGAAGAAGAACCCGGACGTGCCCGAGCTGGCGCGCGGCAAGAGCGGCCGCGTGGTGGGCCACCTGATGGGGCTGATCACGCTGATGAAAGGCCAGCCGCTGGCCTACAACAAGGACAACCAGGAAGACAAGGAGCCGCTGTTCGACACCGTCGACACGCTGAGCGACACGCTGCGGATCTTCGCGGAGATGATGGCCGGCCTGACGGTCAAGGCCGACGCGATGGAACGGGCGGCGCTCAAGGGCTACGCGACGGCGACCGACCTGGCGGACTACCTGGTCAAGCAGGGCCTGGCCTTCCGCGACGCGCACGAGATCGTCGCGCACGCGGTGAAGACGGCGCAGGCGCAGGGCATCGATCTCTCGGCGCTGCCGCTGGAGGCGCTGCGGCAATTCGACCCGCGCATCGGCGAGGACGTCTACGAGGTGCTGTCGCTGACGGGCTCGCTGAACGCGCGCAACATCCTGGGCGGCACGGCGCCGGCGCAGGTCCGCGCGCAGGTGGCGCGTCATCGCGCCCGTCTGGGTGCGAGCGGCGCCGACGGTGCCACGGCCCCCGCCGCGAAGGCCTGAGCATGAGCGCGCTGGCCTGGACCGACGAGCTCGTACTGAATCAGCCGGAGCTCGACCACACGCACGAGGAATTCGTCGAACTGCTGAACCGTTACGCGGACATGCTCGATCGTGGCGAGGACGCGCTGCCGGCGTTCAAGGAACTGCTCGCCCACACGGAAGAGCATTTCGCGATGGAGGAGCGCTGGATGGCGGCGACCGGCTTCGAGCCGGAGAACTGCCACAGCAGCCAGCACGCGATGGTGCTGAACGTGATGCGCGAGGTGGTGCGCTACGCCGAGGACCTGGGCGACCGCGAGCCGCTGGCGATCGTGCGCACCGAGCTGTCGCAGTGGTTCCCCGGTCACGCCGAGATGATGGACGCGGCGCTGGTCTACACGATGGAACAGCGCGGCTTCGATCCGAAGACCGGCGAATGCCGCGATCCGATCCGGGCCGCGGGAAGTGCCGAGGCCCAGGCCGCAGACACCGCGTCGACCGTCTCGGCCTGCGGGTCGACGAGCTGCGGACACTGACCGCCGCCGGCCCTGCTGACAGCGACTGTCAGCGCCGGCGCTCACAATCCTTCGCATGGCCGAGCCGACGCCAGCGTTGCCCGATCGCCTGATCGCCCATCTGGACATGGACGCGTTCTACGCGTCCGTGGAGCTGCTGCGTTATCCGGAGCTCAAGGGGCTGCCGGTGGTGGTCGGCGGCCGGCGCGCCCACACGCCGCAGGAGCGGCCCGACGGCACGCGCGAATTCTTCAAGCTGGCCGACTACACCGGGCGCGGCGTCGTGACGACGTCGACCTACGCGGCGCGCGATCTGGGCGTGTTCTCCGCGATGGGGCTGATGAAGGCGGCATTGCGCGCGCCGCAGGCGATCCTGCTGCCGGCGGACTTCGACTCGTACCGGCACTTCTCGCGGCTGTTCAAGGCCGCGGTGCGCGAGATCGCGCCGGTGGTCGAGGACCGCGGCATCGACGAGATCTACATCGACCTGACCGACGTGCCCGGCGCGCGCGAGGCGGTCGGTCACGACCCGCTCGGCGGCGTGCGGGCGATCGCGCGGGAGATCAAGAATTCGGTGCAGCGCGCGACGGGGCTGACCTGCTCGATCGGGGTGACGCCGAACAAGCTGCTGTCCAAGATCGCGTCGGAGCTGGACAAGCCCGACGGCCTGACGCTGATCATGATGGAAGACCTGCCGACGAAGATCTGGCCGCTGCCGGTGCGACGCATCAACGGCATCGGACCGAAGGCCGGGGCCAAGCTCGAAGGCCTGGAAATCCACACGATCGGTGAGCTCGCCGCGGCGACGCCGGAGCTGCTGCTCCAGCATTTCGGCGCGGGCTACAGCGCCTGGCTGCACCAGGCGGCGTGGGGGCTCGACGAGCGGCCGGTGGTGACGTACAGCGAGCCGGTGTCCATCAGCCGCGAGACGACCTTCGAGCGCGACCTGCATGCCAAGCGGGACCGGCCGGAGCTGTCGCGGATCTTCACCGCGCTGTGCGAACAGCTCGCCTCGGACCTGCAGCGCAAGGGCTATCTGGGGCGGACGATCGGCATCAAGCTGCGTTTCGAAGGCTTCCGCACAGTGACGCGCGACCTGACCCTGGACGCGCCGGTGCAAGACGCCGCGTCGATCCGGCACGCGGCGGGGCTGTGCCTCAAGCGCGTGGACCTGACCCAGCGGCTGCGGCTGCTCGGCGTGCGGGTCGGGAAGCTGAGCCGGCCGGGAGACGTCGAGCCGGTCAAGCGCACCCGCAGCGCCGCCATCACGAACGAGAAGTCGAACGCGATGCCGAAGCCGGAGAACCTGCAGCTGTTCAGTTGAGCGAGATGTCGGAGAATGCTGACGGAGAGCGGCAGCATCTGCTGGAGACGGCTGACTACACTCGTCGGCCCAAGGGCATGTCGCGCTCGACGACATCGTCGAACAGGCATCGTCATGAGAATCGAATCGCCGCCTGCTGCGTTCCGGTTACCAGCATGAAGGCTTGCTCCGGTCCTTCCGCATGGTGCGGGGGCGTCCGGGCGACTTCAACATGTATTCGCGCTTGTCGACCGCTTCAGAGGTCTGACCAAAATCGCTTCGATTCGCACACGAAGGTCGGCGTCACCACAGCGGGCATCTCCGCGCTGGTCATCGCCTTTCGCGCCGCCAGGGCGCGGCTGGCCACCTCAACGTGCGGTGGGGAGCCTCCACAGCCAGAGCCCCACCGCCAGGCAGCACACCGCCGGCAGCCAAGGCACCACCGGCATCACCAGCGCCGAGATGATCGAGCTGATGGTCATCATGATCCACGCGGCCTGCTTGGCGCGCAGGGGGACGGCGCGCGTGGCGCGCCACTGGACGATCATGGGCCCGAAGCGCGGGTGGCCGACCAGCCACGCCTCGCAGCGCGCGGACCCGCGCGCGAAGCAGAACGCGGCCAGCAGGACGAACGGGGTCGTCGGCAGCAGCGGCAGGAAGATCCCGATCACGCCCAGCACCAGACTCAGCGCGCCGCCGACCATCCACGGCAGACGGCGCCACAGGGACGCCCGCTCCAGCACGCGTACCGTCGCGTCGTCCGCTGCAGCCTCTTCGGCAGCGGTGGTCAGACCTCTCTCGGGAACTTCGGACATCGCGCCACTGTAGCCGCGCTCTGCGACACCTCGTGCGCTCGCCAGTCAGCCGCCCTGCCGGCCTGAGGGAAGGCGGCGTGCTGGACGCTACAGTCGCGCCCATGAGCGACTCCTCGCGCCACGCCCCCGGCGATCCCATCGCCGACACCTTGCGCCTGCCGTCGATCGACGGCTTGCTCGCCTTCGAGGCCGCGGCGCGGCTCGGCAGCCTGGAACGCGCCGCCGAGGTGCTCCACGTCAGCGCAAGCGCCGTCGGCAAGCGCATCGCGACCCTGGAAGAACGGCTCGGCCAGCCGCTGCTGACGCGTCAGCCGCTGCGCCTCACCGCCGCCGGCAAGGAATACCTCGCGCAGGTCCAGACCGCGCTGTCGCTGCTGGCCGCCGTGCCGCTGCACCGGCGCGAGCAGCAGCGCATCGTCCGGCTCAGCATCACCAGCCCGCCGACATTCGCGCGCCAGGTGCTGGTGCCCGCCCTGCCCGACTTCGAAGCAGCGCATCCGGACGTCGAGCTCGAACTGCTGCTGTCGACGCCCTACCTGGATCAGCCCGCGCCGCCGGCGGACGTCGAGATCTTCGCCGGCACCATCCCGGCGGGCGGCGAGGTCCTGCTCGACGACGTCGTCACGCCGATGGCCGCGCCGTCGCTGCTCGCGCGATTGCCGGCCATCGAAGCGCCGACGGACCTCGCTTCCGCGCCGCTGTTGCGCACGCCGCTGCAACCCTGGCAGCCGTGGCTGCGCGCCGCCGGCCTCGACTGGCCAGAACCCGCGCAAGGCACGCGGTTCGTCGACCTGGGCCTGACGCTCGAGGCCGCCGCCTGCGGCCAGGGCATCGTGCTCGGTCGGCCCAGCCTGGCCGCCACCTACCTGCGCGGCGGCGCGCTCAAGCGCCTCTTCGACCTCACGGTGCCGGCAGCGATGCCCTACGGCCTGGTGCGGCGCGCCGACGGCGACGCCGCCCGTGCTTTCGCGCGTTGGCTCGTCCGGCATTGCCAGACGCTGAGCCACTGAGCCACTGAGCCACTGAGCGACTGAGGCCGCAGCAACTCCGGGAACTCCCGGACGCCGCAGGAAGGATCCTCCGGCCCGGCCCGCGAAACTTTCCGGCCACGGTCGGCGCGGCTCGCCTAGCATCCGGCGCATGAGCGTCATCACCTGCATCGAAGACCTGCGCGTGCTCGCGCAGCGCCGCGTCCCGCGGATGTTCTACGACTACGCGGACTCCGGGTCCTGGACCGAGAGCACCTACCGCGCCAACGAATCGGACTTCCAGGCCATCAAGCTGCGCCAGCGCGTCGCCGTGAACATGGACGGCCGCAGCACCGCGACCACGATGATCGGCCGCCCGGTCGCGATGCCCGTGGCGATCGCGCCGACCGGCATGACCGGCATGCAGCACGCCGACGGCGAGATCCTCGGCGCCCAGGCGGCCGAGGCCTTCGGCGTGCCCTTCACGCTGTCCACGATGAGCATCTGCTCGATCGAGGACATCGCCGCGCACACCACCGCGCCCTTCTGGTTCCAGCTCTACGTGATGAAGGACAAGGGCTTCATCCACAGCCTGATCGACCGCGCCAAGGCCGCGAAGTGCGAGGCGCTGGTGCTGACGCTGGACCTGCAGATCCTCGGGCAGCGGCACAAGGACCTGAAGAACGGACTGTCCGCGCCGCCCAAGCTGACGCTGCCCAACCTGATCAACATGGCGACGAAACCGCGCTGGTGCCTGGGCATGCTCGGCACGCCGCGACGGCACTTCGGGAACATCGTCGGCCACGTGAAAGGCGTCGGCGACATGAGCTCGCTGTCCGAATGGACCGCCAAGCAGTTCGACCCGCAGCTGAGCTGGAACGACGTGCAGTGGATCCGCGAGCGCTGGGGCGGCAAGCTGATCATCAAGGGCATCATCGACGAGGAGGACGCGAAGCTGGCTGCCGCCACCGGCGCCGACGCGCTGATCGTCAGCAACCACGGCGGACGCCAGCTCGACGGCGCCGAGTCGAGCATCCGCGCGCTGCCGCGCATCGTCGAGGCCGTCGGCGACCGCATCGAGGTGCATCTGGACGGCGGGATCCGCTCGGGTCAGGACGTCCTCAAGGCCTGGGCCCTGGGCGCGCGAGGCACCTACATCGGTCGCGCGTTCCTGTACGGTCTGGGCGCGATGGGCGGCCCCGGCGTGACCCGGGCGCTGGAGATCATCCACCGTGAACTCGACCTGACCATGGCCTTCTGCGGCCACCGCGAGCTGCGCGGCGTCGGCCGCGACATCCTGCTGCCGGGCACCTTCCCGCAGTAATCCTTCCCGACGACCGCCCCCCTCTAGCCCCTCTCCCACACTGCGGGAGAGAGGCTGGGGTGAGGGTCGATGCAGGCAGCGAGACCCGAAAGCGAAACGCCCCGCGCAAGGCGGGGCGTCGACTGGAGCGATCGCGAGGACCGCTCAGCGGGAAGACCGCGCCATCACAGCGCGTTCATTTCCTTCAGCAGGCGGTCCGCCTTGTCGACGACTTTCATCTGCCACAGCATGTAGCGCGCATCCAGGCAGATGCTGCGGTTCATGGCATCGTTGAAGTCCCAGTCGGAGATCACCGCGTCCAGCGTGCCGTCGAACAGCAGGCCGACGAGTTCGCCCTTGCCGTTCAGCACCGGCGAGCCGGAGTTGCCGCCGGTCGTGTCCAGCGTCGCGAGGAAGTTCACCGGCACCGAGTCCAGCGCCTTCACGCCGTACTTGTCGAACTGCCGCGCCTTGATCGCCGCGAGCTGCTCGGCGGGCGCGTCGAACTCGCCCGTGCCAGTGTGCTTGGCCACGATGCCGCGCAGCGTCGTGAACGCGGTCCAGGTCGTGCCGTCCACGCCCGGCGTGCGGCCCTTCACCTGACCGAAGGCCACGCGCAGCGTGCTGTTCGCGTCCGGGTAGACCGGCTGCCCGCGGCTGGCCTTGAAGTCGATCTCGGCCTGCATCGTCGCGGCATAGGCCGCCTGCGTCTTGCCGGCCAGTTCCTTGTCGCGGGTCTCGCGCGCTTCCTCGTCGGCGTGCAGCGCCACGGCGGCCTTGACCAGCGTGTCCGTGCTGCCTTCGAAGGCGGCGGCGTCGCGCGACAGCCAGGCGGCGCGCTCGGCCCTGTCGGTCAGCTTCGTACCCGCGTACAGCGCATCCACGCGCGCCGTCACGGCCGCGGCGTCCATGCCCGCGCGCACGCCCAGCGCGTCCAGGAATGCGGCGTTCAGCTGATCGGCCGGCAGGGCCAGGTATTGCGTCAGGAAGTGGCTGACCACCTTCTTCTCGGTCACCTCGTCGAAGCGGCGGTCCAGCGTCTCCACGGCCTGCTTGCGGCGCAGCTGGTCGCGGTCCTGGTACCCGGCCTTGCGCTCCGCATCCGGCTTCTTGCGCTGCAGCGCCTGCTCATACAGGTCGCTCGCGCTCTTGACCAGCGCGGGCGTCGCGTAGCTCAGCAGGAACTCGCGGCGCACGATGCCCTGGCGCTCGGCGATCAGGCGTTCCACCTCGACCAGCGACGCGCCGTAGGCATCGCGGCGCTTGGCGTCGGCGTTCACCCAGGCCTTCATCTCGTCGAAGGCCGCCTGCTTGCGCGCGAGGATGTCGCTGCCCGCGTAGCTGGCCATCTGGCCCTGGTAGTTCTTGTAGTAGTTGTTGACGCCCGCCACGGTGTTGGCCAGCTTGATCTCGGCGTCACGGCGACCGGCGGTCGCTTCCTTGATCAGGTCGAGCTGCTCGCCCATCGCCTTGACGCGGTGCGGGAAGTCCCACGAGAACGCGAAGTCGACTTCCGACGGCAGGCGGTGACGGTTCGTGCGGCCCGGATAACCGGCCACGGCCACGAAGTCGTTCTCGCTCAGCGGCGAGCTCGCCATCTTCAGGAACTGCTGCGGCTGGAAGGGCTTGTTGTCCTTGCTGAAGTCCGCCGGCTTGCCGTCCGGGCCGACGTAGGCGCGGTAGAAGCTGTAGTCGCCGGTGTGGCGCGGCCACATCCAGTTGTCGGTGTCGCCGCCGAAGACGCCGACGCCTTCGGCCGGGGCGTGGACCAGGCGGACGTCGCGGATCTCGAGCTGCTTGGTCAACTGGTAGATCACGCCGCCGTAGTACGCGGCCACCGAGCAGCGATGGCCTGCGTCCTTCTCGCACGCGGCGACCAGCGCCTTCTCATTGGCCTCGATCGCGTCGACACGGGCCTTGCCCTGCAGCGACGCGGTCTTCCTGTCGATCACCTTGTCGGTCACGTAGGTCTGCGCGACCGTGACCAGGATGCGGCTGCCGGGCGCGGCCGGCAGTTCGTCGGCCAGCGACGCGGCCAGGAAGCCCTTCTTCAGCAGGTCCTTCTGCGGCGTCGAGTTGTACTGGATGCTGCCGAACGCGCAGTGGTGGTTGGTGACCACCAGGCCTTGCGGCGAGACGAACGACGCCGTGCAGCCACCCAGGCTCACCACCGCGCCCATCGGGTACCCCAGGGGCTGCGACAGCCGCTGCGGATCGAACTTCAGGCCCAGGGCCTTCATGTCCTTGGCCACCAACGGCAGCTGCTGCGGCATCCACATGCCTTCATGCGCCTGGGCGCTGGCCGCGGCGTACAACGCCAGCGCGGCCCACATCAGTCGTTTCATTCGCGGGACTCCTGTCCACCTTCTGAGAAGGGGCGAACCATACACGAGCCCGCCGGGCCGGACCCGTGCCGATAGCCACCCGGCCCCCATGCCGCATGGCGGGATAACCCGCAGTTCCACTCGGGCTCCACGAGCGTGGGATGGGGGAACCCTGACTCCAAACTTACACTTTCACCCCTTCCCCCCGCCGTCCAGGATGCCGCCATGACACTCACGCAACTCAGCCAGGTCAAGCGCTGGATGGTGATGCACAGCGCGCGTCATCCGGTCGAACTGGCGGTCTGGAACGTGGTGCTGACGATCTGGATGCTGGGCTTCATGGGCGTTCCGGGCGCGTTATTGATCCGGGCATGGATCGCACTGCCGTTGTGCCTGGTGGCCTGGCTGCTGCCGATGGCCTACACCGGAAGCCGCCGGAGACTGCATCGCGCGGGACGTCTGCGTTGCGACTGGTTGACGGCGCTCTGAACGACGCATGCCTTGCTCCGCGGACCTCGGTGATTCGAAGCCGGCGGAGCCGGTGCCCCTCGGAGCGAATTCCGAGCGGCGAGGAGGAGATTGAGCGGAGAGGGGCACCGGGTCCGCCGGCTTGCGCTCGCTGGATCGAACGCCACCTGCCTTGACATCATCGTCACTTCTGACGATGATCCGTCGCATGAAGTATCCAGGCGGCAAGGGCAAGACGTACCAGCACGTCATCAACCTGATGCCACCGCACCGGGTGTACATCGAGACGCATGTTGGCGGCGGCGCGGTTCTGCGCCACAAGCTGCCGGCGACGCGGTCGATCGCCGTCGACGCTGACGAACGGGTGATCGCGCGCTGGCGCGATCTGGCCCTTCCCGGCGTCGAGCTCGTCCACGGCCGCGCGGAGGATTTTCTCGCGGGGCATGTGTTCGAGGGGGACGAGCTGGTCTACGTGGATCCGCCCTATCACCCCGAGACGCGCCGCCAGACGCGCATCTACCGGCACGAGTACGGCGCCGCGGACCACGAGGCGCTGCTGGCGCAGCTCGCGGCGCTGCCGTGCCGGGTGATCGTGTCGGGGTATGCACATCCCACGTACGACGCCCTCCTGAGGGGGTGGCACACCGTGGAGTTCCGCGCGAAGACCCACACCGACGTGCGCACGGAGACGCTGTGGTTCAACTTCGAACCGCCCGAGATGCTTCACGACAGCCGGCACCGCGGAGCCACCTTCCGCGAGCGCCAAACCCACAAGCGGCGTCTCGAACGCCTTCAAGAGCGTGTCCATGCCATGGATCCGGTCGAGCGCGCCGCGTTCGCCCAATGGCTGAACACCACCTATCCAGCCGCCCAGAGAGGCGGCGTTCCCCTTCTCCCATGACCCAGATCGTTGCCCTCGTTTCCCGTCACGCCTCCCTCCAGAGAGAACTTCCCGATCCCCATCACCTCCTCCTGACCGGCGTCCGCTGGGGCGCCCTCGAGGAGTTCCCCACCCCCGCCTACTGGATGCAGCAGGCACTGCGCCGTCGCCTGGACAGGCTCGACAGCCCGGATCGCCCGCATGCGGCGTGGCCGACGGTGTCGGGCCGCACGCTGGCCGAGGAAGTCGGCGCGTCGCTGCTCGGCGGTCCGGGCATTCCGGCCGCCGTGGGCCTGGCCGCGTTCGCGCGCATCCGCGAGCGCGGCGCCTTCGTGCAGCCCGGCGTCTGCGAACGCACGCTCGGCGCCTGGCTCGGCGAACCCCTGGAAGTCGAGGGCAAATCGCTGGCCTTCCGATTCGCGGCCCAGAAGGCCCGGCACCTCGCGGCAGTGATGCCGGCGCTGCTGTCGGCGCCGGACTTCGAAGGGGGTCAGGACGTGCGCAACTGGCTGATGGCGCTGCCCGGCGTCGGCCCGAAAACGGCCTCGGCAATCGTGCGCGGCTGGTCGGCGTCGGAGGAGATCGCGCTGCTCGACGTGCACCTGCTGCGCGTGGGACAGGTGATCGGGCTGTTCTCGCGCAAGCTGACCGTCGAGCGGCACTACCTCGAGGCCGAGGCGCGCCTGCTCAAGCTGTGCGCGGCGATGGCGCTGCGTCCGTCGGAGCTGGAGGCGGTCGTGGCGTCGGAGATGAGCCGATCGCCGGCGACCGCGCGTTTCCTCGTCGATCACCTGAAGGCGACGGAGCCGGGCGCGAAGCCGTCCGCCTCGGCCCCGGCATCGACGAAGAGCCGCTCGACGCGCGAGCCGGAGCAGATCGCGCTGGTGTTCACGGCCTGAGGCCGGGAGCCAGGCCCGGTCTAATTGGCGAGCCGGAACCTCGCCACCACCTGGCTCAGCCGCGCGGCCTGCTCCTTGAGCGCCTCGGCCGCGGCGGCGGATTCCTCGACCAGCGCGGCGTTCTGCTGCGTCATGCTGTCGAGTTGGGTCACCGCCGCGTTGACCTCCGACAGGCTCTGCGTCTGACCGCCGGTGGCCGCGGCGATCTCGCGGATCAGCTGGCTGACCTGCTTCACCGCGTCGACGACCTGCGTCATGGTCGCGCCGGCGTCGCCGACGGCGCGCGAGCCGGTCTCGACCTGCTCGACCGAATCCGCGATCAGCGTCTTGATCTCGCGCGCCGCCTGCGCGCTGCGCTGCGCCAGGCCGCGCACCTCGGACGCCACCACGGCGAAACCGCGGCCCTGTTCGCCCGCGCGGGCCGCCTCGACCGCCGCGTTGAGCGCCAGGATGTTGGTCTGGAAGGCGATGCCGTCGATCACGCCGATGATGTCGGCGATGCGCCGCGACGACTGCTGGATGCCCGCCATCGTCGACACGACGCGACCGACCATCTCCCCGCCCCGACCGGCCACGCCGGCCGCGTCCTGGGCGATGCGGCTGGCCTCGTCGGCACTGCTGGCGCTCTGGCGGGCGGCGTCGGTCAGCTGGTGCATCGCGGCCGAGGTCTGCTCCAGGCTGGAGGCCGCCTCCTCGGTGCGGCTGGACAGATCGCTGCTGCCGACGGCCACCTCGCGGCTGGATTCGGCGATCTGGTCGGCGCTGGAGCGCACCGTCGACACCGACGCGTGCAGCGCGTCGCGCATCTTGCCCAGCGCGCGCAGCAGGTCGCCGAGTTCGTCCCGGCGGGAGGCCGCGGCGATGTCGCGCAGATCGCCGTCGGCGATCCGGTCGGCCGTCTCGGACGCCGCGCGCAGGGGCTGTGTCAGCGAGCGCGTCAGCAGCCAGCCGACCACCGCGCCCAAGGCCATCGCCGCGGTGACCAGCGTCCAGATCGCGGTCACCACGACGCGATAGTCCGCGCGCGCCTGCTGGTGCGCCTGGTCCGCGCCTTCGGCATTGATCTTCACGAGGTCCGACTGCCGCTGCGTCGCGCCGCGGAACGCGGTGCGGGACTCTCCCCGCAGCAAGGCCACAGCCTCGTCGCGCTGCCCCGCGCCGAGTGCCGCCACGTAGCGCTCCTGCGCCGCGCGGTACGCCTTCACCTGCCGTCCGAGGTCCTCGAAGGCCTGGCGTTCCTTGTCGCTCGCGACCAGCTTCTCGTAGCTCGACAGCAGCCCGGGCAGCACGCCCCACTGCTCGGTCAGCCGCGCCGCCTCGTCCGCGACAGCCTTGGCGTCGCCGCCGACCAGCATCTGCAGCTCGGCCCGGCGCATCTGGTTCATCGACTCGCCCATGGCGCCGAGCAGGCGTGTGCTGGGCAGCCAGTTGATGGCCAGGTCGTCGACCTTGGCCTCGACCTGCGCCACGCGGCTCGCCGAAAAGGCGCCCATCGCCAGCATCAGCAGCAACAGCAACGCGAAGCCCAGACCGAGCCTCACTCCCACCTTCAAGTCGGACAGCATTCCCATGTGATCCTCCCGTCGGCGCCGGTCGTGGCGTCGCCCCCTCAAGCTAGCACCAGTCTGCGGCCCTGCCCAGCCCCGGTGACAGGGGGCAGCGCGGATCGCGTTCAAGGCGCAAGGCCGGGCGGAACCGGCTCCTCCAGATCGAGGTCCGGGGTGCTCGCGGAGAGCGCCTCGTTCGACGCGCGGATCGCCGGAGGCAATCGCAACCAGTAGCGCCGGCGCTTCGCCCGTTCGCAGCCCTCGATCGGCGAGGACCCGCGATCGCTGCGCCACAGCCACGCGCCGCAGTCGACCGTGTTGAGCAGCAGCGCGCCGGCCGTGACGTAGCGGGCCACGACGTCCGGCTTGGGATGGCCGAAGCGGTTCAGGTAGCCCGACTGCACCGCCGCCACCTGCGGCGCGACCGCGCGCACGAAAGCGGGCGTGGAAGAGGTCCGGCTGCCGTGGTGTGGCACGACGAGGACCTCGGACCGCAAGCCCGCCACGCCGTCCTCGCGCACCAGGCGCGCCTCCTGCGGCGCCTCGATGTCGCCGGTCAGCAGCACGCGACGCCCGGCGGCGTCGACGCGCAGCACGCAGGACGTGGCATTGCGCTTCAGCGCCTTGCTTCCCCGGGGCGCATCGCCGTCGGCGATCGGCGACAGCACCGCGAAGCGCACCCCGTCCCAGGTCCATTGCTGCCCTCGCCTGCAATCCTCCCCACCCGGGACGGCGCCAAGGCGCCGCGCGATGGGCATGGCCGCGAGGAGGCTCGCGGCGCCGCCAAGGTGGTCCTGGTCCGCATGACTCACCATCAACAGGTCGAGGCGTCGCTCGCCCAGGCCGCGCAGGAGCGGCAGCAGCACGCGCTGCCCGGCGTCGGAGCCCGGCCCCCAGGACGGACCGGCGTCGAAGGCCATCGTGTGCCCGTGCGTGCGCAGGATCGCGGCGCCGCCCTGGCCGACGTCGGGCAGCCAGAGCTCCAGCTGACCCGGCGCCGGCCGGAAGGTCACCGGCCAGAGCATGGGCACGCACAGCGCGAGCCCGCCGATCCGCAGCCGCCACGGCCAGGGCATCGCCAGGACGGCGCCGCCGAGCAGCCCCAGCGCCTGCGTCCAGACCGGCGGCCACGGCAGGTGCCACACCGCCAGCGGCAGGACGCGCAGCGCCTCCAGCATCGCGTTCATCAGCGCGACGCACCACGCGCCCAAGGTCCAGAGCGGCGGACAGAGCGCGCCCAGCATCGCCAGCGGCGTGATCACGTAGGACACCAGAGGAATGGCGAAGGCGTTCGCGATGAGCCCGACGATGGACAGCTGCTGGAACAGCAGCAGCGTCAGCGGCGCGAGTCCGAGCGTCACCACCCACTGCGTGTGCCAGGCGTTGCGCAATGCGCCGCGCCAGCCGAGGCCGGCGCGATGGTCGGCGGCCATCAGCAGGGCGACCGCGCAGAAGGACAGCCAGAAGCCGGCTTGCGTCAGCGCCCAGGGGTCGGCGGCGCAGACGCCGGCGGCCGCCGCGAAAAGGCTGGTCGGCCACGGCCAGCGCGCGTCGGCCTGACGCAGCAGCGCGAGGATGGCCAGCAGTCCGACCGTGCGCTGCGAAGGCACGCCCCACCCGGAGAACAGCGCGTACAGCCCGGCCGCGATCACACCGATCCACATCGCGGCGCGAGGCGCGGGCAGCCAGAGGCACAGGGGCGCGCTGCGCCGCCATGCCCAGCCGGCGGCGGCGCCTGCGAGCCAGGCGAACATCGTCACGTGAAGGCCGCTGACGCTGAGCAGGTGGGAGACGCCGGCATCGCGGTACAGCGCCCAGTCGGCCGCGTTCACCGCGCCCTGGTCGCCCAGGCTCAGCGCGGCGAGCACGCCGGCGCCACGGCGGTCTCGGCGCTCGCTCAACTGGCGGTCGATCGCGTCGCGCAGCGCCTGCCGCAGCGCGTCGACGCTGAAGCCGCCCTCCGCCAGCCGCTGCTGACCCTTGCTGCGACAACTGCCCGCGGCGGGCAGATCCTGGTCCAGCATCCACAGCGCCTGATCGAAGCCGCGCGGGTTCATGAGTCCGTGCGGGCGGCGCAGCTTGACGTCGAGGCGCCAGCGCTCGCCGGCGCGCGGCGGCAGCGGCATCTGATAACAGGACAGCAGCACGCGCGGCCCAGCGCCATCGCCGACGGCGGCCGGATCGACATCGAACACGAAGCGCCAGCCCTCCCCGCCGCCGAGACCAGCCGTGCGCTGCGGCAGGCTGCCGACGCGACCCGAGAGCGTCATGACCTGCCCCTCCCGATCCGCCGGAGGCAGCTCGGCCATGCGCGCCTCGGCGCGGGCGGCCGCGACGCCGCCACCGACCAGGGCCGAGAGCAGCGACCAGGCCATCCAATGACGCGCGAGACGTCCCCGTGCGCGTGACCGCCCCAGGATGCGCCGACGTGCGGTCGACGCCGCCATCGTGCACATCAGCGTCACGACGATCGCGGCCCATGTCCGGCACGCGAGGGGTCCGGGCAATTCCGGGAGCAGGTGGACCAGCCCCATGCCGAGCAGGGCCGCGAGCGGGACGAGTGTCCAGCGCCATGCCGGGGTGTAGGATTCCCGGCGATTTTTTCCACTTCCGCGCAGATCCTCATGACCACTTCCGTCTACGACCGCCTGGCCCAACTCGGCATTGAACTTCCGCCGGTGGCGGCGCCTGCCGCGGCCTACGTGCCGTTCGTCCGCACCGGCAACCTCGTGTTCCTGTCCGGTCATATCGCGAAGAAGGACGGCAAGCCCTGGGTGGGCCAGCTGGGCAAGGACACCGACACCAAGACGGGGCAGCAGGCGGCGCGCGCGATCGCGATCGACCTGCTGGGTACGCTGCACGCGGCGGTCGGCGACCTGAACAAGGTCAAGCGCGTCGTGAAGCTGATGAGCCTGGTCAACAGCACCGGCGACTTCACCGAGCAGCACCTGGTGACCAACGGCGCCTCCGAGCTGATCGGAGAGGTCTTCGGTGCCGACGTGGGCGCGCATGCGCGCAGCGCCTTCGGCGTGGCGCAGATCCCGCTCGGCGCCTGCGTCGAGATCGAGCTGATCGCCGAGATCGCCGACTGATGCGGGCCCTGACCGCCTCGCGCGTGCTGGGCTTCAGCGCGCTGGTCTCGCTCGCCGCCGTGGCGGCGGCGCTGGTGGCGCAGTATCAGTTCGGCGTGAAGCCGTGCCCGTGGTGCGTGATGCAGCGGGGGATCTTCCTGCTGATCGCCGCGGTCAGCGTGCTGGGCTGGGTGCTGCAGCGCGTCGGCTTCGTGCGCGTGCTGGCGCTGCTGCTGTCGGCGGCGCTGGGCGTGGCGGGCCTGTTCGCCGCGGGTTACCAGCATGAGGTCGCCTCCAAGCTGGCCAGCTGCGACATGACCTTCGCGGATCGCGTGCTGACGATGTTCAAGCTGGAAGATCGGATCCCGAGCATCTTCATGGTCACGGCCAACTGCAGTGAAGCGTCCGCGTATTCGCTGCTCGGTCTGCCCTACGAGATCTGGAGCGGCGCCCTGTTCACCCTGATCGCGCTGCTGTGCCTGCTGACGCTCAAGCGCGGAGCGGTGCATCGTCGGTGAGACCACCGTCGATGTCTTTGAGATCGATCAACTTGTCGGGAGTTCCCACATGAAACGAGTCACGGGCATCGGCGGCATCTTCTTCAACGCCAAGGAACCGGCGGCCTTGCGCGACTGGTACAGGACGCACCTCGGCGTCGACGTCCAGGCGTGGGGCGGTGCGGCGTTCAGCTGGACGGACGAGGCAGGCCAGCCCACGGGCGGCTCGACCATCTGGTCCATCGGCGCGGCCGAGGGCGGCGACGGCTTCGGGCCGAACAAGGCGCCCTTCATGATCAATTACAGGGTGGCGGATCTGGCCGCGCTGCTGAAGGCGCTCCGCGACGAGGGCTGCAAGGTCCTCGAGAAGACCGACGACTCCGAGTACGGCAGGTTCGGCTGGGTCATCGATCCGGAAGGCAACAAGGTCGAACTGTGGGAGCCGCCGGCGGGGCAGTGACTTACCACGACAAGCATCTGGTCGTTGGCCAATCTATGGATGGCGCGCCAACAGCGATTGGAGATGCGGGGATGAGTCCGTCCGGAGTGGCCACAACGGCCGCTTCAGACGCTGACAACAGCGCACAGGCAGTTCATGCGAACCTGCTCAAGAGCTGACCCCAACGCAGATCGGCGAGTACGACGCGAAAGCCAACTCTTCAGGCGTCGCAGATCGTGTTTTGCAAACTGTTTTCAGAAGTTCAATTGCCCAGGCCGGATGCCCAGCGCACTCGCAATCCGCTCCCGCGACGAGCGCCGCGGACGTCCGCTCGACTCCAACTGTGCATACGCGCTCTGCGTGATCCCGAGTCGATCCGCAACCACTTGCTGCGTGAGTCCCAGGTGCGTGCGCCATGCCTTCGCGCCGGTCATCTTGTCGTTGAATACGAGTTGCGCCACCTCGTTCGGGATCACTTCACCCTTTTTCTCGTTCCTGTCCATCGTTAGGTTCCGCGTGGAAAGCCCGCATTGGAGCGCGCGCCGCCGCGCGCTTCAATGACTCGCATTGGGGATGCCTGAGGGTGGCCGCGGGGGGATGGACCGCCCTTACGAGGGGCGTCACCGCCCCGTCACACCCTCCCGGCAGCATCGCGGGTTTCGCCCTTTTGCTCTCTCCGGGAGACCCGCATGGACCGCCGCCGCTTCCTCCACGCCAGCACGCTTCTGAGCGGTGCCACCCTGCTCTCGCCGAGCGGCACGCGGGCGCAGGCCCCCGCCGTCATCACGCGCGACGCGATGCGGCCGCAGATGCCGCACGGCATCCAGTCCGGCGATCCGATCGCCGACGGCGCCATCGTCTGGACCCGCGGCGACCGCCCGAGCCGCCTCTGGCTCGAGTGGTCCACCACCGCCAGCTTCGCCAACCTGCAGCGCGTGCGCGGACCGCATCTGCTCGAGGACTCCGACTTCACCGGCCGCATCGACCTGCGCGGCCTGCCCACCGGGCAAGAGATCTTCTATCGCGTCGTCCTGCAGGACCTGCACAACGAGCGCGTGCTGTCCGAGCCCGTCGCCGGGCATCTGCGCCTGCCGGCCACCTTCGGCGCGAACGGCCTGCGCGATGTCCGCTTCGCCTGGAGCGGCGACACCTGCGGCCAGGGCTGGGGCATCAACGAGCAATGGGGCGGCATGAAGATCTATGAGCAGATCCGCCGCATCAATCCCGACTTCTTCCTGCACAGCGGCGACACCATCTACGCCGACAGCCCCATCCCCGCCGAGATCAAGCTCCCCGACGGATCGCTCTGGCGCAACCTCGTCACCGAGCAGACCAGCAAGGTCGCCGAGACGCTCGACGAGTACCGCGGCCGCTACCGCTACAACCTGATGGACGCCAACGTCCGCCGCATGTCGGCCGACGTGCCCCAGATCTGGCAGTGGGACGACCACGAGGTCACCAACAACTACTCCGACAGCAAGGACCTCTCCGGTGACGCCCGCTACACGGAGAAGAACATCCCGCTGCTCGTCGCCCGCGCCACCAAGGCCTTCCAGGAGTACGCGCCCATGCGCCGCTTCGGCGACGCCGAGAGCGAACGCATCTACCGCCACCTGCCGCAGGGGCCGCTGCTGGACGTCTTCGTCGTCGACATGCGCAGCTACCGCGGCCCCAACAGCGCCAACCTCCAGACCGAGGAGAATGCCGACAGCGCCTTCATGGGCCGCCCGCAGATCGCGTGGCTGCTGGAAGGACTGAAGCGTTCGAAGGCGGTGTGGAAGGTCATCGCCGCCGACATGCCGATCGGCTTGCACGTCAACGACGGCAAGGACGCCGAGGGCCGCGACAAGTGGGAGGCCATCGCCAACGGCGACGACGGCGCGCCGCGCGGACGCGAGCTGGAGATCGCGCGTCTGCTCAGCGAGATCAAGCGCCACCGGCTGCACAACATCGTCTGGCTCACCGCCGACGTGCACTACACCGCCGCGCACTTCTTCGATCCCGCCAAGGCGAAGTACACGGACTTCCTGCCGTTCTGGGAATTCGTCTCCGGCCCGTTGCACGCCGGCGGCTTCGGCCCGAACAAGGCGGACGGCACCTTCGGCATGCAGGTCGCGTATCAGAAGGGGCCGGGCATTGCCAACGCCGCCCCCGCGCCCGACACGCAGTTCTTCGGCCAGGTGGACATCGACGCCAAGACGCGCGCGATGACCGTCACGCTGAAGGATCTGGAGGGCTCGACGCTCTACAAGAAGACCCTGGAGCCCCAGCGAGCCTGATCCCTCAGACCCGCTCCATCGCGCGCAGCACGCCCTGCATCGGCGGCAGCTGCGCCACCATGGACACGAGGTCGCGGATGCTTTCCGTCGCCGTCTTCGCCCGGACGCTCGCGATCTGCGTGCGCACGGTGGAGATGGCGACGCCGTGGCGTTGGGCGATCTCCTGAGGCTGCAAGCCCGAGCAGAGCGACTGCAGCACCTGCAGCTCCGCCGCCGTCAGCTGGTGCTCGCGCGCGAAGGCAAGCATCGGCAGCTCCCCGCACAGGTTGCGTTTGCCGAGCACCACCATCGCCTGCGACGGCCGGCCCTGCCCGTCCTGCAGCGGCAGCACCGACATCGAGAGCCGTCCTGGCCCGCGTCCCAGGCAGATGAGATGCCGCAGCCCGCGGTGCACGTCCGCGAGCGCGCCGTCCAATCGCAGTTGATCGTTGCGCTCCGCCGCGATCAGCTGACCGTCGACGATCTGCAGCGGGGAACTCTGATCCAGCTGCCGCCGCGCGGTGCTGTTGGCGTAGAGCAGCTGTCCTTCGCCTGCGACGAGACAGACGCCGAGGTCGATCTCCTCCAGCGCGTGGCGCCACCACCGGTCCGGCGATCCACGCCGGCGTTCCGGCCCACGGTAGGACATGAGCCAACCCAACTCCGGGGTCCTCCCCAGCATTCCATCCATATCAGCCTCCCTGGTGGGCGTGCGTGGAACGCGGCCCTCGACTTGCTCACGGTCTTCTCGCCGTTGTGGGTGCTGGGGCCTCACCAGGATGTTAGGAGAACGTCAGGGTCTTGCGTAGCGGAACTTGACGGACGGTGCCCCCTAGGGTTGGGGGAAATGTCGATGTCGGTTTCCGCGCGGATATTCCGGGAGCCCATCGAACGCGGAGAAACCCGTATCCATCGGGATCACGGGCGGTCCACCATCGTGCGTCAACCCATGAAGCCGAGATCCTGACCGGCGAAATTACCGATGTTGGGAAGCACCGTCCGGAGCTCCGAGGACGGCACGCCCATCCACAGCGCCAGCGTCGACGCGAGCTGGTCCACCGAGGTCGTCGGCAACAACCGGCCCTGCCCGACGTCGTCGGGACCGTTGACGCTCACCGACGGCGCCGTGCCGTAGAAGCGCCCGCCCCGGACCGCGCCGCCCATCACCAGATGGTGCGAACCCCAACCGTGGTCGGTGCCGTCGCCGTTGCTGCTCAGCGTGCGGCCGAAGTCCGAGGCGGTGAACGCGGTGACCTTGTCCGCGACGCCCAGTTCCTGCAGCGCCGCGTCGAAGCTCGCCATCGCGCCGCCCACCTGCTGCATCAACGCCGGGTGCCGCGACGGCAGGTTGTCGTGGAGGTCGAAGCCGCCCATCGAGACGAAGAACACCTGCCGCGACATCCCCAGCGTCGAGCGCGCCGCGATCATGCGCGCGACCATGCGCAGCTGCTGCGCGAGCGAGTCCGCGGCAAAGGCCGTCGCCATCGACGCGCCGCCCGCCAGCGCACCGCTCAGCGTCGACTGCAGGTCGATCGAACGCGCCGTGACACGGTTGAGCTCGCTTTCCATCGGGTGGGACCGGTCCTCGGTGATCAGCGACTTCATCAGGCTGGCGCAGGCCGTCGACCCGAACAGCCCGCCGCCGATGCCGGCGATCGCCTGCTTGCCGCCGACGCCCATCTGGTACTGGAAGGCGTTCTCGCCGGCCTGGAAGATCGCGTTGCCCGAGACGTTGATGCAGGTCAGTCCCGAGCGCCCGTTGGACGACAGCATCAGGTCGGCCATGCGACCGCCCCAGCCGGTGCGCGCACCTTCGACGTTGGAGGATTGCCAGAGGCTGGCCTGGTCGTTGTGCGAGAACAGCTTGGGCGGCAGCGTCGCCGAGCCTGCCTTGAACTGCGCGAGCGTGGTCGGCGCCAGCAGCGTGCCGATGTTCAGCATCACCGCGAGGCGTCCCGCGTCGAAGACCGGCTTGACCGCCGACAGCCCCGGCGCCAGCGCCATCTGGCGGCCGTCGGGCAGCGCGATCGTCGGCGCCAGCGCGGTAGCCGCCAGCGCGTCGCGCCCGATCGCCAGCGTCGGACGGATCGCCGCGTAGGCCTGGTGGCTGACGTCGTCGTACGGGATCACCGTGTTGCCGTAGTCGTTGCCGCCGTGCAGGAACACGCACACCAGCGCCTTGTAGTCGCCGCCGCCGGTGGCGGCCGCGGCGTCGCCGATCGCGGCCAGCTGCAGCGCCCAGGGCGCGGCCGTCGCGGCCACCGACGCGGCCGAAGCGCGCTTGAGGAACTCGCGGCGATGCAGCGAGGACAGCTTGGACACATGAGCCATGAGAAGTCTCCGGTGACGGCCGCGCGACCCGCGCGGCGTCGGGTCATTTCTGGATCTGGTATTCAGGGCAGGCCAGCAGCAGCATCCAGCCCGCGCGGGCGCGGTTGAGCTTGCCCGCGTCGGTCGCCGCGGCGATCGTCCCGACCGCCGTCGCGATGCGCTGCTGTGTCGCGTCCGACACGTTCCCGCCGCCCAGCAGCAAGGCCTGGCGCGCCACCATCGCGCGGGCGTCGCCGGCCAGCGCCACGTCGGCGCTGAAGTCCGCCTTCGCGTCGCCCAGGCCGGTCGTCAGCACCTTCTGCATGAAGTTGAGGTAGCCGGTGACGGTCACCTCGTTGAGCAGCTGGAACTCCGGCGCCGTCACGCCCGCCGCCGTCATCGACGAGTTGGGCGGCACGTACCCCGGCCGGAAGAAGTTGAAGACCGACGGGCTGAAGAACGGGCTCTGGCCGAGGCTGTTCTCCGTGTCCATCGTCTGCCCGAGGGTCCACTGCCCCGCCGACGTCAGGTTGACGTTGCGGGCGACCTGGACGAAACGCTGCGTCGGCTCGCGCAGCTTGCCGGAGCTGGTGACGCCGGCGTCGGTCAGCCGCGCCTCGGGATCCAGCAGCACCGCGCGCAGCACGGCCTTCAGATCGCCGCGCACGCCTTGTCCGTTGTTGTTGAAGGCCTCCGCGACGCGCTGCACGTACGACGGACTCGGGTTGGAGCAGACGAAGCGCTGGATCAGCTGCCGGCCGAAGAACGGTCCGACGTTGGGGTGGTTGGCCAGCGTGTCCAGCGCCTGACGCATCGCCGTGGGGCCGTCGGTGCCCGCCGCGATCGAGGCGCCGAGCACCGTCTTCGAACCGGTGGAGAAATTGCTCGCGTTGTGCACCATCGGGCGGCGCATCACGGCGTACTCCGGGCTGCCGCTGTTGCCGGCGGTGTCGTAATCCCAGCCGGTGAAGGCGCGCGCCATCTGCGTGACCACCGTCTGGTC
This sequence comes from Mitsuaria sp. CC2, assembly GCF_048957715.1. Lineage (NCBI taxonomy): Bacteria > Pseudomonadati > Pseudomonadota > Betaproteobacteria > Burkholderiales > Sphaerotilaceae > Roseateles > Mitsuaria sp. CC2. The sequence goes on along the minus strand of NZ_JARVXN010000003.1, from coordinate 230,897 downwards.
GTAGGTCTCGACCGCCCGGCTCCCGCTGGTCTGCGGCGTGCCGTCCAGGTTCAGCTGCACCAGGCCGATGGTGAAGAGCTGCATCACCTCGCGGGCGAAGTTCTCGTCGGGCTGACGGCCCTTGCCGTCCTCCTTCTTGCTGCCGCGCATCGCCAGGAAGGCGCCCATCGCGGGCGACAGCGTCACCGCCTCCAGCAGGCCGCGGAAGCTGCCGAAGGCGTTCTCCTCCAGCAGGTCGGCATAGGCCGTCATCGTCATGGTCCGCCACGGGAAGGTGAACCCCATCGCCGAGACGACGAAGATCTCCGACAGCGCGAGCACCATGCGCTGGCGCAACTGGTCGGGCGAGCTGATGAACTTGCGCCAGACGCTGTTGTGGAAACCCTCGTAGAAGGAATACTTGTTGGCATCGGCCGCGTAGCCGTTGCGGACCACCCAGTCCCAGTGGGACTCGGTGCGCGGCGAGAGGAACTGCAGGTCCAGCCAGGCGTTGTAGCCGACGGACTTCAACGTGGCGATGTCGGCTTCGGTCGCGGCGAAGCCGGCCTGCGCGAGGAAACGCGCGGCCTGGGCGTCGTTGGGCAGGGGCAGCGCGACGCCTGCGGCGGGCGCGGGCGACGGGGCGGGGGCCGGGGCCGGCGCGGGGGCTTCACCTGGCGCGGGCGCCGGCGCCGGACCAGGCGCGGGGGCCGGTGCCGGCGAAGGTGCAGGACTGGGCGAGCCGTCGGGCGTGGGCGCGGAGCCGGATGGGGCGGCCGGCGAATCGCCGCCGCCTCCCCCGCCGCCGCAGGCGCTGAGGGCGGCGGCGGCAGCCGTGACGGCTGCGGAAGACCAGGGGAAACGGAACATGGTGGGTGTGCGTCGGTACTGCTGACGGCCGCGACTCTAGAGAGTCCCGCCCCTGAAATCAGCATCCAATCCGCAACAGCGGAAAGACCCGGAAACGCATTCGGTTACCGTGCCTTTCGACCTGGACGGTCGCCCGCCTTCCCCCTTCCCTCTCTGGGGGACGGCCTCGCCCGACCTCGCACGATGTAATTGGCCGGAACAAACCGGCCAATCCCCCTGATCGCCGACGAAATGTTCGAAATCAGCCCGTGAAGAGCCCGAGGTCTTTCTGGGTGAAGTTCACGATCCCGGGAAGGATCCCCGGCAGGTCCGTGGCGGGCACGCCCATCCACAAGGCGAGCGTCGCGGCCAACTGGTCGACGGAGGTCGTCGGCAGCAGCCGGCCCTGGCCGACGTCGTCGGGGCCGCTCACCGCGACCGTCGGCGCCGTGCCGTAGAAGCGGCCGCCCTTGACCGCGCCGCCCATCACCAGGTGATGGCTGCCCCAGCCGTGGTCGGAGCCGTCGCCGTTGGAACTCAATGTGCGGCCGAAGTCGGACGCCGTGAAGGTCGTGACGTTCTGCGCCACGCCGAGTTCGACCAGCGCCGCGTCGAAGCTGGCCATCGCGCTGGCGACATTGCCCAGCAGCACCGGCTGCTGCGACATCAGGTTGTCGTGCAGGTCGAAGCCGCCGATGGACACGAAGTACACCTGCCGCTGCACGCCCAGCGAAGCGCGGGCGCCGATCAGGCGCGCCACCGTCTGCAGCTGGGACGCCAGGCCGTTGCCGTTGGTCTCGAACGGGGTCTGCAGCGTCGCCGTGGAGAGCGCGGTCGTGATGGTGCCCTGCGCGTTGACGGAACGCGCGGTGACGCGGTTCAGTTCCTGTTCCATCCAGTGCTGCCGCTCGCCGGTGATCATGCCGCGCAGCGCTTCGGCGCAGGCCGCGGAACCGAACAGCGACTTGTTCGCGCCGTTGATGGCGACCGCCCCGCCGGCGCTCATCTGATACTGGACCGCCTGGCCGCCCGACATGAACACGGCGTTGCCGGACACGTTGATGCAGCTGAAGGTGGCGTTGCCGTTGCTCGACAGGAACTGGTCCGCCAGGCGGCCGCCCCAGCCCGAGGTCGCGCCTTCCGGGCGGGACGACTGCCAGAGGCTGGACTGGTCGTTGTGCGAGAACAGCTTGGGCGGCAGCGGCACGTTGGCGGCCTTGTACTGCGCCAGCGTGGTCGGCTGCATCAGCGGACCGATGTTGAGCATCACGCCCAGCCGGCCGGCATCGAACACCGGCTTGAGGCGGTTCATCGTCGGCGCCAGCGCCATCTGCCGGCCGTCGGGCAGCGCGAGCGAGGGCGTCAGCGCCGTGGCGGCGAGCTGGTCGCGCGGGATCGCGAGCGCTTGGCGGATGTTGGCGTAGGCCTGGTAGTTCGCCGTGTCGTAGGGGATGACGGTGTTGCCGTAGTCGTTGCCGCCGTACATGAAGAGGCAGACGATGGCCTTGTAGTCGCCCGGCGCGGCGGCCGCGGCGGCCTCGCCGATGGCGGCCAGCTGCAGCGCCCAGGGCGCGGCCGTTCCGGCGATGGACACCGCCGAGGCGCGCTTGAGGAATTCGCGACGGCGCAGCGCGGGAAGCTTGGAGATGTGGGTCATGGTCGGCTCCGCTCGGCTGGTTATTTCTGGACCTGGTATTCAGGCGCTGCCATCACCATCAGCCAGGAGGCCTTGACGCGGTTCAGCTTGTTGGCGTCGGTGTCGGACTTGATCGTGGCGACGGCGGTGGCGATCGTGGTGATCGTCGCCTCCGAGAGGTCGCCGCCGGCCATCAGTTGCGCGTGGCGGCGGACCAGGGCCGGCGCGTCGGCGGCCAGGGCGAGATCGGCGGTGTAATCGGGCTTCATGTCGCCGACGCCGTTGCCGATCAGGCCCTGCATGTAGTTCAGGTAGCCGGCGACGGTGCTCTCATTGCAGAGCTGGAATTCGGGCGCGGTCACGTTGTTGGTGCCCAGCTGCGAATTCGGCGGCACGTAGCCGGGCCGGAAGAAGTTGAAGACCGAGCCGCTGCGCAGCGGGCTCTGGCCCAGGCGCGAGGACGGGTTGCTGGTGTCGCCGATGGCCCAGAGGTCGCCGGGCGAGTTCAGGCCGACGGTGCGCGCCCACTGGATCATGCGCTGCAGCGGTTCGCGCAGCTTGCCGCCGCCGGGGGCGGTCGAGCGTTGGCGGGCTTCGGTGTCGAGCAGGATCGCCTTGATCACCGCGCGCATGTCGCCGCGCACGCCCTTGCCGTTGTTGTCGAAGACGGCGGCGACGCGTTGCACGTAGGCGGGGCTCGGGTTCGAGGCCACCAGGCGCTGGATCAGCTGGCGGCCGATGAACGGGCCGACGTTGGGATGCGCGCTCAAGGTGTCCAGCGCCACCTTCATCGCGGCGGCGCCGTCGGCGGTCGCGGGAATGACCGTGTCCAGCACCTTCTTCTCGCCGGTGGAGAAGCGCGAGGCGTTCTGGCGCATCGGGCGCTTCATGTAGCTGAAGTCGAGGCCGTTGACGTCGGCGGAATCGATGTCGAAGTCCCAGCCGGTGAAGACGCGCGCGAGATCGGTGATCTGCTGCAGCGTGTAGGTGTCGACGGTCTTGCCGGCGGCCGTCTTGGGCGTGCCGTCGGCGTTGAGCTGGCTCAGCCCGATGGTGAAGAGCTGCATCACCTCGCGGGCGTAGTTCTCGTCAGGCTGGCGGCCGGTCTTGGCGTCTTCCTTGCGGTTGCCGCGCATGGCCAGGTAGACGCCCATCGCGGGGGACAGCGTCACGCCTTCGATCAGCTCGCGGAAGGTGCCGAAGCAACGTTCCTCGAGCATGTCGACGTAACCGGCGGTCGCAAACTGCGGCCACGCGATCGGGAGGCCGTTCATCGAGACGACGAAGATCTCCGACAGGGCGAGCACCACGCGCTGGCGCAGCTGGTCGGGCGAGCCGATCAGCTTGCGCCACAGCGTGGCGTCGGTGCCGTCCAGGCTGTAACGGTTGGCCTCGGCGCCCTTGCCCTTGGCCACGAGCCAGTCGTAATGGCTCTGCGTGCGCGCGGCATCGAACTGCTGGTCCAGCCAGCGCGAGAAGCCGATCGACTTGACGCTGGCAAGATCGCTCGCGCTGGCGGCGAAACCGGCCTGGCCGAGGAAGCGCGCGGCTTCAGGCTCGGTCGGCGGGACGGTGTTCTGGGGATCGCTGTCAGGGCCGCCGGAAGCGCTGTCGCCGCCCCCGCCGCCGCAGGCCGCGAGCAAGGCCGCCGCGGCAGCAGCCGCCAACGCGGCAGGCGCGCCGACGGACGTGGCGTCACCGACGACTCGATCGTCGTCGGGCAGTGCGGGCGGTGCGGGCGGTGCAAAGTGGGTGTTGGCGGCAGCAGTCATCTCAGCATCGGCTCGTAGCAGCGGATGCGGGATGGTGACGAGGACCGGCCGTTAAGACACCGTCATTCGTACAACTTGTGAAAGGCGCGGCAACAGGCCGTTGCGGTGTGACTTATTCACGCGCGGAAGTTGTCGGGGTCGGATAAGCGCGGGAAACGATCTGGAAACAATCGCCCGCGCGTTGGCAGGTGGGGTGCCCGGGGCACACCTGGCGTGAGGCCAGGCGCGGGCACTCCACGGTGCAGGGGGCATCCCTCCGGGAACCCCCAGCACCATTCCGGCCCCACCCACGCTCGCTGCCCCAGGGCCTGGGGAGTACGAGTGGCAGGTCTTGCCACGCGCGGGGCCAGGTCTTGCTCAGACCAGCGTGACGCCGGTCTTGCTCTGGACGAACTCGCGGGTGACTTCGGGGGCGAGCTCGACGAGCTTCAATCCTTCGGGGGTCACGTCCATCACGGCCAGGTCCGTGATGATGCGGTTGACGACACCGACACCCGTCAGCGGCAAGGTGCAGGACGGGATGATCTTCAGGTCCTCGGTGCCATCCTTCTTGCGGGCGACATGCTCCATCAGCACGATCACGCGCTTGACGCCGGCCACCAGGTCCATCGCGCCGCCCATCCCCTTCACCATCTTGCCGGGGATCATCCAGTTGGCGAGGTCACCTCTTTCGCTGACCTGCATCGCCCCCAGGATGGAGAGGTTGATCTTGCCGCCGCGGATCATCGCGAAGCTGTCATGGCTGCCGAAGATGGACGAGCCGGGAATGGTCGTCACCGTCTGCTTGCCGGCATTGATCAGGTCGGCATCGACCTCCTCGTCCGTCGGGAACGGGCCGATGCCGAGCATGCCGTTCTCGCTCTGCAGCCACACTTCCTTGTCGGACGGCACGAAGTTCGCCACCAGCGTCGGAATGCCGATGCCGAGGTTCACGTAGAAGCCGTCTTCGAGTTCCTGCGCGGCGCGTGCCGCCATCTGGTCTTGGGTCCAGGGCATGTCTCTCTCCTCAGGCGGCGGGGCGGATGGTGCGCTTCTCGATGCGCTTCTCGGGATTCGGGTTGTGCACGATGCGGTGCACGTAGATCCCGGGCAGATGGATGCTGTCGGGATCGAGCTCGCCGACCTCGACGATCTGCTCCACCTCCACCACCGTGACCTGGCCGGCCATCGCGCAGGCCGGGTTGAAGTTGCGCGCGGTGCGCCGGAAGATCAGGTTGCCGCTCTTGTCGGCGATGTGCGCCTTGACCAGCGCGACGTCCGGATTGAGCGCGCGCTCCATCACGTACTGCTGGCCGTCGAACTCGCGGATCTCCTTGCCCTCGGCCACCAGCGTGCCGACGCCGGTGCGCGTGAAGAAGGCCGGAATGCCCGCGCCGCCGGCACGCAGCTTCTCGGCCAGCGTGCCCTGCGGCGTGAATTCGAGTTCGAGCTCATTGGCCAGGTACTGGCGCTCGAACTCCTTGTTCTCGCCGACGTAGCTGGAGATCATCTTCCTGATCTGCCTGGTCTCGAGGAGCTGGCCCAGGCCGAAACCGTCCACGCCCGCGTTGTTGCTGATGACGGTCAGGCCCTTGGCGCCGCTGTCGCGGAGCGCCGCGATCAGCGCCTCCGGAATGCCGCACAGGCCGAAGCCGCCGACGGCCAGCAACTGGCCGTCCTTGACGATGCCATCCAGCGCCGCCTGGGCGCTGGGGAAAAGCTTGTTCATCCGATGTCTCCTGCTTGCCGTTGAATCACGGGTTTCCAGAACTGGTCGAGCAATCTACTACGTAAGACATTACGTAAGCGCTACGTAGAATTGATTAAGCCACCGATGCCCGAAGGAAGCCTGATGACCCAGCCCCCGGACGCCCCGTCGCCGGACGCGATGTCTGTCGACGAACTGCGCGCGCAGATCCCGAAGATCTTCGCGCCCTGGATCGTCGCACTCGGCCTAGATCCCGTCCACGCGGAAGCCGGCCTGCTGCGCCTGACCCTGCCGGTCACGCCGGCGCTGGTCCATGTCGGCGGCGTGATGTGCGGACAGGCATCGATGGCCGCGGCGGACACGGCGATGGTGCTGCTCATGCTGCGCGAGCTGGGCGAGTTCCGCCCGATGACGACCGTCCAGCTGCAGTCGACCTTCGTGCGCCCGGTCTCAGGGACGAGTTGCACGATCGAAGCACGTCTGCTGCGTCGCGGCAGGAACCTGGCGTTCGGGCGGATCGATCTGTTCGATGAACAGGGGCGGCTCGCGGTGCAGGCGACAACGACCTACGCGCTGCTGTGACGGCCAGGACAGACCCGGTTCCCATGACCCTCGACTACCGCATCGCCTTCGACCAGGCCCCGATCGGGCTGGTGATTTCCGAGCATCGCCTGATCAAGGACTGCAACCGGCTGGTGCTGGAGATCTTCGGCGCGGAACGCGAGCAGTTGATCGGTCACAGCTTCGCGCTGCTCTATCCCAGCCCGGTGGAGTTCGAGCGCACCGGCGAGCGCATCGTCGCGAGCCTCGATGCCGCCGGCTATTACGCCGACGAACGCGTGATGAAGCGCGTGGGCGGCGCGCGGGCGGGCGAGCTGTTCTGGTGCCATGTGTCGGGGCGCGCGCTGGACCCGTCGCAGCCGCATGCGAGCGGCATCTGGAGCTTCGAGGACCTGTCCGCGACGCGACAGCTGAAGGCCGACCTGACCCCGCGCGAACGCGAGATCGCCGCGCTGCTCATCGAAGGACTCACCAGCAAGCTGATCGGCCGCAGGCTGGGCGTCAGTCCGCGCACGGTCGATGTGTACCGCGCACGGTTGATGAAGAAATACGGCGCGGCGAGCACGCCGGACCTCGTCCACCGCCTGCTCGTGTCATGAGTTTTGTAGCGTGATGTATTCCCGCGGTCACCGCGACAAGGCCGATGGACAGGGGGATCGCGCAAGACGTGACCCCGGATACACGATTTCATCGATGATTTGCGGGGCAACCCGGGGACGCGATGGCGATTTCTCACGCACAATACGCGCCGTCCGGCGTTAGTCGGGCCTTAACCTGCAGAGCAAACGAATGAACAAGACCGAACTGATCGAACACCTGGCTTCCAAGCACGAACTGACCAAGGCCGAAGCTGGCCGCATCCTGGAAACGCTGCTGGACGCGGTGGTGTCCACGGTGAAGAAGGGTGGCGCCGTGTCCATCCCTGGCTTCGGTGCCTTCAAGCAGCACGCCCGTGCCGCCCGCACCGGCGTGAACCCCAGCACCGGCGACAAGATCAAGATCGCCGCCGCCAAGCTGCCCAAGTTCACCCCGGGCGCCGGCTTCAAGGCCGCCGTGGACCCGAAGGCTGCCGCTCGCAAGGCCGCCGCCAAGCCGGCCAAGGCTGCCAAGCCGGCCGCCGCCGCCAAGCCCGCGAAGAAGGCCGCCAAGAAGTAATCCCCTTCTGGCGTACGCCGATCGCCCGGGTCGCGTCAGCGGTTCCGGCGATCGCGGCGATCCCGAACAAACCCGGCTCCTGCCGGGTTTGTTTTTTTGCTCCTACAGTCCCGATATGTCCGCCCCCGCGCCCACCGCCGCAGCCGCAGCCGCTCCCGCGCCCAGCCTGCGTGTGCTGTCGCTCATCCCGCCGATGACGCAGCTCAACACGCCCTACCCGTCCACGGCCTACCTGACGGGGTTCCTGCGCTCGCGCGGATTCCAGGCGGCGCAGCGCGACCTGGCGCTGGGCCTGGTGCTCAAGCTGTTCTCGCGCGACGGACTGAAGCGCGTGCGGGCGGCGGTGCAGGCGATTCCGCTGCCGGACCGCGGCATCGCGTCGCGCCATTTCGACGAGTCCTTCGACCGCTACTTCGCCACGATCGCGCCGGCGATCGCGTTCCTGCAGGGGCGCGATCCGACGCTGGCGCACCGCATCAACACGCGGACCTTCCTGCCGGAGGGCGCCCGATTCCAGACGCTGGAGGTCTACGTCGCCGAGGAGGGCGAAGATCCGCTGGCCTGGGCTTTCGGCGCGCTGGGGCTGCAGGACCGCGCGCGGCACCTGGCGACGCTGTATCTGAACGACCTCGCCGACGTGCTGCGCGAATCGGTGGATCCGCGTTTCGAGTTCGTCCGCTACGCCGAGCAGCTGGCGACCAGCCAGCCGACTTTCGACCCGCTGCACGACGCGCTGAACGCGCCGCCCAACCTCGTCGACGAGCTGCTGCGCGAGCTGACGCTCGCTGCGATCGACGCGGAACGGCCCGACGTGGTGCTGCTGTCGGCGCCCTTCCCCGGCGCGGTCTACGCGGCGCTGCGGATCGGCCAGACGATCAAGCGCGAGCGGCCGCACCTCCGGATCCTGTTCGGCGGCGGCTTCGTCAACACCGAGCTGCGCGAACTCAACGAACCGCGCCTGTTCGACTACGTGGACTTCGTGACGCTGGACGCCGGCGAGCGCCCGCTGCTGGCGCTGCTCGACCACATCGCCGGCAAGCGCAGCCGGCAGCGGCTGGTGCGCTGCTTCATCCGCGAGGACGAGGGCGCCGACACGGAACGCGCCGGCGGCGCGCATGGCGGCCAGGTCCGCTACATCAACTTCGTCGAACCCGACGTGCCCTTCGAGGACGTGGGCACGCCGACCTGGGACGGCCTGCCGCTGCAGGACTACCTGTCGCTGCTGGACATGCTGAACCCGATGAACCGGCTGTGGAGCGACGGCCGCTGGAACAAGCTGACGATCGCGCACGGCTGCTACTGGAAGAAGTGCAGCTTCTGCGACATCACGCTGGACTACATCTCGCGCTACGAGGCGGCGTCGGCGAAGACGCTGGTGGACCGCATCGAGGCGATCGTGGCGGAGACGGGCCAGACCGGCTTCCACTTCGTCGACGAGGCGGCGCCGCCCAAGGTGCTGAAGGCGCTGGCGCAGGAGCTCATCGATCGCGGCGTCTCCATCAGCTGGTGGGGCAACGTGCGCTTCGAGAAGACCTTCACTCCCGAGCTCTGCCAGTTGCTGGCCGACAGCGGCTGCATCGCGATCAGCGGCGGCCTGGAGGTCGCGTCGGATCGCCTGTTGAAGCTGATGCAGAAAGGCGTGTCGGTCGAGCAGGTGGCGCGCGTGACGCGTGCGTTCACCGAGTGCGGCATCCTGGTGCACGCCTACCTGATGTACGGCTTCCCGACGCAGACGGTGCAGGACACGGTGGACGCGCTGGAATACGTGCGCCAGCTGTTCGAGAACGGCTGCATCCAGAGCGGGTTCTTCCACCGCTTCGCCTGCACGGTGCACTCGCCGGTGGGGCAGGACCCGACCGCCTTCGGCGTGGAACTGCTGCCGCTGCCGCCGTCGCCGTTCGCCAAGAACGACGTCGGCTTCGTGGACCCGACCGGCACGGACCACGATGCCATGGGCGATGCGCTCAAGAAGGCGCTCTACAACTTCATGCACGGCATCGGCGTGGAGCAGGACGTGCGACGCTGGTTCAGCGTGCGCGTCCCCAAGCCGAAGGTGTCCAAGCTGTTCATCGCCGAAGCGCTGGAAGCTTGAGGCCGCTTTCATCCGGGAGGATGAGCGCGGGCTCTCCACGGGGCATGGGGCCTCCCTCCGGGAACCCCAAGCCCCATTCCGGCCCCACCGTCACTCGCTGACCCCGGGCCTTGGGAGTGCGTTTGGGTCAGCGCATGCCAACCGGGGCGATCATCCCGGCAGCCGGCACCGCATTAGTCGTCGGCCCTGCTCCCGGATCGGGCAACCTCACCGGCCGGATGTCCAGCCGCACGTCGAGCAGCGTCACGTCCTGTCCGTCGCCGTCGGCATCGATCCATCCCTGTGTGTCCGCACCGCGATAGAGCCTGAAGACAAAGCCCGTGCGGTCCCGATCGCCCTTGGCATCGGGCCGGATCCGCGCCGCCATCGCCCGCACCTCGGCCGCGGGTGAGCTCAGCAGTTCCGTCATCGCCTGAACAATGCGGTTGTCGCCGAGGATGTCCGGCTGGAAGCTGTCCACCGGCCCGCGCGAAGTCCCCGCCCCGCCCTGCGTCGAGGCAAGGACCGGCACCGCCGCACCGGCCGCCGTCTTCCTCGGCGCCGGCATCGTGACGCCAGATCGCAGGTCGTGGCGATCGCCGTTGTCGAGGTAGCTGATCCGCGCACCCCGCACGTTGAACATGCCCAGCGACGGATCGCTGCGCGCATCTCTCAGGTCGACGAACAATGCCCCGCGCCCGCCGATGACGTCGATGCGATCGCCGTGCACCACGGCGGCGCTGTTCTCCTCGACGCCCAGCCCGAAGCGATACCCCTTGGCCATCATCAGCGGCAGCATGCGCCCGATGCGTCCGCGCTTGAGGAAGTGCTGGTCGACGAACAACTCGTCCCCCACGAAGCCCAGGCCGCGATCGACCTCCTGGCCTTCGCGCAGCGTCCCGCGCATGACCTCCATGACGTTGAGTGCGTCGCGGAACATCACGCGGCTCATGATGGCCGCGCCCGCGCTGGTGCCCGCGACGACGCCTCCGCGACGATAGACATCCCAGATGGCATCGAGCATCGCGGTGCGTTTTCCATCGGGCTGCAGCGTATCGACGATGAACCCCTGCGCGCCGCCGGAGAAGAAGACCGCGTTCGACGCCCGGACCTTCGCGATCAGCTCGGGGTCGTTGAGGTTCTTCTGCAGATCCGCGCCTTCGAGCCGCGGCGCGACGGGGATGTGCTCGGCCAACGCGCCGTGCTTCTTGAGCGCGTCGATGATGAGCTTGGCGGAGAGTTCAGGATTGGCCGCGGCCGTGGCCAGCACGGCGAAGTGCGCCTTGCCCGGCCCGCCGGCTTCCTGGACGATGCGTTCCCAGACGGGATCGTTGTCCATGCGCAAGGCGCCGCCGATGACGATGGCGGTCTGGGCCGAGGCGGCGCCGGAACCGAGCAGCGCCGCCAAGGCGAGCAGCGCGCGGATCCGGAACGAGATCAGGCGGAAGGCGTCCATGCCGCCTATCTTGCATATCGCGTGCCGGAAGTGAAGCAGGGTCTGCCTTCAACCTGGGGATGCGAATGGGGAATCCGGCCCGATCTCCCCTGAACGCACGCCTGCCGATCTGGGCGGACAGCGCACGGCAATCACCTCACGGTGGTGCTGAGCCGACTTCGGCGGCAACAAGCGCGCATCAGGCGCGGTCGGTCTTGTTCTTGCGCTGCTTCCGCCGCGCCTTGCGAATGCGGTAGATCAGCAGCGGCACGAAGACCGCCAGGCCGACGCCCAGCATGGACACGGCGCTGCCGCCCTTGCCCCCAGGCTGCGTCAATCCGCGCAGGGACGACATCAACTGGCCGAAGCCGAGCGTGATGAGCCAGATGAAGAAGAGGGTGACCAGCGCGGAGAGCGCGAGGCCGAAAAGCGTGCGTTTCATGGAGACCGGGATGCTACGCGCTCCTGCGTGTCGATCGATCGATCAGATCATGCGGGAAGGCTCATTCGGAGTTCGCGAGTGCGATCAGTCGCGAGAACGCCTCGACGACCGCATCGTCATCGATCGCGAGCAGGTTGTCACCGACATAGATCTCGGCCACCGCCCGGCCGGGCGAGCCCGTGGCCCGCGCGGCGTTGAAGAGCCAGAAGCCGTCGTTCTCCGCGATCGCGTTCCGTGCGCCGATGAGGCGCTGCACCTCGCCATCCATGTGCACGTGGAACATGTTGGCGTGTGGAGCCGCGGGATTGATGCGGATGCCGCTCACCCGACTCAAGGCCTCGACCACCGCGACGGTGCGTTCGAACAGGCGCGGCATCAGCGCCAGACGCTCGTCCAGGCGGTAGGCAGCGGACGCTGCCAGCGGCGCCAGCTGGAAGATCGTCCCACCTAGGCGTCGACGCCACACACGCGCCTGTGCCATGGCGCGCTCGTCGCCCGCGAGCAGCGCGCCCGAAAAGCCACCCAATCCCTTGTAGGTCGAGACATAGACGGTGTCGGCGCCGGCCGCGATCTCGGCGTAGCTCTTGCCATACCAGGCCGCCGCCTCCCACAGGCGCGCGCCGTCGAGATGCAGTCGCGTGCCCTTCTCCGCGGCCCATTGCTTGATCGCGGCCAGCTCTTCCCAGCTGGGCGACTGCCCGCCGATCACGCGCGCCGGGAGTTCAAGCACCACGGCCGACAAGGCTTCAGCGGGCTGTTCCAGGTCGCGCCGGGTCAGCGTCCGATGGGCTTGTCCGAGGTAGGTCGCATGCAGACCCATGACATGGGAGAACGCCTGCTCCTCTTCCGTCGCCAGATGGCAGGTCGCGTGCATGCCGAAGCGCGGCAGCCGCTGGTCGTCCGCGTGCAGACGCAAGGCGATCAGTTGCGCCATGACGCCGCTCGGCATGAAGACGGCGGCGGGTTTCCCGAGGAGACCGGCGACGCGCTGCTCCAGCAGTTCGACGGCGCCTCCCTCGCCGTAGACGTCGGCGGAGATCCCGTTCGATCTCGCCCAGGCCGCGACGGCCTCCAGTTCGTCGGCGAACGATCGTGGCGCGAAACCCGACACCCAGCGGGTGCACCGGTTCTTCAGGGCTTGAGTCTCGGCAGGCGTCATCGTGTGTCGCTTGTGGCGATGGGGAACGATCAGGATCGATCGGGTGGCGATTGAATCACGAGCTCCCCGTCGCGCGACAGTGTCACTGGGGATAGCCGACGTAGAACTCGCTGGCGATCTTCCAGTGGCCGCCCACCTTCAGCAGGTGGAGAGGGTCGATGGGTCGATGGGTCGAGAGGTCGAGAGGTCGAGTAATGACGAATGCGCCGATGCCAGGGGACATCGGCGCATCCGCAGTGTCAGGACCTGCCCCTCCCCGGACAAGCGCTGGCGCCGCAAGGCAGCCATGTGCGCGGCGCAAGGAGGCGGTGTCGCTTACAGCTTCGTGCCGCCGCTCGCGTCGACGATCTGCCCGGTGGTCCAGGCGCCGTCGGGACCGGCGAGGAAAGCCACCACCCCAGCGATGTATCCGGGCTTGCCGACGCCCGGGAGCGCCTGCACCTGCGCCAGCGTCTCCTTGCCGCCCGGCTCGTTGATCCACGCGCTCATGCGGGTCTCGATGGCGCCGGGCGCGACCACGTTGACCGTGATGTTGCGCGGTCCGAGCTCAGCCGCGAGCTGCAGGCTCAATGCATCCACGAAGCCCTTGCTCGCCGAGTAGGCCGTGATGCCCGGGAAAGCGATGCGCGTCGCCGCCGTGCCGATGTTGATGACGCGGCCGCCGTCGGGCATGACGGGCACCACGCCCTTCGTGACGTGGAACAGGCTGCGCATGTTGACGCTGACCAGGCGCTCGAAGTCCTCGACACTGGTATCGGCCAGGCCGGCGAAGACGGCGATGCCGGCGTTGTTGACCAGGATGTCGATGCGCGGCAGGCCCAGCGCGCTCACGCGCGCCACCAGTTGCTGGCCGCCGTCGACGGCGGACAGGTCCGCCTGCACCACGTGCGCGGTGGCGCCGGCCGCGCGCAGCGACGCGGCCAGCGTTTCCGCCTCGTCGCGGCCACTGCCGTAATGCAGCACGACTTCCGCGCCGTCGGCGGCGAGACGCTGCGCGATGGCGGCGCCGATGCCGCGCGACGCGCCGGTGACCAGGGCGATTTTTCCAACGAGGGACTTGCTCATCATGGGCTCCAAATAGACCGATCGGTCAAAATGAGGGAAAAGAAAAGCCGCGCAGGCGGCTGACGGGAAATCAGGGGCGGATCAGGGGGCGGATCAGGCGATGTCGAGCATCCCGAGCGCGATGGCCACGGTGCGTTCCATCTGCGCCCGGGTGCGTCCGGCCTGGGCAGCGACACGCAGACCGCTGGTCAACGCGATCAGGACCTCGGCGAGTTCGGCCGACGGTGTGGGATTGGGCACGGATCCGTCGCGCTGACCGCGTTCGACCGCGGCGCGCAGCATCTCGTGCGTGGCCTGCCACCGGCTCGTCAACGCCCACGCCAGAGGCGCGTCGCCAATGCCTTCGAGCAGGCCGCTGGTGACGATGCAGTGCTTGTCCACATCGACCGCGCTGCTGCAAGCATCGATCATGGCGGCGAAATACACGTCGATGGCGGCGCGACCGGTCTTCGCCGACTGCACGGCGGCGACCGTGCCGGCCGCGCGCTGCACCGCGCAGTCGATGGCCTGCAGGTACATCGCCTGCTTGTCGCCGAAGGTGTTGTAGAGGCTCTGCTTGCCCAGCCCGGTCGCTTCCTGCAGCAGCGCGAGGCTGGTGCTCGCGTAGCCATGCCGGCTGAAGACGTCGGTCAGACGCTCCAGCACCTCGGCTTCGGAAAAACGGCGTTCGCGTGGCATGGGACGGATGCTACGGCGTATTGGACCGATCGGTCAATAGCCGCAATTTCCATCCGGTTTCCTCCACCCGGTCACCCGGTCTTCCGGACTCGCGCGCATGCGATCACGCCTTCGACAGATCGGTGTCCTTCAGCGGCAGTTGCCGGATCCGCTTGCCCGTGGCGGCGAACACCGCGTTGAGCACGGCGGGCGCCGCCACCGCGATGGTGGGCTCGCCCACGCCGCCCCAGAAGCCGCCCGAGGGCATGACGATGACCTCCACCGCCGGCATGTCGTACAGGCGCATGACGCCGTAGGTGTCGAAGTTGGTCTCCGCGATGGCGCCGTCCTTGACGGTGTTGCCGCCGAAGAGCGCCGCGCCCAGCCCGTACACGAACGAGCCCGCCACCTGTGCTTCCACCTGCTGCGGATTGACGACGTGACCGGGGTCGGTCGCCGCGACGATGCGGAGCACCTTCAGCTGCCCGTCCTTGACGGAGACCTCCGCGACGGCGGCCGTGTAGCTGCCGAAGCCCATGTACTGGGCGATGCCGCGGAACACGCCCTTGGGCGCCGCCTTGCCCCAGCCGGCGCGATCGGCCACGGCCTGCAGCACCGCCAAGTGCTTGGGCCGCTTCGCCATGTGCTCCTTGCGGAACTCGAAGGGATCCTTGCCGGCGGCGTGCGCGAGCTCGTCGATGAAGCACTCGCTGTAGATCGCGTTCTGGTTGGTGTTCACGCCGCGCCAGTAGCCCGGCCGCACATGGGGGTTGCGCATCGCGTGGTCGATCAGCAGGTGCGGCACCTCGTAGCCGAAGTGCCCTTCGGGCGATTCCGCCAGCAGCCCCTGGAAAACGGTCGCGTCGCCGTTGGCGGTGATCGCCTTCGGATTGACGAAGGACGTGATCGACTGGCCGGCGATGCGCATGTGCAGCGCCCCGATGCGCCCCTGTCCGTCGAGGGTCGCGCGCAGGCGGCATTGCGTGACCGGGTGGAAGCGGCCCTGGAGCATGTCCTCCTCGCGCGTCCACATCATCTTCACCGGCACGCCGGGACGCTGTTTGGCGATGCGCACCGCCATCGCCAGATAGTCGGTGGCCAGGCGCCGACCGAAGCTCCCGCCGATGCGCATCGGATGGACCTCGCAGGCGGTGATGTCCAGCCCCGCGGCATCGGCGACCGTCGCGAGCGCCGCTTCCGCCACCTGCGTCGGCGCCCACACGTCGCAGCGCTGCGCGGTCCATTGCACCGTCGCGGACAGCGGCTCCATCGGGGCATGGTTCTGGAACGGCGTGCCGTAGTCGGCCTCGATCACGCGAGCCGCGCCCTGCAGCTGCGCCTTCGCATCGCCCTGCCGGTTGCCGACGAAGGGCGTGTCGCCCTGCAAACCCTCGCTGACCAGCGCGGCGATCGAGGCACTGCTGACCGACGCGTTCGGGCCCTTGTCCCAGACGATGGGCAAGGCGTCGAGCGCACGCTTGGCCTGCCAGAAGCGGTCCGCGAGCACGGCGAGGGTGGCGTCGTCGACCTTGATCACGTCGCGCACGCCGGGCATCTTGAGCACGGCCTGTTTGTCGAAGCTCACCAGCATGCCGCCGTGGACCGGACAGGCCTTGGGCAGCGCGACGATCATCCCGGGCAGGCGCAGGTCCATGCCGTAGACCAGCGAGCCGTCGAGCTTGTCGGCGGTGTCGAGCCGCTTCAGCGGCTTGCCGGCGATGCGCCATTGCGACGGATCCTTGAGGACGACGTCTTCGGGGATGGGCAGCTGGTTGGCGGCCGCGGCGACGGCGCCGAAGGTGATCTGGCGCTTGGAGGCCGCATGGCGGATGGTGCCGGCTTCGACGCTGCATTCGGTGACGGGCACGGCCCACTGCTGGGCGGCCGCGCTGACCAGCATCGAGCGTGCAGCCGCGCCGGCCTTGCGCACGTAGTCCTGCGAGCCGCGGATGCCGCGCGAGCCGCCCGTGCCCATGTCGCGCCACACGCGGGCTCGTGCCCGGTTCGCGCCGGGTTTCACGAGCTCGAAGCGGACCTTGGACCAGTCGCACTCGAGCTCCTCGGCCACGAGTTGCGCGAGCCCGGTCAAGGTGCCCTGCCCCATCTCCGCCCGCGCGATGCGGATGACGACGGATTCATCGGGATGGATCAGCAGCCACGCGGTGACTTCGCCGGCCGGCGCTGCACCCGTCGACCCAGCGCCCGGTGATGGTGTCGGCGTCTGCGCCACCGCGCTGGACACGGGCAGCGTGAATTCGAGGGCGAGGCCACCTGCCGCGAGGCCGGTCGCCTTCAGGAAATGGCGCCGCGTCGAGCCCGTCGCTGCCGTCGCGGTGGCATTGGTCGTTGCGGCGCTCATCGCTGGGCTCCCGCGCCGCGCAGGCGTTGGGCGGCCAGCTTGGTCGCGGCCAGCACGCGCGGGTAGGTCCCGCAGCGACAGATGTTGGTGATGCCCGATCGGATGTCCTCATCGCTGGGATCGGGCGTCTGGGTGATCAGGGCGGCGGCGGCCATGATCATCCCGGGCTGACAGTAGCCGCATTGCGCAACGTCCAGTTCGGCCCAGGCCTCCTGCACGACCTTGAGTCGCGTCTGCCCCAGCCCTTCGATGGTCACGATCTTCGCGGTGGCCGGCAGCGCGCTGACCGGCACCACGCACGAGCGCAGCGCCGCGCCGTCCATGTGCACCGTGCAGGCGCCGCATTGGGCGACGCCGCACCCGTACTTCGTGCCGGTGAGCTGCAGCTCCTCGCGCAGCACCCACAGCAGCGGCGTGTCGCCCTCGACGTCCGCGCGCAGCTGGCGGTTGTTGACATTCAGCTCGGTCATGGCTTGCCTCCCTGTTCCAGGATCCAGGTGGAGAGCGCCTGGGCCTCCTCGACGCTCACCTGCGGATTGGCGGGCATGGGCACGGGTCCCCAGCGGCCCGAGCTGCCCTTGACGATGCGCGTGGCGAGGTCCGCGGCGGCGTCCTGCTTCGCGTACTTGGCCCCGATGTCCTTGAACGAGGGGCCCACGAGCCGCTTGTCGACGGCATGGCAGGCCATGCAGTTCTTCTTCTGCGCGAGCGCGGGGTTGGCCAGGGCAAGACCCGGCACGGCGACCAGCATCGCGCAGCACGCGAGTGCAGACAGCTTCCTCATGAATGGCTTCTCCGGAGTGGCTTTTCGAGGGCGGCGTTCGCGCCTTGCAGGCACTCTAGGCGCGGGAGAGGCCGCCCACAATGCGCGAAAGCCTGCTTTGGGCGGCGGGCGCCCCGCACAATGGCGCACGTGCCCTGCTTCGCCAGCCAGGAATCTCGACGCCCGTCCGCCGTCGACGCCCCGACCTTCGATCGCCCATGGTTCTCGATCCCTTCACCCTGCTCGTCCTCACCGCGGCCATGGCAACCGCCTCGGCGCTGTGCCTGGCCGCGGAATGGCGCAGCGTGCGCGAACGCTCCCTGCTGCTCTGGAGCGCCGGTTTCGCCATCATCGCCGTCGGCAGCGTGCTGGCCCTGCTGCGTTCCAGCGGCCATGTGCTGCTCGGCATCTGGTTTCCCAACGGCCTGCTGATCGTCGCCCACTGGTTGTTCCTGGCCGGTGTCGCAGGATTCACGCGCACCCGGTTGCCGCGTGTCTGGTGGATGCTGGCCATCGTCTGGCTGGCGATGCTGTTCCTGCCCGATGGGCCGTGGTGGTCCAAGGTCATGCTGGGCACCCAGTCGCTGCTGATCGCCGTCATCACCCTGCGCGCCGGTCTGCTGCTGCGCCCGCATGGCGGCGTGTTGAGCCTGGGGGCGGCGCAGTTGCGCTTCGTCCTGCTGGCCCACAGCCTGTTCTACCTCGCCAAGGCTGGGTCGACCCTGCTGCCGGAAGCCTTCGTCAATCTGGCCGGCTTCCGCGGCGCGGTGATCCTGGTCTCGCTGGTGGAGGGGGCGATGGCGATCATGCTGCTGGCCATCTCAATGACCGGCACCGAGCGCCATCGCCGCGAGGAACGCATTGCGGAGATCGCCGCACGCGACCCGCTCACCGGCCTGGACAACCGCCGCGCCCTCTATCTGCGTGCGCCGGATCTGCTGGCGCAGTCCTCGCCGGCCCGCCCCAGCGCCCTCCTGCTGATCGACATCGACCACTTCAAGCAGGTCAACGACCTGCACGGCCACGACGCCGGCGACCGCCTGCTGATGGCCCTGAGCGACCTCATCCGCGGTGCGCTGCCCGACGGTGCGCTGGCCGCGCGCCTGGGCGGGGACGAGTTTGTGATCCTGCTGAGCGGCGCCTCCGACGTCGCCGCGCAGGCGCTGGGCCAGGACTTGCGCGAGGCATTCGCGGAGCGAGCGCGCGCGATGTTCGTCACGCCGCAGCCGGTCTCCCTGAGCATCGGCGCGACCTTGTCCGATCAGCCCGACGAGGAGCTGTCGCACTGGCTCAAGCAGGCGGACGAAGCGCTTTATGCATCGAAGCGCAAGGGGCGGAATCGGATGGAGCTGGTCTCGCTGTCGCGTTGAGCGGTCGCGGCCTTCAGCAACGTATCGGTTCGGATCATCGGAACCCGGTTCTTCCGCAGCTCTGCCTCAACAGTCTCCGACCGATGACGATCCAGACCTTCCGCAACTACGACCACTCCCGCAACTACGCGACTTCCTAGGGATGGTCTGCAAAACACGATTTGCGGCGCATGAAGAGTCGGCGTTCGCCTCGTACTCGTCGATGTGCGTGGGGTCAGCTCTTGAGCACGTTCGGTTGAGCTGCTTGGCCGCTGCTTTCAGCGCCTGAAGCGGCCGTTTTGGCCACTTCATACGGCCCCTTGATGCCGGCGTCGCCGAACGCGACCTCTTCATCACCGTGAAGCAGCGCTCCGGCCATGTTGATATCGGCGACGTTGCCCGATGTCGTGACGACCGTACCTGATGGCTGGTGACGCTTACTGGCGAGCCGTCCTTGCGGCCAACAAGGCCCCGGCCTCGGCGAAGGGATGACGCCTGTCCGCTGACCAACGCGTACTTCGCACAGGACGCAGCTCGAAGCCTGGATCAGTAGTACCGCCCGGGATTGGCGTTGAGCGACAAGGAACCTGCCGATGCCAAGGGGGCGATGCAACTCCGCGATCGATCACGTGCAGAGAATACGCAGCGCTACCCAAGACTGCCTGCGTAGACCTGCGTGAGGTCGCCTCGTGCGTGGGCGAGCCGCTCAAGCCGTAGAGGTCTACCGACGCACGGTCATCTCCCAACCAGCTTGAAGTCAAAGTTGATCGACAGCTTGTTGTCCCCCGCCTTCACCGAGTCGATCTTGAGCGCCTGCACTTCCCCTTGCAGGCGGCTTCCTGAGCCCTTGAGCATCTCCTCGACCGCCTGCTTCACATCGAATTCGACGGCACCGGGCAACGCCGGCGCGAGGCCCAGGTTCAAGAGGCTGCGCGTGTTGGGATCTTCCACGTCGTCCACGCGAATCTCGTTCAGGCGCACGACGTGACCCTGCGCGACAGGAGCGGCTGACACGGTCGCCCAGCTCGCCAACGTGACGCCGAGGCAGTCCCTCCCCGAGGGCACCCCCAGCCGACTGTTGAGGTGGACGCGGATGATCACGCGCCCGTTCTGAAGCGTCACCTTGGGATCCTCCAGATAGGCGTAGCAAGCGCCCTTCTGCAGATGGAGCTTCCCTTCTTCCTTGAACAGTCCTTCGACCAGCAGCGACTGCACCGCGGACTGCTCCAGCACGATTTCCGCGCACCGACCGATGGCGGGCGCGGCGAACAGCGCGGCGGCGAGGCTTCCAGAGATGATGAGTTTCTTCATGGTCAGCCCAGTCTGCCACGGACCGCCGGACCGCCCTCCAAACGACAAAAGGCCGTGGCATACCGCCACGGCCTTTGTCTTCGGACGGGCGCGCGAAGCGCCCTCCTCTTCAACCCATCACAGCGTCTTCAACCACGCCAGCAGCGCGTCGCGATCCGCCTTGGACAGCTGCTCGAAGCGCTGACGCGAGGTCTGTGCTTCACCGCCGTGCCACAGGATGGCTTCGGTCAGGTTGCGGGCGCGGCCGTCATGCAGGTAGCCGACCGGTTGACCCTGGGCGACCTTCTCCGTGTAGCCGATGCCCCACAGCGCCGTCGTGCGCCACATCGCACCTTGCGCCTGGCCTTCCGGCAGGTTGTCCGCCAGGGCCGGGCCCATGTCGTGCAGCAGCAGGTCGGTGAACGGACGGATCGTCTGGTCGCGCAGTTCCGCGAACGGATGGTTCTTGCCCGTCTTCATCTCCGCCGTGTGGCACGCCGCGCACTTCAGCGCGTCGAACACCTTGCGGCCGTTGCTCACCAGGACCGCATCCACGCGATGCTCTTCCGTCGGCGCCACACCCTTGGGGAATCCGCTCGGGATGCTCCGTTGGGCCGGCACGGCCAGCAGCTGCATGTACTGCGTCAGCGCGGTCAGGTCCGCTTCCGCGATGCCCTTCTGCGCCGGCGCCGTGCGGCAACCCTGCGGGTCGGTCGCGCAGCTGCGGTTCGGGTACACCGGTGAGGTCACCGACATGTCGTTCAGCAGTGCGTTGGCCACCTGGTGACGGATGCTGGCCTTGGACGCCTTCCAGCCGAAACGGCCCAGCCGCGTCGCGCCGGTCTCCGGATCGAAGGTGAAGTTGGCCTTGCCCACCACGCCGTCCGCGTCCGGCGTCGTGCGCGCACGGGCCAGGATGTCCGCTTCAGGCACCGCTTCCAGCAGACCGACACCCAGCAGCGGCAGCGCGGCTCGCGCCGACCACAGCTGCGGCGTGGGACCGTCGAAGGCGAACTTCGGCTTGCGCAGCTCGACCTTGGTGCCGTCGCCCAGCGTGACGCTGGTGGTCTCGAAGCCCGCGACCTTCACCGCGTTGCCCCAATCCTGAGGTGCACCCGACGCGGACGTCGAGTTCATCTGGATGGTCGAGCCGTAGCGCGGGTCCGGACGGATCGAGCCGTCAGCCGCCTTCATCGCGACGTGGAAAGCCATCTTGTCCATGCGCTGGTCCACCGTGAACGGCGCGGGGCTGCGACCGTTGTTGGTGTGGCAGGCCACGCACGCCGTGGCGTTGTAGCGCGTCCCCGCCAGGTTCTGGATCGAGGTCATCGGATCGTTGCCCGGCTCGATGTGCTGCCCGGTCACGAAGCTGCTGTGCACCGCGCGGCGGCCTTCAACGAATCGCTGCAGGTTCTGCATGCCGATGTTGTTGAACGGCTGCTGGAACATGCGCCAGCCTTCGTCCGAGTAGTTGTACGAGACGGAACCGATACCGCCCGCCAGCACCGAATCCGGCAGCGGCACGCTGTTCAGGCGCGGCTGGACGCCGTACCACGGACGCAAGCCGGTGCCCATGACGTAGATGACTTCGCTGGTGTAGTAGCGGTAGTCGCCCTTGTCGCCGATGGCATCCATCGCGGCGCGGCTGGAGAAGAACGAGCCGGTGAACTCGATCGCCTCGCCGACCCGCAGCGCACGCGACGGCACGTTGACGCCGTTGGGCACCAGCACGCCGTTGGCGTTGGCCGACAGGTCCTGGTGACCCGGCATGTTGTCCAGCACCACGGAGCAGCCGTCGTTCGCGCCGATGATGCCCTTGAAGCCCGAGTCAGGCTTGGCCAGGGCATTCTGCGGCGGCTTGGGGACGACCGGGCACGAGGTCTTGTCGACGAAGCCGTCCGTGTAGGTGGTCGGATCCAGCAGCTGGCCCGGTGACATCCAGCCGTAGCCGGTGACGTTCGGGTCGTCGATGCGGCGGAAGAAGGAATGGCCGCCGCCGCGCTGCGCCTGCGGGAAGTACTGGTTGACGATCAGTCGCGGCTTCGTGACGCCGGCCACGTTGGAGTTGTCGATGAACTCGACGCCCCAGGTGCGGTTCTTGAAGTAGTTCGCGACGAAGTTCATGTAGTTGCCCGGGCCCTTGTCCACCGGGTTGCCGTTGGCATCCACGGTTTCATTGGGTCCGAACCCGACCTCGTTCCAGTCCTCGCCGCGCTCGCGACCGTGGCGGCCGACGCCGCGCTGGCCGAAACGCGTGACCAGCGTGCCGTCCGGCAGCGTGAACTGGATCTGCTCGATCGGCGCCTGCGGGTTGTACAGCGGGCCCGCGCCTGCGCCGTTCACCGGGAAGGCGAAGGGGGTGGTCGTCGTGGTCGGGATGCTGTTGTCGCTGCCGACGGTCTTGAACTCGACCTCGAACAACGAATAGCCGTAATTCGTCGCACGGGTCACACCCTGGATACGGACGAAACGCGTCTTCACGCCGAGGTTGAAGTACTCCTCGGTGCCGCCTTTGCCGGCCGGCTGGTTGCGCAGACGGGTCCAGGTCTTGCCGTCGTCGGAGATCTGGATCTCGTAGGCCTTGGCGTAGGCGTTCTCCCAGACCAGCTTGATGTAGCCCAGCGGCTGCGCCGTGCCGAAGTCGTACTGGATCCACGCGCCGTCTTCGGCCTTGGACGCCCAGCGCGTCGACAGGTTGCCGTCGATGGTGTTCTTCGCGGACAGGCCGTCGTTCTCAGGCGTCGACGAGAGCGCCAGCGTCGGCTTGATCGCCACGCCCGGCTTGCTGGTGTCGCCCACGGGGTCCGTCGGCGTCGTCGGGTTGGTGGGCGTCGTCGGATCGGTGGGGTTGGTCGGCGTCGTCGGATCCGTGGGTTCCGTCGGCGTGGTCGGCGGGACCGGCGTGCCGGTGAAGGCCTGGATCTCGAAGATCGAATAGCCGTAGCCCGTCGAACGGGTCACGCCCTGCACGCGCAGGTAGCGGCCCTGGCCGCCGAGGTCCTTCAGGTCCTCGACGCCGCCCGGGCTGTTCTCGACCGTCTTGATCGTGGTCCAGGTCTTGTTGTCCTCGGACGTCTGCAGCAGGTACTTCTTCGCGTGGGCGTTTTCCCAGTTGATGCGGACGCGGGTGATGGTGACGCTGCTGCCGTAGTCCAGCGTCAGCCATTCGTTGTCGGTGAACGCGGAGCCCCAGCGGCTGTTGTCGTCCTTGTCGATGGCCTTGGCGCCGTTCAGGTCGCCGCGCTGCAGCGAGCTGCCGGTGGCGGAGACGGGCGTGAGCGCCGTCTCCGTGCCGCTGTCGCCGGCCATGCGCTTGGCGCGTGCCGCGGAATCGGCGCTGCCGCCGCTGTCGTCGGATGCGATCTGGACGCCGCCGTCCTGCTGACCGTTGCCGCCGCCGCATGCGGCGAGCAGCGCACTACCCAGCAGGGCAGGGACAAATGCCCTGCCCATCAAGATGCCGAGTTGCTTGAACTCCATGGTGGTTCCCTCCCGTGCCTGTGGGTGCGATTGGTGTCGCGGGGGGTGGTGCCCGCAACCGCTTCGATGGACCTGGTTTGGTCCGGTGCCCGCGCCGCCCATCGACACGCAACACCGCTTGTCCCTCCTGGGAGGGGCAAGCGGCGCGAGTGTCCGCGTTTGTTTTGCCACACGGCAAGTTTTAATGTGTGTCGAATTGATGCCCGTTCCGGGCCGGATGCGGCGGTATCGATACCAACGCACCAACTCGGGAAACATGGGCGATACGCAGCCGGAATACCAGGGCATGCGATACCTCCGGCGAGGTAGGAACACTCGGTGACGAAGGCATGATGTCGGGCATGAGCACTCCGGATACCTCCACGCCCCGCCGGCGCGAGCAGCAGCGGTCGGCCGACACCAAGCAGGCGATCCTGAAGACCGCGCTGAAGGAATTCGCCGAGCGCGGCTTCGAGGCGGCGAGCATGCGCGCGATCGCGGAGCAGAGCGGGCTGACGCATCAGCTGATCACCTACCACTTCCAGTCGAAGGAGGTACTGTGGCAGGCGGTGGCGACGCTGGTCTATGAGGAGCTTGCGCGCGCACGCGAAGGGATGATCAGGCAGGCGAAGCCGGCGAGCGCGATCGAGCAGTTGCGTCAGGAGTTCATCGCCTATTTCCAGTTCACGCTGGACGAGCCGCACCTGCACCGCTTCATGATGCAGCGGCGCGAAGGCACGCACAGCGAGGACCGGCAGGAGTGGCTGGCGCAGCATTTCCTGCGGCCGCACTTCGACCTGGCCCGGCCGCTGATCAAGGCGGCCCAGAAGGCCGGAGATCTGCCCAAGGGGGAGCCGGTGCTGCTGTATTACGCGATCGTGTCGCTGGCCAATGGGCTGTCGGTCATGGGGCCGGACATCGCCGCCACGACCGGCGTGCAGGTCACGGAGGCAAAAACGGCCAAGGGTTACATGAAGCTGATGGATGCGCTGCTGTTCACGCGGGCGGCGGCGCAGGACTGAGGGACGGCACACGAGGCAGGTGGCGCGGGATCGGCGCTTGCCCTTCGGAGCGGGATCTGTCCCCCATCTTTGGAGTTGCGAATGGCTACCAAGAAGAAGTCCCCCGCGAAGTCCCCCACCAAGGCCGGTCGCGTCGACGCCGCGCACGCCGCCACGACGCCGAGCATCGACAAGTCGGTCAAGACCACGTCGCAGGAGACGCAGCGCTACGGTGAAGTCGTCAAGATGCCGCACGGCTTGTCCGAGGCGGTCGTCAAGAAGAGCGTCACCTCGCTGAACCAGGTGCTGGCCGACACCATCACGCTGCGCGACATGTACAAGAAGCATCACTGGCAGGTGGTCGGCCCGACCTTCAACCAGCTGCATCTGCTGTTCGACAAGCATTTCGAGGAACAGGTCGAGCTGGTCGACCTGGTGGCCGAGCGCATCCAGGTGCTGGGCGGCGTGTCGCTGGCGATGGCCGCGGACATCGCGGAAGAGACCCGCATCCCGCGCCCGCCGCGCGGACGGGAGCCGGCCACGGTGCAGCTGAGCCGCCTCATCGAGGCGCACACGATGATCCTCACCTTCGCACGCGAGCATGCCGAGAAGGCCAGCGACGCCGGCGACTCGGGGACCGAGGATTTGCTGGTCAGCGACATCGTGCGGACCAACGAGCTGCAGGTGTGGTTCCTGTCCGAGCATCTGGTCGCGGCCTCGCCGATCTGAGGCTGCGCGGGCGGCGCGGGCCCCTCGGGGCGGCGAGCGCGGTGATGCCGTGATCGTCGCCACCTGGAACGTCAACAACGTCCGGAAGCGACTCCCGCAGTTGCTCGACTGGCTGGAGCGCCGTCGACCCGACGTCGTGGCGCTCCAGGAGCTGAAGACCCCTCCCGAGGAGTTCCCGCTCGACGCCCTGCGCGAGGCCGGCTACGATTCCCTCGTGGTCGGTCAGAAGACGTGGAACGGCGTCGCCCTCCTCTCCCGAGGGCACACGCCATTGCCGGTGCTCCGCGCACTGCCAGGCGACCGCCGGGACCGGCAGGCCCGCTACGTCGAAGCGGCCATCAACGGCGTACTGGTGGCCGCGATCTACCTGCCCAACGGCAACCCGTTCCCCGGGCCGAAGTTCGACTACAAGCTGGCGTGGTTCGAACGGCTGCGCGAGCGCGCCGAAGCGCTCTGGCAGGCGGGTCATCCCACGGTGCTGCTGGGCGACTGGAACGTCGTCCCCACCGACGCCGACATCTACAAGCCGGACACCTGGCGGGACAACGCCCTCCTCCAACCCGAAGCGCGTGCCGCGTTCGCGGCCATCCTGGAACAAGGCTGGACCGATGCGCTGAAGACGGCGCATCCGAGGGACACGCCGTTCACGTTCTGGGACTACCGCCGGAAACGGTGGGAACGGAACGCCGGGTTGAGGATCGACCACATCCTGGTGAATGCGGCCTTCAAGGTGAAGGCCGCCGGCGTGGATCGCGAGGAACGTGGGGCGGAAAGCCCGAGCGATCACGCGCCTGCATGGGCGAAGCTGGCTGCGTCGCGCCTTTAAAACCGGAGGTCACCCTCGATCGAGTCGTCCAGCGTCTTGCCGATCGCCGCGCCGATGGCCATCTTCGCGCCCGCGACGATGTCGCCGTGCTTGTTGTCCCAGTAGTAACCCGACAGCGGCGTCACGGCGATGGTCGTGATGCGCGGATCGTCCTTGCCTCCGGTGAACCACGTCTTCATCAGCGGGCTCCAGAGTTCCTCGATCTTGGCTGCGTCTCGCGACACCGTGGCGCGTCCGTGCAGCGTGACGAACCCCGAATGCTCCGAAGCCTGGAAGAAGAGCCAGACCAGCGGGTTCTGCCCGATCTCGGCATTCTTGTGGGAGTCGGAAGCGCTCATGAACCAGAGCCTGCCCGCGTCATCGACCTGCAAGGCGCCCATGGGACGGGTCGCCTGGGACCCGCCGGTGCTCACGCCCGTGCAGAAGAAGCAGGTCTGATTCTTCTTCACGGCGCCACGGACGCGCTCGATGGCGGCGTCGCCGCTCAGGTCGGCACGGTTGACTTCAGGCTGCTGGCGATTGATCGAGTCCATGACGAGGGTCCGGTGGTGGGGATGGACCTGCATGGCAAGGAGCGTTCCGTCAGATTCCGGAACCGCCCTGCCTGTTCAATCGGTATCAGTCGCCAGGACTACCTGGATTCTTCCGTTGGCGGGTTGTCATCGGCCAGAACTGGGAAATGCAGATCGCGCCACATCTGCATGGCTCGATCAAACATCGGTCATTCGTTGGTCAATTGAGAGTGCTCACCTGTATATCTCCGACAGCTTCCAGGGCGCTGTCTATCGCATCGACGGCGTCGCCAGGTGCGCGCCGGCGAGTTCATCGCGCCGCGACATCCAGACCGCTGGACTCGAGCTGGAGATGAAGGGCGCCCGAGTGGAGCGATTTCCAGAAGATGAGGAGCCGAAGGAGGGACTGTCCGAAGAAGATATGGCGGAATTCGGCACCCACCAGAAGATCGTGGACGCGGGCTCCTGGTGGCTGGAGATCGATTCCTGCAATCCGGAGATCGTGACCGCGCCCACGGCGAGTCAGTCCGACCTATTTTCGGGGCTCGCCAGCGGCGTGAAGCTGTTGCAGGACCTGCAGAAATGCGGCGAGGCCTACCACCGCTGGACGAACGCGGAGGAGGACAGCTCCGAGAAGGAGGACGCATCGAACGACTATCACCGCTTCAAGGGGACGCTGCCGGACAATGCCCTGATCAGGGAAACGCCGGATCATCAATACATCGCCAAGCCACAGATTACGTTCTCCATTCAAACCGCGAAGCTGGGCAGCTTCGTCTCCGCGCTTCACGGGAGCAACATGAATACGCCGGGCTTGCAACGCAATACGACGGTCGTGAATCACGCCGAGTCAGGCCAGTCCTCCAATAAGTACAGCTTCTCGGCGATTACCCACTGGCCCCGCATGAATGGGGACGTGCGAGCGCGCGCCGCGCCCAGCCATCCGCTATGGACGACCGACCAGGGCAAGGTCTGTCTGGACTTGGTGGCAACGGCCACGCCGGGTGCGGGCGGGCTCGCGCTCATGAGCTTCCTGCAGTTCCTCTTCGCCGCGAAGCAACAGGCTCAGGAGGACACGATGCAGTACTACAAGGCCCGGTATTCAGTCATGCCTCGCGTTCCTCTGAGCGCGCTCTATGACGAGCTCCCCGAGATCGACAAGGTCCAGTACGCGAAGATCATGGAATCCTGGCTCACCGCGATCGAGCAGTTCAATGCCGGCAAGGACCAGAAGGAAGCCTATCCCGACAGCATCCAGGATGCTTCCAAGACCAGCAAGATCACCATCGCCGCAGCTGTCCGCTCTGTCTACACCACCGGAGATCGGCGGGACAAGACCATTACCCATGAGAACGGCGAGGAGGAGACGCGAAAGGTGGATCTGATCTCGTCCGACGACATTGCATCCACCGTGAACGTCGGCGCATCGGTGGGCGCCCTCCTGCTGCCCAAGGGCTCTTCGGGTGTGTTCGAGCTCAGAGGCATGCCCTACATCAATATCTCGAACTTCGAGGATGTGAAGAAGCTGTACCTGGACACCATCAACAGCTACGGTGGCATGGCCTGACCCTCAGGCATGCGCTGGCCAACCCGTCCTGCCACACCGTCGTCGCGCCGCCGGACGCGTAGATCACGGCGGGCTCATCGAGCCGCTCCAGCGTGATCCACGTGTCGAAGCTCGATCGCCCCGGATTCGACACGTAGTGCTTCGCCAGGATCTCGCCCGGATACGCGAGCGGCCTGTGGAAGTTGCAGAACGCGTTGACGATCACCGGCCCCTGTCCATCCGGGCTCGGTGGATGGCCGAGGCTGTCCAGCCACTCCACGCGAACGATTTCCAGATAGCGGAAGTAGACCGTGTTGTTCACATGACCCATCGCATCCATGTCGCCCCAGCGGATCGGGATGCGGGTCTCGTGGACGAGCTTCTTGTCCTCAGGCAGTTCGAATCGCATGCCGGTCATCCTCGGTTCAGTTGCGCGCGCAGCGGGCGGAAGAACGCGCGGATCTCCTGGGCCAGCAGCTCGGGTTGCTCCAGCGCCGCGAAGTGCCCGCCACGCGGCATCACTTCCCATCGCTTGACGTCGTAGGCGCGCGCCACCCACGAGCGCGGCGGCGTCGGCAGCTCCTTGGGGAACAGCGCCATGCCCATCGGCGGCGTCACGCGCTCGCCGGGCTCGAAGACATGCGGGCGGGCGCGATTCTCCTTGTAGAGCCGCAGCGACGCGGTGATGCTGTCGTTGAACCAGTAGAGCGAGATGTCGGTGAGCAGCTCGTCCAGCGACACGACGCTTTCGAGGTCGCCGCCGCAGTCGCTCCAGGAGCGGAACTTCTCGGCGATCCACGCCGCCAGCCCCACCGGCGAGTCCGCCAGCGAATACGCCAGCGTCTGCGGCTTGGTGCCCTGCAGCGCGGCGTAGGCGCCCTCCTCCGCGTACCAGCCGGCGGCCATCGTCTGGAAGGCGCGTTCCTGGTCCGTGACGGGCGCGTGCTGCTCGTCGACATGGGGCCGGAAGCCGCCGGGAATGTAGTTGAGATGAATGCCGACGACGTCCTCCGGGAAGCGCCGCGCGAGCCACGTCGACACGCCTGCGCCGATGTCGCCGCCCTGCGCGCCGAAGCGCTGATAGCCGAGACCCTGCATCAGGCCGTGCCACAGGCCCGCGATCTCGCGCGAGTCGACACCCGCGCTCTTCGGCGCGGGAGAAAAGCCGTAACCCGGCAGCGACGGCACGACGACGTCGAACGCGTCGGCGGCATCGCCACCGTGCGCGGCCGGATCGGTGAGCAGCCCGACGATGTGCGTCATCTCGACGACGGAGCCCGGCCAGCCGTGCGTCAGCACCAGCGGGAACGCATCCGGCGTCGCGCTCTTCTGATGGATGAAGTGCACGTCGGCGCCGTCGACGGTGGCCATGAAATGGCTGAGCGTGTTCAGCCGCGCTTCCTGCTCACGCCAGTCGAAGCGATCCCGCCAGTGCGCGACGAGGCGCCGCATGAACGCGAGCGAGGTGCCGTCCGTCCAGCCGGCCTCGTCCAGCGACGCGGGCCAGCGGCCCCGCGACAGGCGCTCACGCAGGTCGATCAGCCGCGCTTCGGGCACATGGATCTTGAAGGGGACGACGCGCATGGGATCTCCGGAGAGTCGCATCTGAAGACAGGCTGCGATTGTGGCGCGTAGCCTCATCAATCCAGCAAGGCCAGAAGCGACGCATCGCTTCCCGTGGACCGACGATCCGCCGGATCCAGTTCCAGCAGGATTTGCGCTAGCCGGTGGCGCTGGCGCTCAAAGAATTCCGCCGGTCCTGTCAACGTCGGAACGCCCGCAAACACCTTGAGCATCGACTTCAACGTCGTGCGAAGGTAGTACTCCAGGTTTGCGCAAAGGAGGCTCGCCATGACAACCTGCCGTGCTGCATGCACGATGTCGCAGCGTGCCCGGTAGATACGTTCGATCTGCCATCGGACGCGACGGTCGTGCGCGCGAAGCATCGCCGCCGTCTTGCCCGGCGATCCCAGTCCATCCATGAACGCCGACAGATGCTTCCACAGATAGGGTTCATGCGCGCAACCCGCCTCCAGCGTCTGGCGTTGCGCCGGGTCCTTGAACGCCGCGTAGAGCAACGCGTGGGAGCAGTCCTTGACCGGGACGAGCTCCGTGCCGCTCGTCACCGCCAAGTTCAAGCCGGCCAGTGCCGCACGGAACGTCGTCAGATGTTTCGGCAAGTAGGTCAATGCCAATGTAGGAGCCAAGGCGTTTTTCACCTTGTCGCCGATGCCCCCGGAAGTCTTGGTGCCACTGGTCAGATACTCGACTCCTGTCCACCAGTTCACCAGCTTGTTGTCGAACATGCTGGTACCTGTGCCGAGTCGGTACAGCCGGAAGGCGGAGAAGATCCGATCCCTCGTCTCCGTCTGAGAAGGATCCCGTGCGGCCAAGGCGGTCAGATGGTCCACGAACTCCTGCAAGCTCCTGGTCGGCGGTTCCGCCTCCGGATTCGGAATCAGTTGCGGCAGATGTAGCAGGCGGAAGTCCTCTTCGTCATGCAGCAGAAATCGCGTGCCGGCCTGAATCTGCGGCGTGTCGTATTCGAAGCGCATCAGGTCCAGGATCTGGCCGATCTGTCGGTAGGCGTCCAACCCCGCGGAACGTCCATCCTTGCTCTTGACGATGGCAGTCGCGAAGAGTCGACGAGGGTGGGAAGAGAACAGATTCTTCGCTGTCTTCGGCGTCTCCGCCGGCAGCTACGGTGGCACTTCCGAGATCGTGATGGCCCCGAAATTTCCACAACACACCTCGGCCGCTTCGTCTGTACATCCCGTGATGACAAAGATGAGCCGGCGCTCCTGCGGTTCTGTCAGGATCACGCGTTTCACTCGGGCAAAGCACTCGGCGAAGTCATAGGGTGCCGGCGTCGGTGCTGCGGACGGCATGCGCCCCTGATCCTCAACCGGACCGGGCAATGGAAGCGGCGCCGGCTCAACCTCAGGAACGGCGCCTCGCTCGACGCTGGGAACGAAGACACGATAGAGGTGGAACAGACTCTCCAGACTGAACCCTTCATCGTGCGAAACACTGAGG
The DNA here is from genome assembly GCF_048957715.1 of Mitsuaria sp. CC2. Classification (NCBI taxonomy): domain Bacteria; kingdom Pseudomonadati; phylum Pseudomonadota; class Betaproteobacteria; order Burkholderiales; family Sphaerotilaceae; genus Roseateles; species Mitsuaria sp. CC2. The sequence goes on along the minus strand of NZ_JARVXN010000003.1, from coordinate 199,559 downwards.
ATGTCGCGGCAGACCCGATCGATGTTTCCGTCACTGAGGACGCGTTGCTGAAGGGTTTCCTCGTCGGGAATCTCAAGAAGCTCCTGCTCCATCCATTCGAAGCAGTCCTGCAGAAAATGCCGCGCCAACGACACTTCGAGTTCCCTGACGAAAGACTTCAACAGGAGAGCGTTCTTCCTGAAGCCGCCCTCCTTCGACTTCACTGCTTCTGAGATCAGCAAGACCGCGTCGTTCAAAGCGACGTAGTGGCTAGCGCGATCGACGATGACCGGGTGCTTGTCCAGGATCTCCAACGCTTCCTCCGCCACGACCCTGCAGTCGCTCTCGTCCGCTGGCGGCTCGAACATCCGCTGGAGTTCGCGGACAATGTTCAATGGATTCATCGCCCGAACGCGGTAGGAATCGAGCGAATGCTCATGGACCAGGTTGAACCACGCGCCGAGAAACAGGTGCTGCCGAGCGTTGATGCCGAGAAGTGCGGGGGTCAGGCGTTGATCGATTCGCATGCGATGGCGGGCGTTGCTAGTCGGAGAGTCCCTCCGGTTAGAATAGCCGTACGCCGCGAGGTCAGCTTTGACCCGCGCCACCGAAAAAGCCAGGAACTGGAGGTGCAGGCTGGGTTAAGACCCGCTGCACTCTCCTTTTCCCCTATACCGAACACGGGCCGCCTTTGCGGCCCGTGCTTCTTTGTGCCGCTAGAGAGGCTCGCCCGGAGCATCCGCTCAGCGCGACGCCAGCGGTTACCCGCCTACTTGCACACGTTCGCGTCCACCGCCGAGCCGTCCCACAGCCGCTTGAGGTTGTTGTACTTGTCCTGCGACACGCTCTGCCAGTCGTCCTGCAGGATGCCGCCGGTGTCGCCGGAATTCGGATTCCAGGACCAGTAGAAGAAGTTGCGCACGCCCTTGCACTTCAGCCAGTCCACGAACTTGACCTGCCACTGGCGATCCTTGTCGGTGAAGCGGCCGCCGAACTCGCCGAGCACCACGGCGTTCTTCCCCATGAAGCGGCCGAGGTGGTTCTGCCAGATGGCCGGCATGTTGTTCGGGAAACCCGTGCCGTCGTTGAAGTAAGGCTGCCCGCTCACCGACGGGCCGTAGATGTGCGGCGACAGCACCAGCCGGTGCTTCGGGATCTTGGTCTCGTCGATCGGATAGCAGGCCACCGGCTCGATGTTGCCGCCCCACCAGTGGGCATCGGGGTTCTCGCATCGCCCCTGGTTGTCGGACACGCCTTCGACGAACACCAGCAGCTTGCTGTTGCTGCTCAGCACGGCGCTGCCGGCACGCTCCGCCGCGAGCTTCCAGTCGTTGCTGATGTCGCCCGTGCCCCAGAAGGCGCCGGAACCGCCGGTGCTGTGCGGCTCGTTCTTCAGGTCGATCGCGAAGACGTTCGGAACGTTGCGGTAGCGGTCGGCGACGAACTGCAGATCGGCCACCCACTGGTCCATCGTGTAGCCGGGAATCTGCGGCGTCGTGGAAATCGCGTTGCAGTCCGGACGGTGATGGTCGAGCAGCACGTAGAAGCCGCGTGTCGCGAACTCGGCCACGATGCGGTCCAGCACCTGCAGCGGCGTCTTGTTGGCCAGGTCGGGATTCACGCTGGTGTTCAGCGCGCCGCTCGGACGACCCGTGGACCGCAGCGTCGCCGGGCAGAAAGGCAGCCGCACGGCGTTGAAGCCCAGATCCTTCATCTGGCCGATCATGTCCTTGTAGTTGCGCTGCCAGAGACCGTGCGCCACCAGGTCCTGCGTCTCGAATCCGAACCAGTTGACGCCACGGATCGAGACCGCAACGCCTTGGCTGTCGAGGATGCGGCCATCCGTCGCGACGCTGAACGGCAGCTTGAACTGGCCCGTCGCCGGAACGGAGAGATCGCCTGCAGGTGCAGGAGCAGGTGCAGGTGCAGGTGCAGGTGCAGGTGCGGGTGCGGGTGCAGGTGCAGGTGCAGGTGCAGGTGCAGGTGCAGGTGCAGGAGCCGGTGCTGGTGCGGGCGCGGGCGAAGGTGCCGGCGCTGGGGACGGCGCGGGCGCACCGGCCTCGGCGATGCGGAACGAGGTCGGGCTGGGCGCCGTGCCGGTGCCGCAGAAGCCGACTTCGAAACTCTGCCCCGGGGCCGTCGGCGAGTTCCAGCTGATGCCGGTGACGGCCACCGTGGTGGCGGATTCATTCTTGAACTGGCCGTTCCAGGTACCGTTCAACTGCCCCTTGGGCATCTCGAAGCGCAGCGTCCACGCGCCGCTGGCCGTGCTGCCGGGATTGCGGATGGTGGCGCGCGAGCAGAAGCCGCCGGACCAGACATCCTGCGCGATCGTCAGGCTGAGCGCCGCGTGGGCGGGCGCGATCGCGCCGCAGGCGAGCGCAATGAGACTGAGGCGTTGGACGAGTCGACGAGGAATGGCGTGCATGACGGTCCCTGAATGAAATGGAAGCTTGGATGACTGCGCGCAGTGTCGAAGCTCTTCCGGGCGCGTCTCGTGAGATTGGGTAACCCCAGGACACATTCACGCGCGTCCCGCGCCGGAGGCTCAGGGTTTGCCGCTAGCGCCCCGACCTCCCCTTCGTAGGAGCATGGCCCGGCGTCGCGCTCGGCCAGCGCGGACGCCTGTTCCAAGGGAGGCCGCCATGAACCGAACCTGGTCGACGCTCGCCGTCGCGCTTTCGATCCTCATCCCCAACGCCGCGGCGCTCGCCGCCGACGCCACGCCGCCGCGCGAGCTGCGCCGCTTCCACGAGATCTTCAAGGAACTCGTCGAGACCAACACGACCAACTCATCGGGCAGTTGCACCGTCGCCGCCGAGGCGATGGCGAAGCGCCTGAAGCACGCCGGCTACGCGGACGGCGACATGCAGCTCATCGTCCCGCCCGACGCGCCGACGAAAGGCAACCTCGTGCTGCGCCTGAAGGGCAGCGGCGAGAAGCGTCCGCTGCTGCTGGTCGCGCATCTCGACGTCGTCGAGGCGAAGCGCGAGGACTGGACCCGCGACCCGTTCAAGCTCATCGAGGAGAACGGCGTCTACTACGGTCGCGGCACCTCCGACGACAAGTCGCAGGTCGCCACGCATGTGAGCAACATGCTCCGCTACAAGGAGGAGAAGCTCGTCCCGAAACGCGACATCATCATGGCGCTCACCTGCGACGAGGAGATCATCCCGTCGACGTGGGACGGGCTCGATTACCTGCTCAAGCACCACCGCGCGCTGATCGACGCCGAGCTCGCGCTCAACGAGGGCGGCGGGGGGACGCTCGACAAGGACGAGCGGCCTGTCTCCTACAGCCTGCAGATCGGCGAGAAGGTCTTCGTCGGTTATGAACTCGAAGTGACGCACCCCGGCGGCCACAGCGCCGTGCCGGTACGCGACAACGCGATCTACCGTCTCGCCGACGGTCTCGCGCGCCTGTCCAGGTTCGACTTCCCCATCCAGTTCAACGACACGACCCGCGCCTACTTCGAGCGGGTCGCGACGCTCGACGCCAACCAGGACATCGCGGCCGATCTGCGCGGGCTCCTGGCGAAGCCGACCGACACCGCGGCGCTGGAACGCCTGTGGGCGAAATCCCCGGTCTACAACTCGAGCGTGCGCACCACCTGCGTGGCGACGATGATCGACGCCGGCCACGCGACCAACGCGCTGCCGCAACGTGCCCGGGCGACGGTGAACTGCCGCATCCTGCCGGGCCAGTCGGCGGACGACGTACGGAAGACGCTGGTGAAGGTGATGGCCGACGAGCGCATCAGCGTCCGCGCCATCAACGAGGCGCTGGCCTCGCCGCAGCCGCCGATGTCGCCGCTCGTGATCCAGGCCGTCGAAAGCACCGCCGCGGAGTTCTGGCCCGGCGTGCCGGTGATCCCGACCATGCTGGTGGCGACGACCGACGGCCGTTTCCTCAACAACGCGGGCATCTGGACCTACGGCGTCGGCACCTTCTCCGGCGTCGAGCCCAGCGGCGTGCACGGGCTCAACGAGCACATCCGCGTGAAATCGCTCAACGACTTCCACGAATTCATGTATCGCCTCGCGAAGCGCCTGGCGTCCTGATCCCCGGGGACGCCGGCGCGCATTCAGCGCGCCCGGTACAGCGACCCGGCATCGGGCATCCGGGTTGCCGACCTCCTCCCATCGTCTTACCGGAGGTCGTACCGTGTCCATCATCATCAACGGGACCACCGTCCCCTTGCCCGAAGACCCGCGGGTCTCCCTGCTCGACTTCCTCCGGGAGCATCTGCACCTGCACGGCTCGAAGAAGGGATGCGACCAGGGCGCCTGCGGTGCCTGCACCGTCCTGGCCGACGGCGAACGCGTGCTCGGCTGCCTGGCGTTGGCCGTGCAGTACGCGGGACGCTCGATCACCACCATCGAAGGGCTGGCGGGCGCGGACGGCCTGCACCCGCTTCAGCAGGCCTTCATCGAGCATGACGGCTTCCAGTGCGGCTACTGCACGCCCGGTCAGATCTGTTCTGCAGTGGGCATGGCGGATGAATGTCGTCGCGGCGTTCCCAGCCATGTGACGCAGGACCTGAAGGCGCGCGTGATCCCGCTGACGCGCGAGGAACTGCGCGAACGCATGAGCGGCAACCTCTGCCGCTGCGGCGCCTACAACGGCATCGTCGAGGCGATCGCCGCCGGCGTCGTCACGGAGACCGCCGTCGTTGCCGCGACCGCCGCCGACGAGAACGTCGCGGAGGTTGCGCGATGAAACCCTTCATCTACACACGCGCCGCCGATCCGGCCGAGGCGCTGCTCAAGGGTGCGGCGCCGGGCGCGAAGTACCTCGGCGGCGGCACCAATCTCGTTGATCTCCTGCGCGAGACGCTGGAGCGGCCGGACTCGCTCGTCGACGTCACCGGCCTCGACAGCGACATCACCGCGCATGACGACGGCCGCATCACCATCGGCGCCGGCGTCCGCAACACCGCGCTGGCCGCCCATCCCGCCGTGCGCGAGCGCTTCCCGCTGCTGTCGCGCGCGATCGTCGCCGGCGCTTCGGCGCAGATCCGCAACATGGCCACCGTCGGCGGCAACCTGCTGCAGCGCACGCGCTGCGCCTACTTCTACGACAGCGACGGCTCGCGCTGCAACAAGCGCGAGCCCGGTCAGGGCTGCGACGCGCTGGACGGCTTCAACCGCATGCACGCGATCCTCGGCGCTTCGCCGACCTGCGTGGCGACGCATCCGTCCGACATGTGCGTCGCGCTCGCGGCGCTCGACGCGGTGGTCCATCTGCGGCATCCGGACGGCGACCGCTCGCTGCCGCTGATCGACCTCCATCGCCTGCCCAAGGACCGCCCCGAGATCGACACGCAGTTGCGGTCCGGCGAGCTGATCACCGCCGTCGAACTCCCGGCACTGGCGTTCGCCACCCGCTCCACCTACCGCAAGGTGCGCGACCGGTCGAGCTACGCCTTCGCGCTGGTGTCGGTGGCCGCCGCGCTGGATCTGCAGGACGGCCTGGTGAAGGACGTCCGGCTGGCGCTCGGCGGCGTCGCCCACAGGCCCTGGCGCGCCTTGAAGGCGGAAGCGCTGCTCAAGGGCCAGCCGGCCACGGAAGCGGCCTTCCTGGCCGCGATCGATGCGGAACTGGCCGATGCCCGGCCGCTGCGTCACAACGCCTTCAAGATCGATCTGGCACGCCGCACGGTCATCGCCGTGCTGGACCAACTGACGGAGACCCAGCCATGAGCCTGATCAAGGACGCCGCACAGGCGGTGATGAAGAAGGCGATCGAGGTCGCCCCCGATGCCTGGATGCCGGGCGGCAGGCCGGACCCGCTGATCGAGCGCCGCCAGGGCCTCGTCGGCGCGTCGGTGTCGCGCGTCGACGGTCCGTTGAAGGTCAAGGGCGAGGCGCGCTTCGCCGCCGAGTTCCCCATGGACGGCCTGGTCTACGCGTCGCTCGTCTTCAGCACCATCGCGAAGGGCCGTGTGTCGTCGCTGGACGCGGCCGCCGCCGAGTCCGCGCCGGGTGTCGCGCTGGTGATGACGCACCGCAACGCACCCAAGATGAAGCCTTCCCCGCTGTTCCTCACCAAGGAGAAGGCGGCGGGTGGCGACGACCTGCCGGTGATGCAGGACGATGCCGTGCACTGGAACGGTCAGCCGATCGCGCTGGTGCTGGCCGATTCCCAGGAACAGGCCGATCACGCCGCGTCCTTGATCCGGGTGACCTACGCGGTCGCGCCCGCCACGACCTCGTTCGGCGAGGCGAAGGCCAAGGGCACCAGGACCGGCGTCTTCCAGGGTGAGCCGCTGCACACGGAGATCGGCGACGCCGAGGCCGCGCTGCAGGCCGCGCCGCACCGCGTGGACGCCACCTACACGACGCCGCGCTACAACCACAACCCGATCGAACTCCACGCGGCGACGCTGGCCTGGCAAGGGGATGAGCTCCATGTGCACGACGCGTCGCAGGGCGTGGCGCACTCCGCCTGGACGTTGGCCCAGATCTTCGACATCGACGAGAAGCAGGTGCATGTGACCTCGCCCTTCGTCGGCGGCGGCTTCGGCAGCAAGACGCTGTGGCGGCATCAGGTGCTCGCCGCCGCGGCCTCGCGGCTGGCGGGACGGCCGGTGAGGATCATGCTGTCCCGCGAGGGCGTGCACCGCGTCGTCGGCGGACGGACCTGCACGGAGCAGCGCGTCGCCATCGGCGCGCAGACCGACGGCCGCTTCGACGCGCTGATCCACACCGGCACCGTCGCGATGACCCCGCACAACAACATGCCGGAGCCCTTCATCCTGCCGGCGAAGTGCGTGTACGGCGCCGGCAGCTTCAAGCTGGACGTGCAGACCGCCGAGGTCGACATGCTGGCCAATACCTTCATGCGCGCGCCCGGCGAGTCGGTCGGGACCTTCGCCCTGGAGTCGGCCATCGACGAACTGGCGGTCGCGCTGGACATGGACCCGATCGCGCTGCGCCTGCGCAACGAGCCGGAGAAGGATCCGACGACCGGCACGCCCTTCTCGTCGCGTCACCTGGCCGAGGCCTACCGGGCGGGCGCCGAGCGCTTCGGATGGCAGCACCGCCACGCCCGGCCCGGCGCGCGGCGGGAGGGCGAGTGGCTGGTCGGTTTCGGCTGCGCGACGGCGACCTACCCCTACTACCGCATGCCCGGCGGCGCGGCCAGGCTCACGCTGTCCGCCGACGGACGCGTCAGGGTCCAGATCGCCGCGCACGAGATGGGCATGGGCACGGCCACCGCGCAGACGCAGATCACGGCGGAGCGGCTCGGCCTGACGATGGCGGACGTCGACTTCAGCTACGGCGATTCGACCTTCCCCGGCCTGGTGCTGGCGGGCGGGTCGCAACAGACCGCGTCGATCGGCAAGGCGGTGATGCTGGCCTGCGACGCCTTGATCGAGGGCCTGCTGAAGCTGGCCGACAAGGCGTCGCCGCTGCACGGACTGAAAGCCGAGGACGTCGAGGCGCGCGACGGCGCGCTCGTCAGCCGGGAGGATCCGGGGCGGCAGCAGCGTCTGGCGCACCTGCTGACCGCCGCGAAGCGCGAGGACCTCACCGTCGAGGCCAGCGCCCCGCCGCCGCTGGAGATGCAGCACTGGTCGATGCATTCGTTCGGGGCGATGTTCTGCGAGGTGCGTGTGAATGCGATCACCGGCGAACCGCGCGTCAGCCGTTTCCTCGGGTCCTTCGACTGCGGCCGCATCATCAATCCGAAGCTGGCGTCCAGCCAGTTCCGTGGCGGCATCGTGATGGGCCTGGGCCTGGCCCTGACCGAGGAGACGCAATTCGATGAACGCAACGGCCGGATCATGAATCCCAGTCTGGCCGAGTACCACGTGCCCGTTCACATGGACGTGCCCGAGATCGACGTGATCTGGACCGACATCGCCGATCCGCACACGCCGATGGGCGCGCACGGGGTCGGCGAGATCGGGATCACCGGCGTCGGCGCGGCGGTGGCGAACGCGGTCTTCAACGCCTGCGGGCGGCGGGTGCGGGACCTGCCGATACGACTGGACGACCTGATGTAATCGGCGGATGACGCTGAAGCTCCCCGCCCGCCCGCACTTCGACCTCACCACGGTCCACCTGTTCATCGCCACCGCCGAGCTCGGCGGCGTCACGCGGGCGGCGGAGCGGCTGCACATCGCGCCGGCCGCGGCGTCGCGGCGCATCGCCGAGCTGGAGGCGCAGTTCGGCCTGCCGCTGTTCCAGCGCCGCCCGCACGGCATGACGCTCACCGACGCGGGCCGCGCCATGCTGGCCCACGCCCGCAACATCACCCACACCGTCCTGCGCATGCAGGACGACGCGGCCTCCTTCGTCGGCGGCGCGCAGGGCGTCGTCCGCCTGGCCGCGCCGAAGTCGGCCGTGCTGCAGTTCGTCCCCGCCGACATCGAGCGCTGCGCCGCCGCCTGCCCCGGCGTGAGCATCGACTTGCAGGAGATGAACAGCCTCAACGTCCAGCAGGCGCTCACGCGCGGCACCGCCGACGTCGGCATCTTCGAGGCCTCGCTCGGCGCGGTGGACCTGCCGACGATGCCGTATCACGGCGATGAACTGATGCTCGTCGCGCCGCGGGGTCACGCGCTGTTCGCGCACGCGCCGGCCACGCTCGACAACATCCTCGCCTGCGACGTCATCGGCCTGGGCGAGGGGTCCGCCATCTCCGCCCTGCTCGAGAAGCTGGCCCACGAGTCCGGCCGCCTGCTGCGCATGCGCATGCGGGTCGGCGGATTCGACAGCATCGCGGCGCTGATCGCGCAGGGCCTCGGCGTCGGCGTGATGCCCAAGGCGGTGGCGAAGACCGTCGCGGGCGGCGCCCGCTTCCTGCGCGTGGAGATCCCCGAGCCCTGGGCGCAACGCCGGTTCGTCCTGTGCTGCCGGCCCGCCGACAGTCTCTCGCCGGCCGCCATGAGCGTCGCCGAAGTCTTCGCGCGGACGACTTTCGCCCGGACCAATTTCGCGCACACGGAAGCCGCGCGTACGAATTCCGCGAAACCTGCTCCGCTGAATTAGCGATGGCCGCCCGGCCCCTCGTTGCTCAATAGTCGTCCCCACAACAACGACTGGAGACAACGATGCGCCGCAGAAGCTTCACCAGCGCCGGACTCGCCGGCCTGGGCGCCCTCGCCCTGCCCTTCCTGGCGCGCGCAGCGCCGCTGCCCACCGCCCCCGTGCGGATCATCGTCGGCTTCGCCGCCGGCGGCGGCACCGACGTGCTGGCCCGCGTGCTCGCGCAGAAGCTCAGCGTCATGTGGGGCACGCAGGTGCTGGTCGAGAACAAGCCCGGCGCCACCGGCGTCATCGCGGCCGACTACGTCGCCAAGCAGCCCGCCGACGGCACCACCCTGCTGATGGCCCACGTCAACAGCAACGCCATCGCGCCGGCGCTGATGCCCAACGTCAAGTACGACCCGCGCCGCGACTTCTCCCCCATCGTCATGGTCGGCGTCACGCCCAACGTGCTCACCTGCGTGGACACGCAGAAGGTACGCACCGTGCCGGAGATCGTCGAACTGTGCCGCGGCAAGCCGGGTCAGGTCTCGTTCGGCTCGTCGGGCATCGGCTCTGCGCAACACCTGGCCCTTGAGATGTTCATGCTCGCCACCAAGGTCAAGGCCACGCATGTGCCCTACAAGGGCTCGTCCGCGCTGCTCGTCGACCTGATGGGCGGCCAGATCGATTTCGCCTTCGACACCATGACCGCGGCCACGCCCTTCATCAAGCAGGGCAAGGTCACGGCGATCGCGCAGACGCGGGTCAAGCGCGCCAAGAGCTATCCCAACGTGCCGACGCTGGCGGAGTCCGGCTGTCCCGGCCTGGACGCCGCGTCGTGGTACGGGCTGGTCGGTCCCAAGGGCATGCCCGCCGAGATGGTCCTGCGCATGAACCAGGACGTGAACAAGGTGCTCGCCCTGCCCGAGATCGCCGCGAAGCTCGATGAATTCGGCGCGGAAGATGCCGGCGGCAGCAGCGAGAAGTTCGGCGCCTACATCCAGGCCGAATGCACGAAGTGGGCGAAGGTCGTGAAGGACGCGAACGTCCGCGTCGAAGCCTGAAGGAAGTACCGATGACCGCATCGACTGAATCGACTGGATCGACTGGAACCTCGCGGCCGTTGCCGCTCAAGGGCGTGCGCGTCCTCGACATCACCCAGGTCATGGCCGGCCCGTATGCCTGCATGCTGCTGGCCGACCTCGGCGCCGACGTCGTGAAGATCGAACCGCCCGAAGGCGACCAGACCCGCGGCGCGATGGGTTTCAAGATGAAGGGGCCCGACAGCATGGGCTTCCTGAACATGAACCGCAACAAGCGCAGCGTGACGCTCGACCTGAAGGCCGAGGCGGGCAAGGACGTGCTGCGCCGCATGGTCAAGGACGCCGACATCCTGCTGGAGAACTACCGCCCCGGCGCGATGAAGCGGCTGGGCATGGACTACGAGACGCTCAGCGCGATCAACCCCGCGCTGGTGTACGTGAGCATCTCGGGCTTCGGCCAGTCGGGCCCGTGGTCGGAGCGGCCGGGCTTCGACCTGATGGCGCAGGCGATGTCGGGCGTGATGAGCGTGACCGGGTATGCCGACGGGCCGCCGGTGAAGGCCGGCGTGCCGGTGGCCGACATCGGCTGCGCGCTGTTCGCGGTCTATGGCGCGCTGTCCGCGTACATCGGCGCGAAGGCCACCGGGCGCGGGCAGTACGTGGATGCGTCGCTGTTCGACTCGGCGCTGGCCTTCTCGGTCTGGGACACCTGCGAGTACTGGGGCACCGGCCGCGAGCCGACGCCGCTGGGCACCTCCAACCGCATGAGCGCGCCGTACCAGGCGGTGAAGGCGTCGGACGGCTACTTCGTCATGGGCGCGACGAATCAGAAGCTGTGGACGAAGCTCTGCCATCTGCTGGAGCGGACCGACCTGCTCGCTGAGGAGCGCTTCGGCTCCGTGGCCTTGCGACTCGCGAATCGTGAGGCGTTGATCGAGTCGCTGGAGCGCAGCTTCACGCAAGACACCACCGAGCACTGGATCGAACGGATGCTGGCCGCGGGCATTCCGGCGGGGCCCATCCTGACGTATCCGCAGGCGTTCAACAGCGAGCACGGCAAGCACCGCAAGATGCGCATCGAGATCGAACACCCGAACGAAGGCACCGTGCCCAACATTGGCTTCGCGGTGAAACTGCTGGGCACGCCGCAGGAGGTGCGGCATCCGCCGCCGCTGCTGGGGCAGCATATCGACGAGGTGATGGCGGAATACGGCATCGGCGCGGCGGAGCTGCGCGCGCTGGCGGAGGCCGGCGCGTTCGGCGAGAAGCGCGCGAAGGCGGGCGCATGAGCGGGAGCGCGAATCAAGCGCCTGGCGAGCGCACGGGCCAAGGCGCCACCCGCCTGAGCCGCAAGGGCGCGATCGCCATGATCACCTTCGATCGGCCCGAGGCGCGCAATGCGATGACCTGGGATATGTACGGGCAGCTCGCTGAGCACTGCGAAGCGCTCGCGCGCGATCGGGAGATCCGCGTCGTGGTGTTCCGTGGCGCGGGCGGACAGGCGTTCGTCGCCGGCACCGACATCGCGCAGTTCCTCGACTTCCGGGACGGCGAACTCGGCGGCGACGACGGCGTCGCCTACGAGCAGCGCATCGACAGCGGCATCCAGCTCATCGAGCAGTTGCCGATGCCCACCGTTGCGGTGATCGAAGGCTGGGCGGTCGGCGGCGGTCTGGCGATCGCGACGGCCTGCGACTTCCGCATCGCGACGATGGATGCGAAGTTTGCCGTGCCCATCGCGCGCACGCTGGGCAACACCTTGTCGGCGGCCAACATCGCGCGGCTGCAGGCCGCGTGGGGAACGCAACGCGTGCGACGCATGCTGCTGCTGGCGGAGTCAATGCTCGCGGATGAGGCGCTCGCGTGCGGCTATCTGCATGCGGTCTGCACCGCCGAGGAGCTGGATGCCACGCGGGACGCGCTCTGCGAGCGCTTGAGCCCGCTCGCACCGGTGACGCAAGCGGTCAGCAAGGAGATCCTGCGCCGGCTCACGTCGAGCAACCTGCCCGACGTCGACGACCTCATCCGCCAGTGCTACGGCAGCGCGGACTTCCGCGAAGGCGTTAGCGCGTTCACGGAGCGGAGGAAGCCGGTGTGGCGCGGTGCATAGACCCCGACCCTCACCCCTGCCCTCTCCCGCAAGCGGGAGAGGGAGTAAGAAAGGTGGCGCCATCGGGAGGTCAGCTCGGTGCATTCTCACTCCCTCTCCCGCTTGCGGCAGAGGGCGGGGGTGAGGGCCAGCAGCCTGGGCAGTCAGTCGGAAATGCCGAGCTCCGCCTGGATCTTCGCCACCACCGCCTTCAGTTGATCGAGTTCGGCGCGCAGCGCCGCGATCTCTTCATCGCGCGCGCTGTTGGATGACGAGCTGGCGCTCGACGACGACGCCGCCGACGCCACGTACACCGGCACCGCCGGCTCACCGCTCAGCAGGTGCGCCCATCGCGCCTCGCGCGCGCCGGGCGCCTTCGCCAGCTTCACCGCCAGCGCGGGTTCGCGCGCCGCGAGTTCGTCGAGGAATCCCTCCACCGACGACACGTCCGCGAAGCGGTGGAGGCGCTCGCAGTTCAGACGAAGCTCCGCCGAGGTCTGCGGGCCGCGCAGGATCAGCACCGCCAGCAGCGCTTCCGCCTGCCCCGGCACGCCCAGTACCCGCTTCATGTTGTGCTCGAAGCGCGCCACGCGGCTGCCGCTCACGCTGTTGACCAGGCTCATCGCCTTCAGCTCGTCGAGCACCGCGGCCACATCCGACTCGCTCGCGTTCATCACCGGATCGCGCGCGGTCTTCTGGTTCACGCCCAGGGTCAGGCTGTTCAGCGACATCGGGTAGCTGTCCGGCACCGTGGACTCCTTCTCCACCAGCACCGCCAGCACGCGCGCTTCCAGCGCGCTCAGTTCTCTCACAGCCATCGCCTCGCTTCTTTCCTCAAACGCCGAATCCGTCGTCCGCCTGGATGATCGCGCCGTTGATGAAGTGGCTTTCCTTCGCGCACAACATCAGCAAGGTCGTGTCCAGGTCCTGCGGCGTGCCCACGCGCTTGCGCGGCAGCAGCTCCACCAATTTCCGCCCCTGGTCCGTCTGCCAGTGGTGGTGGTTGATCTCCGTGTCGATGTAGCCGGGGCAGATCGCGTTGACATTGATGTCGAACTTGCCCCACTCCAGCGCCATCGCCTTGGTCATGTGCACGACCGCCGCCTTGCTCATCGCATAGACGCCGATCTGCGACAGCACCCGCAACCCCGCCATCGAGGCGATGTTGACGATGCGGCCGCCCGTGTAGGTGCCCGGCGCCGCGCCGCGCGCCCGCGCCAGCATGCGCTTGCCCACTTCCTGCGCGACGAAGAAAGCGCCGCGCACGTTCGTGTCCATGACGTAGTCGAAGTCCTCCGGGGACACGTCGACCAGTCGCTGCGTCGTGCTGACGCCGGAGTTGTTGATCAGGATGTCCAGCGTGCCGACCTCGGTCTCCGCCCGTGCCACCGCCGCGGCGATGCTCTCCAGGTCGGTGACGTCCATCTGCACCACGTGCGCGTCGCCGCCGCCGGCCTCGATCTCCGCGCGCAGGTCCTTCAGGCGGTCCACGCGTCTGGCCGCCAGCACCACGCAGGCGCCCGACTTCGCCAGGGTCCTGGCGAACTGCGCGCCCAATCCGCTGGACGCGCCCGTGACGAGGGCCACACGGCCCTCCAGATCGATGCTGTAGCTCATGGCAAGGTCTCTCGCAAAACTTCTCGTGTGACCGGACAGGTGCCGATCACGATAGCACGCAAGACCCGCCCCGCGATGACCCGCCGGCGTCACCCGACCATCGGCGAACCATCAGTCGAGCATCGGCCGGCCATCAGTCGGACATCAGCCCGCCATCACCGTCTCGATCTCGGTCTTCACCTGCGTCATCAGCTTGTGCACCGGGCACTTGTCCGCCACTGCCAGCAGCTGCTGGCGTTCCTCGTCGCTCAGCGTGCCGACGAAGGTCAGCGACGCCTTCAGCTTGTAGAGCCCCTGACGCTCCTGCGAGCGATCGCTCTCCACGTCCACCAGGACGTCCTCCAGTGCCATGCCCTTGCGCCGCGCGTACCAGAGCACCGTCAGCGCCTTGCACGACGCCAGCGCGGCGTCGTAGAGCTCGTGCGCGTCGGGACCGGCGTCCTCGCCGCCGCCCTCGACCGACTGGTCGGCGGTCATCACATGCTGGCGGATGCTCACCGTCTGGCGCATCGGCCCGGTCTTGTCGCGTTGAACGTGAATGCTCATGGAGGCTCCGTGGCGGGATTGAATGGCGGCCCATGGTACGGCGCGTGCCGAGGACGGGGCACTCCCGTTCGGGTCACGCCGAGCGGACATCGCGCGTCGCTGGCGTGGGCGGCACCGCCCAGTCGACCCGCCTCTCTACTTCATAAATAGCACGACCGTTCTTTTTTCCGTTCACGCGGCTAGAATGCGCCGCAAACCGCCCCAGCCAGACAGCGAGCCGGCCCCGCCGCCCGCCGGTGCCGGCCAGGACTCCGACTAGAACGAGCAAGGATGACCATGACCTCCGAAGAACTCATCGCCCAGTACGGTCCGCGCGACAGCATGGACTACGACGTGGTCGTCGTCGGCGGCGGTCCCGCCGGCCTCTCGACCGCGATCCGCCTGAAGCAGATCGCCGCGGAGAAGGGTCAGGAGATCTCGGTGGTGGTGCTCGAGAAGGGCTCCGAGGCCGGCGCGCACATCCTGTCCGGCGCGGTCATGGATCCGCGCGCGATCACCGAGCTGTTCCCCAACTGGAAGGAACTCGGCGCGCCGCTGGGCCAGCCGGTCACCGGCGACCAGGTGCTGTTCCTGAGCGAGTCCGGGCAGACCGACACGCCGCAGGCGCTGATCCCGCGCTGCTTCCACAACCACGGCAACTACGTGATCTCGCTGGGCAACGTCACGAAGTGGCTGGCGCAGCAGGCCGAGGCGCTGGGCGTGGAGATATTCGCCGGCTTCGCCGCCGCCGAGATCGTCTACGACGAGCAGGGCCGCGTGAAAGGCGTCGCCACGGGCAACGTGGGCGTGGGCAAGGACGGCGAGCCGCACGAGGGCTTCCAGCTCGGCATGGCGCTGCACGGCAAGTACACGATCTTCGCGGAAGGCGCGCGCGGCCATCTGGGCAAGCAGCTGATCGCGAAGTTCCAGCTCGACGCCGGGAAGGATCCGCAGACCTACGGCATCGGCATCAAGGAGTTGTGGGAAGTGCCGGCCGACAAGGCCAAGCCCGGCCTGGTCGTGCACACCGCCGGCTGGCCGCTGGACAACGCGACCTACGGCGGCGGCTTCCTGTACCACCTGGAAGGCAACAAGGTGACGCTGGGCTTCGTGGTAGGCCTCGACTATCAGAACCCGTGGATGTCGCCGTTCGAGGAGATGCAGCGCTGGAAGACGCATCCCTCGATCCGCAAGCACATCGAGGGCGGCAAGCGCCTGGGCTACGGCGCGCGCGCGATCACCGCCGGCGGGCTGCTGAGCCTGCCCAAGCAGGTCTTCCCGGGCGGCGCGCTGGTCGGCGACGACGCGGGCTACCTGAACGCCGCGCGCATCAAGGGCAGCCATGCCGCGATCAAGTCCGGGATGATGTGCGCCGACGCGATCGCCGAGGCGCTGGCCGCGGGTCGCTCGCTCGACGAGCTGAACGCCTACCCGGCGGCCTTCGAGAAGAGCTGGCTGCGCGAGGAGCTGGATCAATCGCGCAACTTCAAGGCCTGGTTCAAGAAGGGCACGATCGTCGGTTCGCTGATGACGGGCATCGAGCAGTGGCTGCTGCCCAAGCTGGGCATCAAGACGCCGCCGTGGACGCTGCACCGCGACAAGCCCGATCACGTCTTCCTGCGCCCCGCGTCGGAGATGCCGAAGATCGAGTATCCGAAGCCCGACGGCAAGCTGACCTTCGACCGGCTCTCGTCGGTGTTCGTGTCCAACACGAACCATGAAGAGAATCAGCCGGCCCATCTGACGCTGAAGAACGACGGCGTGCCGGTGCAGGTCAACCTGGCGAAATACGCCGGGCCCGAGGCCCGCTACTGCCCGGCCGGCGTCTACGAGTTCGTCGGCGATGCGGGATCGCAGCGGCTGCAGATCAACGCGCAGAACTGCGTGCACTGCAAGACCTGCGACATCAAGGACCCGACCCAGAACATCGTCTGGGTCACGCCGGAAGGCGGCGGCGGGCCGAACTACGTGAGCATGTGATCGGCAGCGGCCCCAAGGCCGCCCCTCCCGACAAAGAGAAGGCCCGCTTGCAGCGGGCCTTCGTGCTTTTGGTCGACGTCGATTGACGTCAGATCAGGAGCGGTGGATCACTCCTGCATGGTCTTTGGTGGAGGGTTGCGGAAGCAGCCACCTCCCACCGCCCCAGCCAGCGTGAGCCCCCCGAATGTCCCCGCAAAAATG
Source organism: Mitsuaria sp. CC2 (assembly GCF_048957715.1). Taxonomy (NCBI): domain Bacteria; kingdom Pseudomonadati; phylum Pseudomonadota; class Betaproteobacteria; order Burkholderiales; family Sphaerotilaceae; genus Roseateles; species Mitsuaria sp. CC2. The sequence continues at coordinate 183,147 of NZ_JARVXN010000003.1, read as the reverse complement.
AGCGGGTTTGCCATCGAAAGACCGGCAACCAAGCCTCCCACCATTCCGCTGAAAACGCCGTCGGTACATGAACTGTGACCGGATCCCTTGTCCAGCTGAGAGACCTTCATCGGGCCGCCACCGCCATTGCCCATGCCACCGGACACACAGTCGATCTCTTCTTCACTGAGTTCTTCAAACATCTTCTTCTCCAATTGGTTGATCGCCCTTAGCGCCAAGCGGCCGATGGGCTCCATGACTGCGATGCCGCCATGTTCGATACAACAAATCCAGGAGATAGAAGATGCAAAGCATCGAGCCCATCTTGAGGACAAAGTTCGGAATCCTTTCGCCGAACCCTGCCAGTTTCACGATGAACGCGACGAAGAATCCGAAGGCGCAGCGCAGAAGAAATTTCCACACTTCTCGCCGCGCCCAACCCTTGTTTTCTTCCTCTGTCACGTCGCCATCTCCTTGCGTTGTTGCAGAGCGCAACGTTAGGAGGACGCGTCTCGAAGATCACTGACCCAAACTTGCTGGGCGTGTTCGGGGAAGTCCTAGATGGCAGATCAGGCGCGATCAGGCAAGACCTGACCCCGTGAGCGATCCCTCGCTCAGCGCGGCGCGAGTTCGCGCACCCATCTCGCGAGGATCTGCTCCTCCAGCGAGCCGTGATGCTCCTGGTGCGCGAGGATGCGCTCGCGCTCGGCGGCGCTGCGGTTCTGGCTGATCTTGGCCTTCATGGTCCAGCGGTCGACCGGCACGCGGAAGCCGACGATCGCGCCCAGCATCTTGCGTTGGAAGTCCTCCGGCAAGCCACGCCACGTCGCGGCGTAGTCGGGCTCCTGCGTTGCGATCAGGCGCTTGAGCAGCGCGTCCTTCGCGTGCTCTTCGTCGATGATCTGAACGCGGCCATGGACCTGGAGGGTCAGGTAATTCCACGTCGGCACCGACAGCGGCGTGTCGTAGTGGCTCGGCGAGATGTAGGCGCCTGGGCCGTTGAACTGCACGAGCACCTCGCCTAGTTCCTCCGACTTCAATGCGGCGATGTGCGGGTTCGCGCGCGCCAGGTGGCCTTCGAGCCACCAGCCCGAGCCGTCCGCCGCATCGGTCGGCGCACCCCAGATCATCGGGACCGGCGTCGCCGACAGGCCATGCGTCGGATCGATCAGCATCAACGTGGCCAGCGGATGCTCCTGGATCATCAGCCGGGCATGCGACAGGTCCGGCAGATCGAAATGCTTGGGCGTGTACATGCGATGACTTTAGGACACATCGCCCGACGACCGCTGAAAGTTTTCCTGACCCACGCCAGTCGTCTGGCATGCCTTCACTCACCCCGGAATGCAAAAACCCCCGCAACTTGCGCTGCGGGGGTTTGCATCTGGTTGGCGGAGACGGAGGGATTCGAACCCTCGATGCAGGTTTTGCCCACATACTCCCTTAGCAGGGGAGCACCTTCGGCCACTCGGTCACGTCTCCAACCGGAGAAGCAGCGACTATAGCATGGCTTTTTGACCCCTCGACCAAAACTCCAGTCGATTCATCCTCTCGCCGCGCGACAGTCGCGCTCCGGATTTCTCTTCAGAACTCAGACCCGACCTCAGGCCTCGATGTCCTGGTCCAGGTCGAACGCGCGATGCAGCGCGCGCACCGCCAGCTCCATGTACTTCTCGTCGATGACGACGGAGGTCTTGATCTCGCTGGTCGTGATCATCTGGATGTTGATCCCCTCTTCCGACAGCGAGCGGAACATCTTCGACGCCACGCCCACGTGCGAGCGCATGCCGATGCCCACGATGGACACCTTGCAGATGCGCTGGTCGCCGGTCACCTTGGCGGCCTGCACCGCCGGTCCCACGACCTTCTCCAGCAGCTCCATCGCGCGCTGGTAGTCGTTGCGGTGCACCGTGAACGAGAAGTCGGTCTTCCCGTCCTGCGACACGTTCTGGATGATGACGTCGACGTCGATGTTCGCGTCGGCCACCGGGCCCAGGATCTGGAACGCGATGCCGGGCTTGTCCGGCACGCCCAGCAGCGTCACCTTGGCCTCGTCGCGGTTGAATGCAATGCCGGAGACGACGGCTTGTTCCATTTGTTCGTCCTCTTCAAAAGTGATCAGGGTGCCGGACTTGGCTTCTTCGTCGATGTCGATGTCCCAGGGCGTGAAGCTGCTCAGCACGCGCATCGGCACGCGGTACTTGCCCGCGAATTCCACCGAGCGGATCTGCAGCACCTTGGAGCCGAGCGACGCCATCTCCAGCATCTCCTCGAAGCTGATGGTGCTCATGCGGCGCGCTTCCGGGACGACGCGCGGATCGGTCGTGTAGACGCCGTCGACGTCGGTGTAGATCAGGCATTCGTCGGCCTTGATCGCCGCGGCGATCGCCACCGCCGAGGTGTCCGAACCGCCGCGTCCCAGCGTCGTGATGTTGCGGTCCTCGTCCACCCCCTGGAAGCCGGTGATCACGACCACGCGGCCGGCGTCGAGGTCGGCCTTGACCTTCGCGTCGTCGATGCTCTCGATGCGGGCCTTGGTGTACGAGTTGTCAGTCGACACGCCGACCTGCCAGCCGGTGTAGCTGACGGCGTCCATGCCCTCGGCCTGCAGCGCGATCGCCAGCAGGCCGACGGAGACCTGCTCGCCGGTCGAGGCGATCATGTCGAGCTCGCGCATCAGCGACGGGGACGAACTGCCGGGCGACAGCTCCTTGGCCAGGCCGAGCAGGCGGTTGGTCTCGCCGCTCATCGCCGAGGGGACTACCACCATCTGGTGACCTGCCCGCGCCCATTTGGCGACGCGCTTGGCCACGTTGCGGATGCGGTCGGTCGACCCCATCGAGGTGCCGCCGTACTTGTGAACGATCAATGCCATGGGAGTGTCAAAGGCCTGCTGCGGGTGGATCGGCGATTCTAAGACGCGCCCTTGCCCGCAACGTCGCTCCCCATGCGGGATCCGCATGCCTCCGGCACCCATCGCAGCGCCATTTGTGCTTCACCCGCTGGCGCCACCCACCGCGCGTCGATGCCCAGACCGGGCGCGAATAGCAGCCGTCCGTCGACATGGATCAGCGGCCCTTCCCTCTGGACAGCGGGGATTCCGGCGGTCTGCCAGCATTTGCGGAGCGCCCGCGCCATGCCTCTGGCGTGGGCCTGGAACTGCTCGCCGCCTTCGCGCGGGCGCAACTCGACATTGCTGAGCGCAGAAAGCGCAACGCCCCCCGTGGTCACGGGTTCGACATGGAACGCACCGCCCCATGAGGTCACCGGATGGCGTCCGGGACGGCTGAGATCCATGCGCATCGTCGATGCCGCCGCGTTGGCCAGGGCGGCCGCGGCGCCGAGGCCGAGCAACGACGCGGGCAGCGCCTCGGCGCGCGCGGGACGTCTCACCTGCGGCGTCGCCTGCACGAAGAACCGGCCGCGGTAGAGGTGCAGTTCGGTGTCGCCCAGCGGCCAGCGCGCGACGGTCGCTGCCGCCCCTTCCGTCATCACGCGTCGGATCAGCGTCGCGGGCGCGGTCCGGCCGGTCGCACGATGCAACCACGCGCGCAACGCATTCGATGCGCGCGCGGCGCTGAGTTCGACCAACAGGGCTTGAGACAAACCGTCGGCACCCGCCTCGTGATCGGACCAACGGGCCAGGTCTTCCTCGGCGATCTCACGCTGGAGTTCGGCCGCTTCCTGCGCCCACGCGGCGGCCTGCGCCAGTGCCGCCTCCGCACCGGGAGCCTCCGCGGTGAGCGCGGGCCAAGCCTCCAGACGGAGTCGATTGCGGGCGAATCGCGCGTCGCCGTTGCTGTCGTCCTCGATGAAGCGCAGGCCGTGTTCGGCGACGTAGGCCTCGATGGATTCGCGGCGACGGTCCAGCCACGGGCGGGCCCAGCAGACGCCGTCGCGCCACTGCGTGCGCGGCATCGCGGACAGGCCCGCCACGCCGGCGCCGCGCAGGGCCTGCAGCAGGAAGGTTTCGGCCTGGTCGCGCCGATGGTGCGCCAGCAGCAGCAGGTCGGCGCCGGCCGCGAGGGTCAGGCGTTGCAATGCCCGATGTCGTCCGGCGCGGGCCCAGGCCTCGATGCTGTCGCCGGGTCCGGGCGCGCCGGCCAGCCGCTCATGCACGAGCGACACCGGCAGACCTTCCGCAGCCCAACCGTCGACCTGCGCCTGAAGATGCGCCAGCCACGCGTCGGCGTGCTCGCTCAGTCCATGATGGATGTGCAACGCCACCACGTGCAGCCCGAGCGGACGGGCAGCAACAGCGGTGGCGTGGAGGAGCGCCGTCGAATCGCGACCGCCGCTGGCGGCGACCGCAATCACGCGGCGGAGGCTGTCGTCAGAGCCGGCAGGAGCACCGGCTTCGGCGCCGGCGCCGGAGCGCAGGTCAGCGGCTCTTGGTGTCGCTGAATCGACCATAGGCCTGGAGGCGCTCGTAGCGGCGGTCCAGCAGTTCCTTGGTCTTCAGGTCGGAGACCTGGCGGAGCGCATCGCCGAGCGCACGCTTCAGGCTGGACGCCATCTGCTTCGGATCGCGGTGCGCGCCGCCGACCGGCTCGCTGACGATCTTGTCGATCAGGCCCAGCGCCTTCAGGCGGTGCGCGGTGATGCCCAGCGCCTCGGCGGCTTCAGGCGCACGCGCCGCGGTCTTCCACAGGATGGACGCGCAGCCTTCCGGCGAGATCACCGAATAGGCCGAGAACTGCAGCATCAGCACCTGGTCGGCCACGCCGATCGCCAGCGCGCCGCCGGAGCCGCCTTCGCCGATGACCGTCGCGATGATGGGCACTTCCAGCTGCGCCATCTCGAAGATGTTGCGGCCGATGGCTTCCGACTGGCTGCGTTCCTCGGCGCCGATGCCGGGGTACGCGCCCATCGTGTCGATGAAGGTGAACACCGGCAGGCCGAACTTCTCGGCCAGCTTCAGCAAGCGCAGCGCCTTGCGGTAACCCTCGGGGCGCGGCATGCCGAAGTTGCGCAGCGTGCGCTCCTTCGCGTCCGAGCCGCGCTGGTGGCCGATGACCATGCAGGCCTGGCCGTTGAAGCGCGCGAGGCCGCCGACGATCGCGGCGTCGTCCGCGAAGTGGCGGTCGCCATGCAGTTCTTCGAACTCGGTGAAGACTTCGCTGCAGTAGTCCAGCGTCTGCGGGCGTTGCGGATGGCGCGCGACCTGATAGACCTGCCACGGCAGGACATTCGAATAGATGTCCTTCGTGAGCTGCAGGCTCTTCTTGCCGAGGCGGTCGATCTCTTCCGAGATGTCCACCGCGGACTCGCTCTGCACGTAGCGGAGCTCGTCGATCTTGCTTTCGAGCTCGGCGATCGGCTGCTCGAATTCGAGGAAGTGTTTCTTGCTCATTCTCAGTAATCCACGGGTAGCGGATCCAGGCTGCGCCAAATATACCAAGTGGCGACGGAGCGGTACGGCGCCCAGCCTTCGCCCAGTTCGCGGGCTTCAGCGCGGGAGACGGGCTCGTCGCTGAAGTAGTGCTGGCCGATGCCCTTCAACAATCCTACGTCATCCAGCGGCAGCACGTTCGGCCGCATCAGATGGAAGATCAGGAACATCTCGGCCGTCCAGCGGCCGATACCGCGGATGGCGACCAGCTCGTCGATGATGGCTTCGTCTTCCATCTGCGCCCATTGACGCACATGGACCTGGCCCGTTTCGAAATGCTGCGCGAGGTCGCTGAGGTACTCCACCTTGCGCAGCGACAGGCCGACGCCGCGCAGGACCGCCTTGTCCAGCGCGAGCACCTCGGTCGGCTTGATGCGGTTGGACGGCCCCGAAATCAGCTCGGCGAACTTGTCCCACACGCCCTGTGCCGCCTTCACCGAGATCTGCTGTCCGACGATCGAACGCGCCAGCGTCGTGAACGCGTCGCCGCGGCTCTGCAGCCGCGCTTCGCCGAATTGCGGGATCAGCTTCTTCATCACCCGGTCGCGCTTGACCAGGTGTCTGCAGGCTTCGTCCCAATAGTCCGGGGTCACCCCGGCAGTCGCCACACGCGCCATCAGGCCTGCTCTCCCGGCTTGGCCGCGCGGACCCAGGTCGTGCCGGTCGGCGAATCCTTCAATTCGATGCCCTGTTCGGCAAGCGACTTGCGGATGCGGTCGGCCTCGGCGAAATCGCGACCGGCCTTCGCCGCGGCGCGCGCGGCGATCTGGGCTTCGATCGCGGCCTGGTCCAGGCCCGCGCCCGCCTGCAGGAAGGTCTTGGGCGCCTGCTGCAGCACGCCCAGCACGCCGCCCAGGGCCTTCAGCAGGCCGGCGTCCTGCGCGGACCGGTCGCGGTTGACCTGGTTCGCGAGTTCGAACAGCACAGCCAGCGCGCCCGGCGTGTTGAAGTCGTCGTCCATCGCGGCCTTGAACGCCGCGGCGGGGCCCGACGTCCAGTCGATCGTCACGTCCGCCGGCGCCACCGCGTCCAGCGCGGTGTACAGCCGGCGCAGCGCCGTGCGCGCATCGTCCAGGCTGACGTCGCTGAAGTTGAACGGGCTGCGGTACTGCGTGCGCAACATGAAGAAGCGGATCGATTCGCCGTCGAACTTCTCCAGCACTTCCTGGATGGTGAAGAAGTTGCCCAGGCTCTTGGACATCTTCTCGCCGTCGATGTTCAGGAAGCCGTTGTGCAGCCAGTAGTTGACGAAGTGGCCGAAGGCGCCTTCGCTCTGCGCGATCTCGTTCTCATGGTGCGGGAACTGGAGGTCCATGCCGCCGCCGTGAATGTCGAAGCGTTCGCCCAGCAGCGCGCAGCTCATGGCCGAGCACTCGATGTGCCAGCCCGGGCGGCCTTCGCCCCAGGGGCTGGCCCACTTGGCCTCGACCGGCTCCTCGGCCTTGGCCGACTTCCAGAGCACGAAGTCCAGCGGATCGCGCTTGCCGTCGTCGACCGCCACGCGTTCGCCAGCCCGCAGCTGGTCCGGCGACTTGCCGCTGAGCTTGCCGTAGCCGTCGAACCTGCGCACCGCGTAGTTCACGTCGCCGCCGCCGTCGGCCTGATACGCCAGGCCCTTGGTCTCCAGCTTGCCGATGATGTCCAGCATCTGCGGGACGTACTCGGTGGCGCGCGGCTCATGCGTCGGCTTGGCGATGCCCAGCGCGTCGAAGTCGCGATGCATCGCGGCGATGGTGTCGCTGGTGAGCTGGCCGATCGTGATGCCGCGCTCGCGCGCGCGACGGATGATCTTGTCGTCGATGTCGGTGATGTTGCGGACATACGTGACGTCGAAGCCGCTGGCCCTCAGCCAGCGGTAGACGACGTCGAACGCGATGTTCATGCGCGCATGGCCCATGTGGCACAGGTCGTAGACCGTGATGCCGCAGACGTACATGCGGACCTTGCCCGGCTCGATCGGTTGGAAATCCTGGAGCTGGCGGTCCAGCGTGTTGTAGATGCGCAAGGAGGACATACGGGGGACGCGCCGCACCGGCGACGGGTCGCGGGGTTCGGCGCATTCGAAGGTGCGGTGCGGGTGGGCCGGAGAGCCGGCCGTGAGGCAAGGGGGAGGCGAGCGTGAGACGAAAGCTCGCTCTAGAATGCCCGGCAGTATAGCGGTCCGACCCCATGCCAAGACTCCCCCTCCTGATCCGCCTCTGCTGCGTCGCCCTCGCGATGACCGGCGCGACCCTGGCGCACGCCGCGCCGCTCGACGACGCGCAGGCGTTGTGGGCCGCCGGCAAGCGCGACCAGGCGATCCAGGTCGCCGAGACCGGCCTCAAGGCCACCCCGGACGATCCGCGCCTGCGGTTCTCGCTGGGCACGATGCTGCTCGAACAGCAGCAGCTCGAGCGCGCCCGCACCCTCTTCACCGGCCTGACCGAGGATTTCCCCGACCTGGCCGATCCGTACAACAACCTGGCCGTCATCCACGCCGCGCGCGGCGAGTACGAAGCCGCGCGCCAGTCGCTGACCCGCGCCCTGGACCTGCAGCCCGACCACGCGCAGGCCCAGGAGAACATGGGCGACGTGCTGATGCGCCTGGCCCAGCAGTCCTACGAACGCGCGTTGAAGCAGGCGCTCGGCGACGACACCGCGCTGAAGGTCAAGTTGCAACGCGTCACAGCGTTCAACAACGCCAAGGGCGTGCAGGCGCGATGATCGCGGACGGCGCACCGACGGTGCGCCGTCGTGCCAGGCCGTCAACGCACCCCGCCCTTCCCTCAACGCTCCCCACACAGACACCTCCGACCATGCGGACCTCCAAACTCCTGCTCGCCGCCGGCGCCGCCGTGCTGGGCCTCGCGGCCTCGTTCGTCCAGGCCCAGACGGTCCGGCTGAACACCACCGCCGGCGACATCGTGATCAAGCTGGACGCCGAGAAGGCGCCCAAGACGGTCGCCAACTTCCTGACCTACGTGAAGGCCGGCCACTACAACGGCGTGATCTTCCATCGCGTCATCGGCGACTTCATGATCCAGACGGGCGGCTACACCGCCGACCTGAAGCAGCGCCCGACGCGCCCGCCGATCCCGCTGGAAGCCGGCAACGGCCTGATGAACATCCGCGGTTCGATCGCCATGGCACGGACCAACGATCCGAACTCGGCGACCTCGCAGTTCTTCATCAACACCGTGGACAACCCGGCGCTCGATCCGGGCTACGCGTCCGACGGACGCGGTTATGCCGTGTTCGGCTACGTCAGCGAGGGCATGGAGGTGGTCGACAAGATCCGCGCGGTGCCCAACGCGCCGTCGCCGAAGAACCCCGCTTTCCAGAACCTGCCCAACACCCCGGTCTTGATCAACAAGGCCACCGTCGAGAAATAAGGAGTTGAAGCCATGACCAAGATTGTTGAACTGCACACCAACCACGGCCTGATCACTGTGGAGCTGGACGACGCGAAGGCCCCCAAGAGCGTCGAGAACTTTCTGGCCTACGTCGCCAAGGGCCACTACGACGGCACCATCTTCCACCGCGTCATCAAGGGCTTCATGGCCCAGGGCGGTGGTTTCGAGGAAGGCATGAAGCAGAAGCCGGCCGACGCGCCGATCCAGAACGAGGCCAACAACGGCCTGAAGAACGACAAGTACACGCTGGCGATGGCGCGCACGAACGCGCCCCATTCGGCCAGCGCGCAGTTCTTCATCAACACGGTCGACAACGACTTCCTGAACTTCAAGAGCGAAAGCCCGTCGGGCTGGGGCTATGCGGTGTTCGGCAAGGTCGTCGGCGGCCAGGACGTCGTGGACAAGATCGAGAAGGTCAAGACCAGCCGCTCGGGCTTCCATGACGACGTGCCGGTCGATCCGGTGATCATCGAGCGCGCTGTCGCGGTCGAGTGAGTCCCGGATCCGCTGCCTTCCCCCTGCCCCGTGCGGTGGTGCCCCTGGCACCGCTGCGGGCGGCGGCAGGCTGGCGGCGGATCGACCTGCTCTCCGACCTGCACCTGTCGCCGGACATGCCGGCGACGCTGGCGCGATTCCGCGCCCACCTGGCGGCAACGCCGGCCGACGCGGTCTTCCTGCTCGGCGACATCTTCGAGGCCTGGATCGGCGACGACGCGCGCTGGCAGGCCGGCACCTTCGAGCAGTTCGCGCTCGACGTGCTGCGCGAGACCGCTTCGCGCAAGACCCTCTTCTTCATGCACGGCAACCGCGACTTCGCGCTCGGCGAGGCGATGGCGTCGGACGCCGGCATGCGGCTGCTCGACGATCCGACACGGCTCGATGCCTTCGGACGTTCGTGGCTGCTGAGCCATGGCGATCAGCTCTGTCTCGGCGATGTGGGCTACCTGAAGGCGCGCGCGATCGTTCGCCGGCCTGAGGTGCTCGCGGCATTGCGGGCGATGCCGCTGTTCGCGCGACGTGCACTCGCCCGGCACCTGCGCGCGAAGAGCCGCATGCATCAGACCGATCCGTCCACGTGGGCAGACGTCGACGACGACGCGGCGCGCTCATGGCTGGGCGCGTCAGGCTGCGACACGCTGATCCACGGCCACACGCACCGGCCGGCGGTGCACGACCTCGGCAACGGGCTCACGCGCGCCGTGCTGTCCGACTGGGACTACGACCACGGCCCGGGCCGCGGCGACGTGCTGGTGCTCGATCTCGACGGCCTGCGGCGCATCGCCCCGATGACCTCGGCGACCGAGGTCGCCCTCGGCACATGATCGGCGACCTGCTGCAACGCTGGCGCGCGCATCGCGAGCGCAAACTGCTCGACCAGTTCGCGATCCCCGATCCGCTGTGGGAGCTCACGCTCACGCAGTACCCCTTCATCGCCCGCCGCAGCGAGGCCGATCGCGCCGAGCTGCGCAGACTGTGTTCACTGTTCCTGTCGGCGAAGGAGTTCCACGGCGTCAACGGCTTCAAGGTCACCGACGAAGTCGCGGTAGCCGTCGCCGCGCAGGCCTGCCTGCCGGTGCTGCGCCTGGGGCTCGACTGGTACGACGGGTTCGTCGGCATCGTCATGCACGAGGGCGAGGTCGTCGCCGCGCGCGAGACGATGGACGAGGACGGGGTCGTCCACCAATACGACGAGACGCTCGCCGGCGAAGCGATGGAAGGCGGACCGCTGATGCTCGCCTGGAGCGAGATCACGCCCGAAGCCGTCGACCGCGTCGAAGGCCACGACTCGGTCTACAACGTCGTGATCCACGAATTCGCCCACGTGCTGGACATGCGCGACGGCGAACCCGATGGCGCGCCGACGATCGACGATCCCGCACTGCGCCTGCAATGGGGCGCCACGATGGAAGCCGAGTGGCACTGGTTCTGCGACCAGGTCGACGCAGGCGTCGCGACGCTGATCGATCCCTACGGCGCGGAAGCCCCCGAGGAGTTCTTTGCGGTCGCCGTCGAAGCCTTCTTCGTCGCGCCGCGCGAGCTCCTCGCCGAGCAACCGCGGTTGTACCGGCTCCTCGCCGGGTTCTTCAGGCAAGACCCGGCACGCGACGACTGAGCACCATCGGGCGAGCCCGGGCCCCGTCTCCTCCGTCTCCCTCCTTCGCCTGCCAGCTGGGAGTCGAATTGAATCGCCCGAGTCCACTAGCTATGCCGGAGACCAGCACCCGGCACGAGGCGCGAATACAAGACCGCCAACCTTCGACAAGTTGGCAGCGCTACCAGCGTAAACAGGGCTCACACCATCTCCACGCTGACATTGCAGTACGGGAAGTTGAAGATCAATGTGACCTTCTCGGTCGCGGCAATCACCACCATCCTGATCTTGCTGCTATAGGAGTGCGGGGAGGGGCTTACGTACCCTCCGTGAAACCAATAACAAGCTGGGCGATTCAGTTCCTGCGCGAGGTAGGTGATGAATCCGGTTCCACTTTCAGAATAACGGCGCCCCGGAATTCTTGGCCCACCTGACGTGCATTGATCTGCAAGAGCACTGGGCTACGGCTCCACTCGGCGTCTTGAAGCAGCTTGCGATAGTTACCGGTCAGCGTGTCATCCTGCACTTCGGCATCCAACTCGACACCAGTCACGATGTTGTAAACCTTCACGCGGAACCGCGACGCATCGGACCAATCCAGCTTAAGGAGTCGATACCTTCCGTCGAGCCGCACTTCGTCAGAGGTTCGACGGGCGTTCTGGACGAGCGTCATTGCAGTGCGCCCATCCATGGGCACCGATCCGATTTTGGCCGTGTCAGCCTCGCTGACAGCCTTAACCAGTTCTACTTTTGCGTCTTGCGACAGCTCCTCAACGGCCTTCAGTTTGGAAGGCAGTTCCGAGATAGCCTGCGTGAGCAGCTCTGTACGCTTAGTCTCTTGCGCCGAGCTGAACTTCAAGACCTCAAGAGTTTGACGCTGAGTGTCGTCTGTCAGCTCCTTAAGGCGGACCTCCCTGCGGTTGTCCAGGAAAGTCTTGAGCGAAGACGTTCCGAAATACAGAGCCAGGAAGGTCAGCAGGACGATGAGGATGTGGGTCGAGTCCATCTTCGCTCCCATCTGCTTTACAAATTCGATCGCTAGGGCGTTGACGTCCAGATCCAGCTTCGTGGATCCGCCTTCCACCTTCACGCGTATCTCCAACGCTTCTTTCTCCGCGTCTGTTAGGCGCTTAGATTCGTTGTCGTACTTAGCCGAGGCATACGCGCGGTAGACGAGCCGCTGGTACTCGAGAAGCGACTTCATCACCGTGGGCGTGATGGTCTGCTCGAACTTCTCGCCTTTCAGATATATGGTGAGATGCGGCCAACCTTCAAGTCGCAAGGCCGACCACGGTTCGACCTTCCCGTTCAGCGCCTTCTCCAACAGCGCATACGCCTCTGCTTCGTTGCGCACTACAAGCTCTGGCAATCTCTTTTGTGTGCTCATCGGCTCTCCCTGAAACCGTCAGCTTAGCGCAGGTGCCTGAGCGCTGTAACTGCGGATGTGCGGGGGGCTACGGACCAACCAGCCGCAGGAGATTGACCTACCAGGTCGGGAGACGACCTTGGCCAGCTTTAGTCAGGCACAGAGTTCACAACGAAAAAGCCCGCGTGAGCGGGCTTTGGGGTCAGGCGTTGCTGAAGGTCAATCGGCGGTGGCCGGCTCGGACTTGGGCTTGTTGTCCTTCTTGTTGGGCGTGATGTCCAACTGGACTTCGCCCTTGTCGTCGACATCCACGCTGAGGCGACCACCGTCGACCAGGCGACCGAACAGGAGTTCGTCCGCCAGGGCGCGACGGATGGTGTCCTGGATCAGGCGCTGCATCGGACGCGCACCCATCAACGGATCGAAGCCCTTGGCGGCGAGGTGCTTGCGCAGCGCGTCGCTGAAGGTAACCTCGACCTTCTTCTCGGCCAGCTGGCTTTCGAGCTGCAGCAGGAACTTGTCCACCACCCGCAGGATGATGTCCTCGTTCAGCGCACCGAAGTTGACGATCGCGTCCAGGCGGTTGCGGAACTCCGGCGTGAACAGGCGCTTGATGTCGGCCATCTCGTCGCCCTGCTCGCGCTTGGTCGTGAAACCGATCGTCGACTTGTTCATCGCCTCCGCACCCGCGTTCGTGGTCATGATGATGATCACGTTGCGGAAGTCGGCCTTGCGTCCGTTGTTGTCGGTCAAGGTGCCGTGATCCATGACCTGCAGCAGCACGTTGAAGACGTCCGGATGCGCCTTCTCGATCTCGTCGAGCAGCAGCACCGCGTGCGGCTTCTTGGTGATCGCCTCGGTCAGCAGACCGCCCTGGTCGAAACCGACGTAGCCCGGAGGCGCACCGATCAGGCGGCTGACGGCGTGCCGCTCCATGTACTCGGACATGTCGAAGCGGATCAGCTCGATGCCCAGGATGTAGGCCAGCTGCTTGGCGACTTCCGTCTTGCCCACGCCCGTCGGGCCGCTGAACAGGAAGGAGCCGATCGGCTTGTCCGGCTTGCCCAGGCCCGAACGCGCCATCTTGATGGCCGCGGCCAGCGCGTCGATGGACGGATCCTGGCCGAAGACCACGCTCTTCAGGTCGCGGTCCAGGCTCTTGAGCTTGCCGCGATCGTCCGTCGACACCGAGGCCGGCGGAATGCGCGCGATCTTGGCGACGATGTCCTCGACCTCCGCGCGGGTGATCGTCTTCTTCTGCTTGCTCTTGGGCAGCACGCGTTGAGCCGCGCCGGCCTCGTCGATGACGTCGATCGCCTTGTCGGGCAGGTGACGGTCATTGATGTACTTGGCCGAGAGCTCCGCCGCCGCCTGCAGCGCGGTCAGCGCGTACTTGACGCTGTGGTGCTCCTCGAAGCGGGACTTCAATCCCTTGAGGATCTCGACAGTCTGGTCGATGGTGGGCTCGACCACGTCGACCTTCTGGAAGCGCCGCGACAGCGCCGCGTCCTTCTCGAAGATGCCGCGGTACTCGCTGAAGGTCGTCGCGCCGATGCACTTCAACTGACCCGAGGACAGCGCCGGCTTGAGCAGGTTGCTCGCGTCCAGCGTGCCGCCCGACGCCGCGCCGGCGCCGATCAGGGTGTGGATCTCGTCGATGAAGAGGATCGCGCCGGGCTGGTCCTTCAGCTGCTTGATCACCGCCTTGAGGCGCTGCTCGAAGTCGCCGCGGTACTTGGTGCCCGCCAGCAGCGCGCCCATGTCCAGCGAATACACCACCGCTTCGGCCAGCACGTCGGGCACCTGGCCCTCGGTGATGCGCCAGGCCAGGCCCTCGGCGATCGCCGTCTTGCCCACGCCGGCCTCGCCGACCAGCAGCGGGTTGTTCTTGCGGCGGCGGCACAGGATCTGCACCACGCGCTCGACCTCGAGCTCGCGACCGATCAGCGGATCGATCTTGCCGTCGCGGGCGAGCTGGTTGAGGTTCTGGGTGAACTGCTCCAGCGGGCTGCCCTTGCCGCCGCCCTGGCCCTGACCGCCCTCGCCCTCTTCGCGCTCGGATTCGGCACCGTTGCCTTCCGGGCCCTTGGGAGGCTCGGGCGGCTCGCTCTTCTTGATGCCGTGGGCGATGAAGTTGACGACGTCCAGACGCGTCACGCCCTGCTGGTGCAGGTAGTAGACGGCGTGGGAGTCCTTCTCGCCGAAGATCGCGACCAGCACGTTGGCGCCGGTCACTTCCTTCTTGCCGTTGCCGGTCGACTGGACGTGCATGATCGCGCGCTGGATCACGCGCTGGAAACCGAGCGTGGGTTGGGTGTCCACCTCGTCGGTGCCCCCCACGGTCGGCGTGTTCTCCTTGATGAACTGCGCAAGCGACTTGCGCAGGTCCTCAATGTTCGCCGCGCATGCGCGCAGCACCTCCGCCGCGGACGGGTTGTCCAGCAGCGCCATCAGCAGGTGTTCCACGGTGATGAACTCGTGGCGCTGCTGGCGCGCTTCGACAAACGCCATGTGCAGGCTGACTTCAAGCTCTTGCGCAATCATGCGGCCTCCATAATGCACTGCAGGGGGTGACCGGCGCGCCGTGCGGCCGCCAGCACCATTTCGACCTTGGTGGCCGCGACGTCCTTGGTGAAAACACCGCAGACCCCGCGACCGTCGTGATGGATCTTCAACATGATCTGGGTGGCCGTATCCAGGTCATGGCGGAAGTACTCCTGCAAGACCATCACCACAAACTCCATCGGTGTGAAGTCATCGTTGAGCATCAGCACCTGGTAAAGGCGCGGCGGCTCCGTCTTCTGAGCGACACGCTCCAGCGTGGTGGAATTCCCACCGTCCTCCGGACCCGGCGGCTGAGGGCCGGGCGGGGGTCCCGCGGGTGGGGGCTGTTGGGCAAACAATGGCATGAACCGATTCTATAAACAGCGGGAGCACCCTACATGGGGACAGGCTTCAGCCTGTCAATGCCCCGAGTTTGTCACCTTCGCGCCTCCTGACCCCGGGGAGTTCCTCAATTGACACTGGCTTGACACGGATTTGAGAATCCGCCCCGGTGCGAGAAAGACACCGGGATGGAGAAGAACATGGCAACAGGCACGGTCAAGTGGTTCAACGATGCCAAAGGGTTTGGCTTTATTGAACCCGAACAGGGCGGGGGCGACGTTTTCGCGCACTTCTCAGCCATTCAGATGGACGGCTTCCGGACGCTCAAGCAGGGCGGCAAGGTGAGCTACGAGCTGGTGCAGGGCCCCAAGGGGCAACTGGCGCAGAACATCCGTCCGCTGGAGGGCGGCGACGCCTCGGACGCGCCGCTGGACGCGCCCATCGGCATGCCGATGTTGGCGGAAGCCCACGTCGGGCAGCAGGCGGCCGCGGCCTGAATCCGGTCGGCTGATCCGACCCGCACGCAGGAAAGCCCGCGCAAGCGGGCTTTCTGCATTCCGGTAGGCAACGGGCGCCCTGTGGTCAGAAGGAAACATCGACCCGGGATCGGGCAAGGAATCCGCCGGGGAATCGGACGCGGGAGTGCCCGATTCCCCTTGTCGACCTACCGATATCAACGTCCCCCGGCAAACGCGCCGCGCTCGTCCGAGAAAACGATCTCCACGCGACGGTTCTGCTGACGGCCAGCGGCGTTGTCGTTGGAGGCCACGGGACGCGCCTCGCCGTTGCCACGGACGTCGATCCGCCCGGCGTCGACGCCTCGCTTCACCAGCGCATCGCGCACCGACTCCGCGCGGGCTCGCGACAGGGCGACGTTGCTCTGCGCGTTGCCGGTACTGTCGGTGAAGCCCTCGATGAGGATGCGGCGTTCCGGATGGTTGCGCAGCGCCGAGGACAAGGTGTCCAGGCGGCTGAAGGCGCCCTCCTTCAGGGTGGCCTTGCTGGTGTCGAACAGCACGTCCTGCAGCATGACGACGAGGCCCTGCGGGGTCGGCTTGGCCTGGATTTCCGCGAGCTCGCGCTGCAGACGGTTGGCGCGCTCGGAGGCGGCGATCGCCGCGGCTTCGGCGGCCGCGGCCTGCCCTTGAGCGACCTGCGCCTGGCCCTGCGCAACCTGGGCCTGACGGGTACGGACTTCCGCGCGCAGACGCTCGCGCTCGAGGCCGGCCTGCTCGACCTTCGCGTCGGCGGCGCGCGCCGCGCCCAGGTTGATCGCCGTCTGGGCGCGCTGCGAGGCGACCGTGGCGGCGCTGTCCACTTCGGACGGGTCCTTGCGTTCCCGCCAGGCGAAGTCGGCGCGGTCCAACGATTCCTTGGCCTTCGAGAGTTCAGCGGAGGCGTAGCGGCTCGTATTCGGATCGCTGGTGGCCTGCGCGTAGTCACGCTTGGCGGCGTCCAGGCCGGCATTGGGCAGAGGGACCGACGAGCAGGCGGCCAGCGCCAGGGCCGTGAGTCCGCCTGCGATGTTCCAGTATCGATTCATGGTGTCTCCTAGAGTGGCAGTCGCTGACGGATCAACGGGCGGGCGCGGCCGGAGCCGGACCTCGGTTGAGCTCCTCGCGCAGCGTCGAGAGGCTGCGGTCCAGCTCCATGGAGGCTTTCTCCGAGCGGTCGCGCGCGGCCTTGGACCTGGCCAATGCGGCGGCGGCCTCGGCCTCGTCCGCCTTGCGGCGTGCGAGCGCGTGATCGCCCTTCTTCTGCGCTTCCTGGGCTTCAGCCAGACGGGCGCGGGCCACGACCAGATCCGGTGAATCGCCGGTGCCGATGCTGGTCTGGGCGGCTTCGAGCGCGCCTCGGCTTTCGCCAAGCTG
This sequence comes from Mitsuaria sp. CC2, assembly GCF_048957715.1. Lineage (NCBI taxonomy): Bacteria > Pseudomonadati > Pseudomonadota > Betaproteobacteria > Burkholderiales > Sphaerotilaceae > Roseateles > Mitsuaria sp. CC2. The sequence continues at coordinate 166,169 of NZ_JARVXN010000003.1, read as the reverse complement.
GGAGGCGGTCTCGACCTTGTTGGTCGAGCAGCCCGTCATTGCGGCCACGGCGAGGACGCCTGCCGCGAACAGGGCACTTCGGGGGAAGAGTTGGTGTCGCATGAACACTCCTTCTCAATGGATGGATGGTCATGCGATGGCAAGCGCGGTACCTGCATGGTTCCGGCGAGAGGTTCAAGGCCAGCAGAGGGCCCTGGCAGCGGCGTCGTGCGTCGAGCTTTCAGGTGCTTGCCGACCAGCACGCAACCGCGTTCGGCGTCGCCCTGGGGCGCGGTGATCCGGCGATCGAAGGCGCGCTCAGAGCTCGTCGCGCGGCGCGCCTCCAGGCTTGCGCGCGAGCTCCTGCGAGATAGCCTTCGCCACGTCATGGATCTCGTGCGGGCTGGCCGCTTCGAACTTGGCCTTGAACGCCTTGGTCTCCTCGGCCGACAGCCCCGCGGGCGCAACGATGAATCGATCGTTGTCGGTCTCCGATTTCCCAGGGAAATGCCAGGCCTCCCCGCCGTTGCGGGCCTGCGCCAGCTGATCGATCTGCGGCTTGAAGTCCTTGTCGACGGTCAGTGCGATCCAGCCCTTGCTCGACGTCACCCGGTCGAGTTCCGCGACGTGATAGGCGTACACGGGAGCGCCTTCCATCGTCGTGAGATTGGAGAAGCCTTTCGCCAGCGGGACGAAGCCCACGGCAGAAGTCTCGCTGCGCGAAGGCCATTCGTTGATCTTGACGAGGTTGGGGATGGGGCCGCCATTGACGTCCTTCCCAAGACCAGGCTCCCCCACGGCGGTCTGGAGCTTCATCGGTCCCGACGAAATCGTCGACTGCGCGTTGACGTTGATGGCGTGCAGGTTGCCGCTCTTCATGCCGTCCGGTGCCGTCTTCTGACCCTCGCCGCCAATGTCGACCATCGCGAAGTCATGCGCCTGCAGGCCGAGCTCCTGACGAGACGCGAGGACACTGCCCAGCGGGGCACCTTGCAGTCGAGGCGCGAAGTCGCGCTGGAACGCCGCGGCGGCCTGACCGCCGATAGCGGTGTTGCAGTCAACCGCTGCAGGCGCGTTGGGCTGGACCGGTCGATGGGCCGACAGGCCGAGTTGACCGAGAGACGAAAGACTCACGCGTCCAGGCTGGCCACCGCCGGACAGCGCGACGCGCGAGTTGCTCGGCAGCCCGCTCTGCGATCCGCCTTGCGACACCTGGCTCGCTGGGCCCACGTTGTTGGCGGAGACGCCCTGAGGCAACACGGCCGCGGCGCCCAGCGTCGCGGTCAGCATCTTGTCGACACGCATGACGGTACTTCCTCGATGACTTCAAAGGAGACCATTCTGTGAACCCGTTGCCGGCCATTTGCGGTCGACGCGAAAGGGGCGAACGGCTTGCGAAGCCAAAGCCCGGCAAGCGGGCGAGCAGCGTAGCGGCAGCGACCGGACACCTCGAATCACGGACGATGGGACGACTTCGAACCCGCGCCCGTTTAAAGTCCGCACCCTGCAGCGGCCGCATCGAGCCGCTCGGCCATGACCATCGAGGGAGGACCACCCATGACCACCACCGCGCGCGACCGCCATCGATCGCTTGTGCCCGCCTTCCCGCGCAGGATGCGCCTCGGGTTGAATGCCGCCTGCGCCGCACTGCTGGCCGCCACGACCCTGAACGCCACCGCGGCGACCACCACCCCACCGACCCAGGACGCCCAGGCGATGGAGATGGCGCGAAACAGCGCAGCCCACTTCGCCGCGAAACGGTACGCGGAGGCGCTCACCGACGCGAACCGGGCCCTGGACTTGAAGACCGACGAGCCGGCCCTCTTCATGCTTCGCGCGTTCATCGAGCACGAACAGGGCAATCCCCTGCCAGCGCTGCAGGACACGACCGAAGCGCTGCGCCTGCGACCGGACCTCCCCGAAGCCCGCGTGTTCCGCGCACGCCTGCGCAGCGTTCTGGGCGATCACAGCGGCGCCGCGGACGACATCGCGCGCGCCGTGCCGCTGATCCCGCCCGAGGCGGAACTGCGCGTCGAGCTCGCGCGCTATTACGACTATTACGACCAGCCGTCCGAGGCCGTGCGCCAATGGGAACTGTGGCTGAGCCATCGTCCCGGCGACGCCGATCAGCGCATCGGGCTGAACGAGCGATGCTGGCTGCGCGCCCGCCGCGGCATGGAGCTGCCGCTGGCGCTGCACGATTGCCAACGCGCGGCGGCGCTGCCGGGCAGCACGCCCGCCCCGTTCGATTCGCTCGGCTGGACGCAGCTGCGGATCGGCGACCTGGTCGCCGCCAAGGCGGCTTTCGACGCGTCCCTCGGCATGAAGGCGGACCACGTGTGGTCGCTGTACGGCCGAGGCCTCACCGCGTTGAAGGCGGGGGACGCGCAAGCGGCCGAGCGCGACCTGCGGGCGGCGCGTCTGCTGAAACCCGCCATCGGCACGGAAGTCCGAGAGGCAGGATTCGAAGTGCCCGACGGCGTCGAATGACCTGACCCCGGGGCGCCGCCGACCCCGCGGCGCCCGGGGTCGACGATCCGGCACGGCATCGCCCAGAAACAGAAAACCCCAGGCGGGCGACCGCGCTGGGGTTTCTCATGTCGATCGCAGCCCGGTGCGAGACCGGGCCTGCTTTGATCACATGTTCTCGATCATCACCTTGAAGCGCCGGTAGGAACGCCTAGGCATCGACAAAGTCCTCAATAGACCCGCCTCATGGCCCCATCCATGGCCCCAACTTCCGCTCTGGGCTGGAAGCGGTCCTTCGACCCGCCGCATTTGGCCGACCCGTCTCGACCCGTTGCGGACCTCGCGCAAGTCGATCTGAGCTCCAGAAAGCGAACGTTCGCAGCGAAGTCACGCTGCGCGGATCTCCGTAGCATTACGAACCACATATTCACGGCCGTCTTCCTCTGCCCGCAGCAGGTAATCGTTCAATTTCGACGATCCCACATCTTTCAACGCCCAGAGTGCGGCGATGCGCTGGTATTCGTGACCGGTCTTCCATGCGCGCTCTGCGAACGATTCAGCCTTGCCTGACTTGAGCGTTGCCAGCGCCAAGAGAGAACGCCGGCTTACGTATTCGTCGGCGTCTTGCACAAACTGCACCAGCAATGCCTCTGCTTTCAATTTGTGCTCGTTCATATCTCCCAACTTCGCTGCGATTTGCCACTTGGCGTCCGTCTCAACCGAATGGATAGCCCGAGCGGCAAGGATCAACAGGGTGTCGCTTCTGCCAGCAAGGTCGTCTGCAATGACTTCAACTTCGTTGTCGCGCGCCAGCGCGTAGACGAAATCTTCCGTCGTAGCCTCAGTCCAAGCTGCCACCGGTACGGTTTCAACTAGGCATTTGGCGGCAGCCCAGAGGCGCCTCCATTCCGGGTAGTCACACTCCCACTCGCCCGACCTGGTATCCACGGGAATTCCCGCAGCCCACTGCTTAAAGCGGGCGACCTCAATCTGGAGGAGCAATGCAGCGTCCATGGTGCAGCGTAACGAATGCGAGGAGAGTAGGTTACCCGAGAGCGGCCGCTGGTGAAATTCGGTTCTTGGCCGAGAGCTGATCTCCGGTGTGAGCAAGGCGAACGGCCGCTTCCGCGACCGAGGAGCCGTCTGCGTCAGGCTGGAAGCGGCCTCCGAGGCCGCGGGAATTGAACCCGCGTCCCACCCCGATCCTGCTGGTGCGGGATCGAACGGTGCGAAATCGGTGCGATTCTGGCGCCAGAAGTTCCGCAATGACTCGCTTCGCACCCGGCAGTCGGCCACGTGGTTGCATGCCGCCTGATGCGCTGGGTCGCGACTTCATCGATCGCCCCCCGCATATGCGGGGCGCGAGTGGCAGCGACGGCCTAGCCACGACCTTATCCTCCGCCCGGCGTTAAATTCTTGGCAACAATGCGTTGACCCCGCTTGATTGCCCACCAGCGTGGCTGCCAGTCACAAGACGACTTCATCCCAGGGAGGGGAAATGATCCGAAAAATTGCCGGCGTCTCACAGGCCATGTTCAAGTGCCTTGCCGCAAGCGCGTTCCTTGCGATGACTGTGCCCGCCACTGCGGCTATCGTGGTGCACACATCAGACTTCATCTCGAATGACAGCCGCGCAGGCTTCAACGGGTTTGAGGGGATGAGTGCGGACGTGGTGCGGACCGCGACTTACACAGAAGGCGGAATCAGGGTCGATCATGTTGGCTCGCCAGTGGAGATCTGGACACCCACGGACTCGAGCCGGCGGGGCTTTGAAGGGCAGCGCGCCTGGTACCCCACGCAGCTGGAACTGAGCCAGAGCGGACCACCCACCTATGAGCGACTCACCCTGAGCTCTGGTGCTGATTTCGACTCCGTCGGCTTTTTGCTCGGTACAGGATACGGCGGTTACTGCAATCCGAACTGTGACGAGGTCGCATCACTCCTGACTCTGCACTATGCGCTGTTCAAAGACGGACTAAGCGTTGCCTCAGGTGTCCTTGACCACCACCCGAACGCACATTACGTTGGCTTCTCCGGTGGCGGCTTTGACGAGATCCGGTTGTGGGATCACCCCACCATTGCGCCGGACAATCGCAGTGCGCTGATTCTTGACTCGATCGAATTGGCTCGCGCGGTGCCGGAGCCGACAACTGCGGTTCTCATGTTGACCGGACTTGGGCTTCTGGTGCGACAGCGCCGAAATGGGCGCAAGCAGCAGCATTGGCGCTGAGCCGGGCAGATGGAGCACCAGGGAACCGTCGAACGGTCAACTGGCACATCCATTCTGCAACACAAGCCTGAAGAGCTACACCAGCTCAGCGAGTTGCTCGATGAACTTCATCGATTCAAGCGTCGAGCCGGGCGGCGGTGTGCGGACGCCCTCACCGCCCACCGGCCACGCCCAGAGCACCTGCGTATAGCTGGTTCGCTTTTTCCTAAGCCAGATGTCCTCGACCCCTCCGACAAGGATGCCACGTGGCTCTATTCGCAGCACGCGGGCATCGAACAGCTCTACGGACCATCCGTATTCGCCACGCGTCGGCATCAGCGTGCATACCCACAAGCCCCTCTCATCCCGCCCCTGATAGGCGCTCTGGTTGAAGCTGAGTCGCCCAGCCATCGGCGTCTGCGCCCGCAGCTCCGCCGACGTCAACTTGACGCCGCGCGATCGAAGACAAAGGGCATGGGCCAACATGGTAAATACTGTACGTAATCACAGTATATCCAGTGGATGCGCAGCGCGGCACGCCCTGCCTGGAGGAGCTGGTCGCCGGTGTGAGTTCGAGCACGTCAGCGACGAGATCTGTTGCGCCGCGGCGAGCAGCTCGTCCGTCGCGATCGCGTCGGCCTGGTCGAAAAACTCGGCGGGCGCGGGACGGATCAGATCTCGCGCCTGGTCGACAGATCCGGACAACCAGGTCGACCAGTCCGACGGCTCGAGGTGGACCACCGCGCGCTTGTCCTGCTGATCTGGCGGGAGCTTCGAATCGGGCTTGTGCAATCGCCCAAGCAGCGGATGCCCGTCGCAGTTGCAGGTCAGCATGGTGTACGACGGCACGATCTCGCCGGTCTCCGCGTCGGTCCAGTGGTTCCAGATGCCGGCAAGCATCCAGGGCGCCCCATCGGCGCGCCGCAGCTGCCACCAGACGTTCTTGCCCGTCTCCCAGTTCGGCTCGCCGTCGAAAGCGCCCCATTTAGCGCGCGGGCGGGGCGGGGTCCCGAGGGCGCGCTAGAGGATTTGGTCGGCGGCAACGGCATTCGGTCCCTAGGTACGCCTCTGCGCCTCCTCGCCAAGCGTTCGGCATCGTTCGGCGAGCCACGAACAAACGCGGGCTTAACTGAGTGCCACGCAACCACGTGCTGCGCCCCACGCTTCCTCACTTTGCCGACCAATGCGAGGCTGGGTTGATTAGTTGTTCGGCATTCCACCCAGCTTGGTCGCGACCGCAGACGGGTTGCTAACCGGTTGCGGGTTGGATGCACAGCGGTTGCCAGCTGGTTGCCGAAAGGTTGCGAGTGGACACACGACCAATGCGATATCCGAGCGAGCGAGCCCCCATCCGGGAAGCTGCTGCATCTCGTCATCCGACACTTTGGACGCTTCTAAAGGTGCGCCACTGGCACAGCGGACTGGCGACATCGGCTCGGCCTCCCGATCTTTGGCCGCTGGCGCTGGGCGATGGACGGTGGATCGAAAATGCAATCGCTGTCGAAGCAAAAGCTAATTTCGGCTTTATACCGATTGCTTCGGGCCTTCACGTCACCTTAACGAGCCTCAACCTCTGGGGGGTAGCTTGCCTCACTCCGCGATGGCAAATTCTCTTCCGACGTGCTCATACGTCGACTAAATGGGAGTATAAGTAATGCGCATTCTCCAAGCCGCTTTGGCTTTGACGGCATGTTTGGCAATTGGGCCAGTTCATGCTCAATGTGAATCCGAGACGAAGCAAAAAACTGAAGTTCGGGCCGACGGTACGCGGGTGAAGACCTTAACTTCGTCGTGCGCCACCATTTCCCCAATTTTGCCCACCAGACCCATTGCCAAGCCCCAAATCGAAGACGGCGGAAATCAGTATCAGATTTCTTTCGAATTGGGGCTGGTTGAGATCAACGGCAAAAATTTGTACAATCAGCAGGTTTGGTACGATAGCTTTGAACCCTTCTACAACAGCAACGAGATTGGAAAGGAGGGTGGAGGCGTAGGTGGTGGCGGCATTACTCTTCCAGAGGGAGCCACCAAGATGGAAAAATGCAAAGCGATAGTTGATATTTGCGTTGGAGACGCAATGCGTCTAATGAACAATTTAAATACTGGCGTCTGTCAGGGGATCGAACGAGGCTGGTTCCAGCTCGGCTCGCAGCATATAGCGGCTAAGACAGCATGTATTACCGGGAATGAAGCGGTATTCCGCAATACACGAGATAACGTCTGCCCACTTAAGATGGCGACTTGCATGGCGCAGGAATAACTTCAGTCGGCAGGCTCGGCAACCGTAATGAAAAAGACTATTCTTCTGACGATATTTGTGATCGTGGGCGGCGTAGGCATCGTGACCTACGTTCGGGATGGAAGTACGTCGTCGCCGACGTCCCATTCGATTCGTCCGGCAGAGGATCCAGGTTCCACCGCGTCAAGCGCACCGGTTTCCTCACCACCCGTTCTGACGCAAATGGCCGAGCCTGCCAGCGCCACTGCCGCTGTAGCCCTGTCGAAGTCTTTCACTCGCGAGTCTGCGGCGGCAAAGGTCGAGGCAGCGCGCTCCTCCAGGGATCCACTTTCGTCTTACCAAGCTGCGAAGCAGATCGATGCTTGTGCGTCCGTGGACAGCAATCTTGAGGCTTGGATGTCAGCGCTAACGCGCGCCGTAAATAATTCCGAACAGCATCGCGCGCTTACAACGCTTGTGCAGCTGACGCAAGCTCAACAACGTGACTGTCAGACCCTGTCGTCGGAACAACTCTCGCAGCGAGACAAGCTACTGGAAACTGCCGCTCAAGGCGGCGTCGAAGGTGCAGCATCCGAATATTGGGAAACCGTGCCATCTCGTCGCGGAGAAAAGTGGCTTCACGACGGGGTACAGCAGGATGCCAAACAAGGCGATACGGCAGCCCTGTTCGCTGCGGCGAACAGGGCGACCCAAATCACGGCAGATCCAGTCGCGGCGGCTGCTTATCGAGTTGCCTTAATCAGCATTGCGGAGTCCAGCTTTGGTTCATCTTCAGATAAGGCTTACGCGTCGATTGCCGCAGGATGGCCTGTCCCTCAGACAAATTTAACGGAAGACGAGCGAAAGCAAATTCAGACACTTGCCGCTGAGATTGAGCTAAATGCGGAGAAAAGGCGGGCGAAATCGTCGCCAAAGAACTGACCTTACGGCGAAGGCGCGTTACCAGCACTTCTTGTATACACGGCTCATAAGCAGTTGTATGGCTTAGGCAGCTAACTTCCCTCTGGGGAGCCCGCGCCGTCGCCGGCGTCAATGGTGTAGGAATCGAACCGGACCACCTCCTCGCCCATCCAGTCGTTCAATGCGCGGAAGCGCGCCTGCAACGGGTCGATCTCATTGCGCGCGAACACCTTTGCCGCCGGCAGCACGGCGCCGAAGCCGCCCGTGTTGCCCGGCACGATGCCGAGCAACTGCGGCGGGATGCGATGAGCCGCGAGGACGTCATCCCGGCTCACGTTCTTGATGTTGACGAACTCGTCCTTCGCGGCCACCTCGCTGACCGGGATGAGCTGCACGCCATCCTTCTTGCCGTTGGGCGAGTACAGGAACAGATTGCGGAAGTTGCCCGGACCCTTGCTGTCCTTCAGCGCCTGGCGGATCGCGTCGATGTCGTCCTGCTGCTGTGCCGGGTCGCTGATGTACATGATGAAGCCGGCGGGCCATGGCTCCTGTCGCTGGCCCCGATCATGGCCCCATTTTGTGGGCACTGTCGTTCATCACAATTCAGCATCAGAAACGAAAAACCCCAGCCGAATCAACGAACTGGGGTTCATAAGACAACCTGGGACATGCCCAGGCAGGTCATCACATGTTCTCGATCATCACCTGACCGAAGCCCGAGCACGACACTTGCGTCGCGCCGTCCAGCAGGCGGGCGAAGTCGTACGTGACCTTCTTCGACAGGATCGACTTCTCGATCGACGAGATGATCAGGTCGGCCGCTTCGGTCCAGCCCATGTGACGCAGCATCATTTCAGCCGACAGGATCTCGGAACCGGGGTTCACGTAGTCCTTGCCCGCGTACTTCGGCGCCGTGCCGTGGGTGGCTTCGAACATGGCAACGGAGTCGCTCAGGTTCGCGCCCGGGGCGATGCCGATGCCGCCGACCTGCGCCGCCAGCGCGTCGGAGATGTAGTCGCCGTTCAGGTTCAGCGTCGCCACGACCGAGTACTCGGCCGGACGCAGCAGGATCTGCTGCAGGAACGCGTCGGCGATGCTGTCCTTGACCACGATGTCCTTGCCGGTCTTCGGGTTCTTGAACTTGCACCACGGGCCGCCGTCGATCAGCTCGGCGCCGAATTCCTTCTGGGCCAGGGCGTAGGCCCAGTCACGGAAGCCACCTTCGGTGAACTTCATGATGTTGCCCTTGTGGACGATCGTCACGCTCGGCTTGTCGTTGTCGATCGCGTACTGGATCGCCTTGCGGACCAGGCGCTCCGTGCCTTCCTTCGACACCGGCTTCACGCCGATGCCCGAGGTCTCGGGGAAACGGATCTTCTTGACGCCGAATTCCTCTTGCAGGAACTTGATCAGCTTCTTGGCCTTGTCGCTCTGGGCTTCGAACTCGATGCCGGCGTAGATGTCTTCCGAGTTCTCACGGAAGATGACCATGTCCGTCTTGTGCGGTTCCTTGACCGGCGACGGCACGCCTTCAAACCAGCGCACCGGGCGCAGGCAGACGTACAGGTCCAGTTCCTGGCGCAGCGCGACGTTCAGCGAGCGGATGCCGCCGCCGACCGGCGTCGTCAGCGGACCCTTGATCGAGACCACGTAGTCCTTGAGGACCGTCAGCGTCTCTTCGGGCAGCCACACGTCGGGGCCGTAGACCTTCGTCGACTTCTCGCCGGCGTAGATCTCCATCCAGTGGATCTTCTTGGCGCCGCCGTAAGCCTTCGCCACGGCCGCGTCCACGACCTTGATCATCACCGGGGTGATGTCCAGGCCGGTACCGTCACCCTCGATGTAGGGAATGATCGGGTTGTTCGGAACGTTGAGCGAGAAGTCGGTGTTGACCGTGATCTTCTGGCCGCCCTCGGGCACCTTGATGTGCTGGTACATGGAGTCGTCTCCGCGAGTCGCGTGGGTGGTTTGGGGTAAACCGGAAGCGTTGATTCTATGACAGCGAAACTTTCAATCGGCGGATGCCTCAAGCATGTCCCTGGGAAGCGCCGCGCCGCGCCCCGACACGTCATCCGCAGTACGCCCTGACCTGCGCCCACAGGCCGTGACCGAGCGCCCAGAACGATCCCGCCGCCAGCATCGCACCGGACAGACGGGTTGCGATTCGCACACCCGAGCCGCCCGCGAGGCCGCCCGGTCTGCCCAGGCAGGCCAGCAACCAGGGCCCGGCCAGCAGGCCCGGCGACGAGCCCAGCGCGAAAGCCGCCATCACGCCAGCGCCCTGCCACGGGCCATCGGCAAGCGCGGCGACGGTCAACGCGGACTGCAGCAGCCCGCAGGGCCAGGCGAGCCAGGCCAATCCCGCAAGACCGGCACCCACCGTGCGCGCGGGCGACAGGGCGACCGCGCCGGCGCCGCCGTCGAGCGACGCCACGGGGATCCCGACCGCCGCCGGCGCGCGCGTCGTCCACAGGCGCAGGACCCATCGCGGCGGCGCCGCGCGCCAGAGGAGGAAAGTCCCCATCGTCAGCGCCGCGAGATGCACCATCAGCCACAGCGGCCGCAATGCCCCGGACGTCGACTCCCAGCGCAGCAGACCGCCGACGCTGGCCGCGACCACCGCGCCGCCCGCCGCGTAGCCCAGCAGCCGGCCGGCCTGGAACACCGCGATGCCGCTTCGCCGCCCGGCCGTCACCGCCGCGCAGGGCGCGACGCACATCGCCGCGCAGTGCAGGCTGCCGGCGGCCCCCATGACGAACGCGGTGCCTGCGAGCGCGAGCGGGAGTATCACCATCCTTGCGTCCGAGTCAGAGGATGCGCGAGAAGCGCACCGGCGCCTCCGCCGGCGCGCCCGCCGGTGCGCCGGCCACGCCGCCCGGCCTCAGGTACCGGTCGAACACCATCGCCACCGCCCGAACGAAGAACCAGCCCATCGTCGTGACCTGCACCGCGCGCGGCTCGATGGTGACGAGCCCGTCCGCCGCCATCTGGCCCAGACGCACGAGTTCCGTCGCGAAGTACTCCGCGGCGACGATGCCGTGCGAGCGTTCGATCGGCTCGAAGTCGAGCCGGCCCTGGCACATCAGCGCCATGATCGCGTCGCGCCGCACCAGATCGTCCTGGTCGAGCGCCAGACCGCGCTCGACGGGCAGGCGTCCCTCGCGCAAGGCGGCGTAGTACTCGGGCAGCGTCTTCACGTTCTGCGCGAACGAGGCTCCGAGCTTCGAGATCGCCGACACCCCCAGCGCCACGAGATCGCAGTCCGGCTGCGTGCTGTAACCCTGGAAGTTGCGATGCAGCCGCCCTTCCCGCTTCGCGACCGCCAGCGGATCGTCCGCGAGCGCGAAGTGGTCCATGCCGATGTAGCTGTAGCCGCGCGCGATGAAGCCGGCGATCGCGCCGGACAGCATGCGCAGCTTGTCGCCGGGCGGCGGCAGCGCGGCCGGCTCGATGCGCCGCTGAGGCTTGAAGCGCTGCGGCAGGTGCGCATAACCGTAGAGCGCGATGCGGTCCGGGCGCAGCGTCGCCACCTGCTCGACGGTCCGCGCGAACGAGGTCGGCGTCTGCAGCGGCAGGCCGTAGATCAGGTCCACGTTGATCGATCGGAAACCGAGGTCCCGCGAGGCGCCGATGAGCGCCGCCACGCTCTCCAGGCTCTGCTCGCGGTGCACGGCGCGCTGTACGTCGGGATCGAAGTCCTGCACACCGAAGCTCAGGCGGTTGAAGCCCAGCGTGCGCAGGTGGCGCAGGCGCGCGACGTCGATGGTGCGCGGGTCGACCTCGATCGAGATCTCGGCGTCCGCGGCCAGCCGGAAGTGCCGGTGCAGCAGCGCCATCAGCATCGACAGTTCGCGGTCGGCGAGGAAGGTCGGCGTCCCGCCGCCGAAGTGCAGCTGGGACACCAGCGCCCGGTCGCCGAGCCGGCGGTGCACCAGGCCCATCTCGACCTCGAGCGCGTCGACATAGGCCGCCGCACGTTCGTGGTGCCGTGTGACGACCTTGTTGCAGGCGCAGTAGTAGCAGACCGATTCGCAGAACGGGATGTGCACGTAGAGCGACATCGGCTGCCGGGCCGCGGGACCGAAGGCCCGCAGCGCCAGCAGCTCGCCGTGGCGTTCGGCATCCAGGCCCGCATGGAACCGGTCCGCGGTCGGGTACGAGGTGTACCGCGGTCCCGCGATGTCGAAGCGGCGCAGCAGATCGGCGTCGGGGAGGCTGCAGTCCCACGGGGTCGGGTCAGGGCTCATGGGCGAGATCCTCACCCTTTGTTGGCACAACGTCATTGATTGATGTCATTGCCGGCGTCGATGGCCCGGCAAAAAATCCGCCGCTTCCTCGCATGCCCGACGAATCCATGCCGAGCGCCACGCTGTCCGCCCCACCCGCCCCCCCTCTCTCCCCTTCGCAGTCGCCCTCGCCGTTACCCTCGCCGTTACCCTCGCCGTTGCCCTCGCCGTCGCCCCCGCCGTCGGCCCCGCCGGTGACGTCCGCCGCCGCGATCGAGACCACCCGGATCACCTGCGCCACTTGCACGCTGAGACAGGTCTGCCTGCCGACGGGACTGCCCACGGCCGACGTCCATCAGCTGGAACGCATGATCTCGGACCGGCGGCAGGTCGCGCGCAACACCGTGCTGTTCAAGCCCGGTGATCCGTTCGAGGCCGTCTACATCGTTCGCACGGGCTTCTTCAAGGTTTCGGCCCTGGCGGAGGACGGTCGCGAGCAGATCACCGGTTTCCACATGGCCGGCGAGATGCTCGGCCTGGACGGCGTCTTCAGCGGCGCATACGCGAGTCAGGCGGTGGCGCTGGAGGACTCCCAGATCTGCGTCGTGCCCTACGGACGGATCGATGACGTGACCCGGGACGTCGACCGCCTGCGCCGTCAGTTCCATCGCCTGATGAGCCGCGAGATCGTCCGCGGACAGGGCGTGATGACGCTGCTCGGTTCGGTGCGCGCGGAACAGCGTGTCGCGACCTTCCTGATCCACCTGATGCGGCGGCTGCGGGCGCGCGGTTTCTCGTCGTCGAGCGTCGTGCTGCGCATGACCCGCGACGAGATCGGCAGCTACCTCGGCCTGAGCCTGGAGACGGTGAGCCGCACCTTCTCGCGGATGCAGGAGGAGGGCCTGCTCGAAGTCCGTGCGCGCGAGGTGCGCGTGCTCAAGCCGCGTCGCTTGCTGCAACTGGTCCGCCGCACCGCCTGAAGACACCCGCTCCGGCAGCGACGCGGTCAGCGCGCCTGACCGCCAGTGGCCGCATGGTTGCGCGCCTTCATCGCGGGCGTCTTCGCGAGGTCGTCGACCTCGTCAGCGGCGACGCCGCTGCGATCGACCGCATGCGTCGAGTGCACCACCGGATCGGGATACGCGATCGCCAGTGTCAACGTGGCCATCGAGGCCACCACCACGACGGTCGGCCCGCCGATCACCAGCCACATGATCGGATGCCGCCACCAGGGACCGCTGGTCGGCAGGTCCGCATCGCTCAAGCGCGTCGTCGTCATTCGCGTCGTCGTTCGTGTCGTCGTCATGACCGCTCCTTGTGGGGAGGGAAAGGTGGAAGGATGGATCCGGCCGCGCTCATCGCGGCACGACGAAAGTGGACTTCTCCAGGAGCGCACGCTCGGGGCGCACGGCGGGCACGGCGGGCACGGCGGGCACGGCGGGTGCGGGAGATCCGGAGGGCTCCGCGGCGGTCACCACGCGTCGGATGGCGAAATGCATCGGATGCGCGCCAGCACCCAGCGCCCGCGCGCGCGCTGGAGGCAGTCGCAGCGCGACGGTGATCCATCGCGCCTCGGCGGGGCCGAGCGTCAGTTCGGCCGAAGGGGACGCGACCCGCAAGCCCTCGATGCCCTGCACATCGAGGACGAAGCGCTGCGTCGATTCCGCGGCGTTCATCAATTGGAGCCGGTAGAGGTTCTCGATGACGCCGTCCTCCACCTCGCGTGCCAGGGTCGCGCGGTCGCGCACGACGTCGACCTTGAACGGCATCCGGACGGCCAGACTCCAGACCAGTCCGCCGGAGACCAGCCCGAGGATCGCGCCGTACACCAGCACGCGCGGTCTGAGCACGCGGCGCCACTGCCGCGCCGCTGTCCATCGATGCTTCATGCCGTTCTGCGTCGCGTAGCGGATCAGGCCGCGCTCGTAGCCGAACTTGTCCATCACGTCGTTGCAGACGTCGATGCAGGCGGCGCAGCCGATGCACTCGTATTGCAGCCCTTTGCGGATGTCGATGCCGGTCGGGCAGACGTGGACGCATTGATGGCAGTCGACGCAGGCGCCGAGGCCGAGCGTCGACAGGTCGGCCTTTTTCGAACGCGCACCGCGCGGATCGCCCCGCGCGGCGTCGTAGCTGATGATCAGCGTGTCGCGGTCGATCATCGCGCTCTGGAAGCGCGCGTAGGGGCACATGTACTTGCAGACCTGCTCGCGCAGGTAGCCGGCGTTGCCGTAGGTCGCCAGGCTGTAGAACAGGATCCAGAAAAGCGCCCACCCGCCCAGCGCGAACGCGGCCGCGTCGGCGCCCAGCGCGCGCACCGGCTCGAAGTAGCCCACGAAGGTGAATCCCGTCCACAACGACACCGCCAGCCACGCCGCATGCTTGCCGCCCTTGCGCAGCAGCTTCTCCGCATTCCAGCCGGCGCGGTCGAGCCGGATGCGCGCGGCGCGGTCGCCCTCGATATGGCGCTCGATCCAGAGGAAGATCTCCGTGTAGACCGTCTGCGGGCAGGCATAGCCGCACCACAGGCGTCCCGCCACCGCCGTGAAGAAGAACAGCCCGAAGGCCGACACCACCAGCAGCGCCGTCAGGTAGATGAAGTCCTGCGGATACAGGATCAGGTCGAAGATCAGGAAGCGGCGCGCCTCCAGATCGAACAGCACCGCCTGGCGCCCGTTCCACTGCAGCCACGGCAGCCCGTAGAACAGCAGCTGCGTGGCCCACACCAGCGCCCAGCGCCACACGGCGAACCAGCCGTGCACGGCGCGGGGATAGATCTTGGCTTCGGCGGCGTAGAGCGAGATCGTCTGGGGTTCAGGGCTGCTCATGCGAGAGTCCCCACACGTAGCCCGCCAGCACGCGGATCTGCTCCGGGCTCAGGCGCGAGCCGTGTTCCGGCATGTGGCTGTGCTTGCCGCTGTTGACCATGGCGACGATGGCGGACTCGCCCCAGCCGTGCAGCCAGACCTTGTCGGTGAGGTTGGGCGCGCCCAGCGCCTGGTTGCCCTTGCCGTCCATGCCGTGGCAGGCCGCGCAGGCGCTGAACGTCGATTTGCCGAGCGCCGCCGCCACCGAGTTGTGCGGACTGCCCGACAGGCTCAGCACGTAGTGCGCGAGGTTGCGCACGTCCTCGCCGCTGCCGACCGCCGCGGCCATCGGCGGCATGGTGCCCTCGCGCCCCTGCGTGATGGTCTGGACGATGGTGTCGCCGCTGCCGCCGTAGAGCCAGTCGTTGTCGGTCAGGTTGGGAAAGCCCTTCGACCCTCTGGCGTCCGAGCCGTGGCAGGTCGCGCAGTTGTTGGCGAAGAGCCGCTCGCCGATGGCCCTGGCCTGCGGGTCCGCCGCCAGCGATTCCACCGGCTTGCCGTCGAAGCGCGCGTAGATCGTGTGCATCTCCGCCCGCGCCAGCGCCTGCTCGGCCTCGTACTGGCCCGTGCTGGACCAGCCCAGCGACCCGGCATACGCGCCCAGTCCGGGGTACAGCGCCAGGTACAGCCCCGAGGCCACCACCGTCAGCACGAACAGCACCATCCACCAGCGCGGCAGCGGGTTGTTGAGCTCGCGGATGTCCTCGTCCCAGACGTGGCCGGTGGAGTTGTCCTCGGCCATCACCTTGCGGCGGCTGGCGATGATCAGCAGCGCCAGGCACAGCGCCAGGCCGAGCACCGTCGACGCGGCCACGAACAGCGACCAGCCGTTCGAAACGAAATCACTCATGACGACCTCCTCGGGGCGCGTCGTCGTCCGTCAGGACAAGGGCGCCCAGGTCTTCGAAACGTTCACGGTTGTGCCGGGCATAGGCCCAGACGACGATGCCGACGAACACCAGCAGCGACACCACGGTCACCGCGGAGCGCAGCGCATTCAGATCCATGTCGGGCATGGGGAGCTCCTCTCGTCGCTTCAGCGCTTCAGCGCTTCAACGCTTCAGCGCGGTGCCCAGCACCTGCAGGTAGGCGACCACCGCATCCATCTCGGTGCGGCCCTTGATCTCGTCGCCCGCCTGGGCGATCTGCTCGTCGGTGTAGGGCACGCCGACGGTCCGCAGCGCGCGCATCCGGGGCGCCATCTCCTTCGGATCGACGGCCGCGCCCGCCAGCCAGGCATAGGCGGGCATGTTGGATTCGGGCACGAGGTCGCGCGGGTTGTTCAGGTGCAGGCGGTGCCACTCGTCGCTGTACTTGCCGCCGACGCGTGCCAGGTCAGGACCGGTGCGCTTGCTGCCCCACTGGAAGGGGTGGTCGTAGACGAACTCGCCGGCCACCGAGTAGGGCCCGTAGCGCAGCGTCTCCGCGCGCAGCGGCCGGATCATCTGCGAGTGGCAGTTGTAGCAACCCTCGCGGATGTAGACGTCGCGGCCGGCGAGCTGCAGCGGGGTATAGGGCTTGAGGTGTTCGACCGGCTGCGTGGTCGAGCGCTGGAAGAACAGCGGGACGATCTCGACGACGCCGCCGACGATCACCGTCAGCAGCACCAGCACGATCATCAGGAAGTTGCTGGTCTCGATGCGTTCGTGGCCGCTGGCTTTGGCATGGAGGTTGGCCATGGCGTGCTCCTTGGCGCAGGTTCAGGCGGCGGCCGCGAGCGCGGCGCCGGGGATCGGATGGCGGACAGGCCGGCCGGCGCGGACCGTCATCACGACGTTCCAGGCCATCAGGCACATGCCGCCCAGGTACAGCAGGCCGCCGAGCAGGCGCACCACGTAGAACGGATAGGTCGCCTTGACGCCCTCGGCGAAGGTCCAGGTCAGGGTGCCGTCCGGGTTCACCGCGCGCCACATGAGGCCCTGCATCACGCCGGCGATCCACATCGCGGCGATGTAGAGCACGATGCCCAGCGTGGCGATCCAGAAGTGCAGCTCGATGGCGCGCTTCGAGTACATCTCGACGCGGCCGTACATGCGCGGGATCAGGTGGTACAGCGCGCCCATCGAGATGAAGCCCACCCAGCCCAGCGCGCCGCTGTGCACGTGACCGACGGTCCAGTCGGTGTAGTGCGAGAGCGCGTTGACGGTCTTGATCGACATCATCGGCCCCTCGAAGGTCGACATGCCGTAGAAGGACAGCGCGACGATCAGGAACTTCAGGATCGGGTCGTCGCGCAGCTTGTGCCACGCGCCGCTGAGCGTCATCACGCCGTTGATCATCCCGCCCCAGCTCGGCGCCAGCAGGACCAGGGAGAACAGCATGCCCACGCTCTGCGCCCAGTCGGGCAGCGCGGTGTAGTGCAGGTGGTGGGGACCCGCCCACATGTAGGTGAAGATCAGCGCCCAGAAGTGGACGATGGAGAGCCGGTAGCTGTAGACCGGCCGGTTGGCCTGCTTGGGGATGTAGTAGTACATCAGCCCGAGGAAGCCGGCCGTCAGGAAGAAGCCGACCGCGTTGTGGCCGTACCACCACTGCACCATCGCGTCCTGCACGCCGGCGTAGGCGGAGTAGCTCTTGGTCAGCGAGGCCGGGACCTCGGCGCTGTTGACGATGTGCAGCAGCGCGACGGCGATGATGAAGGCGCCGAAGAACCAGTTGGCCACGTAGATGTGGCGCACGCGCCGCACGCCGATCGTGCCGAAGAAGACGATCGCATAGGACACCCAGACGACGGCGATGAGGATGTCGATCGGCCATTCGAGCTCGGCGTATTCCTTGCCGGTCGTCAGCCCCATCGGCAGCGTGATCGCGGCCAGCACGATCACCAGTTGCCAGCCCCAGAAGGTGAACCAGGCAAGGCCCGGCGCAAAGAGCCGCACATGACTGGTGCGCTGCACGACGTGGAAGGCCGTGGCCATCAGCACGCAGCCGCCGAAGGCGAAGATCACCGCGTTGGTGTGCAGCGGCCGCAGTCGGCCGTAGCTCAGCCAGGGAATGCCGAAGTTGAGCTCCGGCCAGGCGAGCTGCGCGGCGATGATCACGCCGACCAGCATCCCCACCACGCCCCACAGCACCGCGGCCAGCGAGAACGCGCGCACGACGCCGTCCGCATAACTGGGCGCTGCACCGGGCGATTCACTGGCCGCTTCATCGGCCGCTTCATCGGCCGCTTCACCGGGCCCATCCCTGCGCGCATCACGGGGCGTGAATGCGCGTCCTCCCTCCGACTCTGATTGGCTTGCCATGCTGGCTCCTCGTGGCGCTTGTTGCGCCGATGCCAGCCATTGTTCGGCGCCCTCTCGAAGCGCGTGTTGACGCACATCAAGCTTGCGCGTCGTCCTCGAGAATTCGTTGACCTTCCCGGTCCAGCGACTCCAGTTGACCGTCCTGCACGGCCCAGCCGAAGACGGCCAGGACCAGCAGCACGAGGACGACGGACAGGGGGATCAGCAGATAGAGGATGTCCACAGGGATCCTTCAGGTGCCAGGCGGGTGCCAGGTCAGGTGCCGGGTTTTGACAGGCGCGTGGCGTTCGCGACGACGAGCAATGAACTCATCGCCATGCCCAGCCCGGCAGCCCACGGCGGCAACCAGCCGACCAGCGCCATCGGCACGCACACGGCGTTGTAGAGCGCCGACCAGGCCAGGTTCTGACGCACGACGCGGCGCGTTCGTCTCGCCAGGCGCAGCGCGGCCGTGATGGCGTCAAGACCGTCCGACGTCAACACCGCGTCCGCACGCGCTTTCGCGAGGTCGGCGCCCTGCCCCATCGCGATCGATACCTGCGCCCGCGCCAGCACCGGCGCGTCGTTGAGGCCGTCACCGATCATCAGCACACGATGCCCTTGTGCCTGTAACGCGGTGACGTGCTGGAGCTTGTCCTCCGGGCGGGCGCCGCCGCGCCAGCGCGCGATGCCCGCTTCGCCCGCGGCGGTTTCGACCCGCGCGGGTTCGTCGCCCGACAGCACCTCGACCGCCAGCCCCCTCGCCTGCCATTCGGCGATCGCGGCTGGCGCGCCCTCGCGCAGCCGCTCGTCGACCTGCCATGCGCCGCGCACAAGGCCTTCGCAGGTCAGGACGATCTGTGCGTCGGGGAGGTCGGACGCCCCGCTCGCATGCACTCGCGGCGGACACCGGGTGTCGACCGCCCATCGCGGCGCGCCGAGACGCCATCGACGCCCGCCCGCGTCGCGGCCTTCGAGGCCGCGGCCGCTGAATTCCTCGATCGTCCACACGTCCTTCGCGCCGGACGGGGCGGGCAGCGCCGCCGCGAGCGCCCTGGACAACGGATGAAGCGAGCTCGCGGCCAGTGCCGCCGCCGACGCCAGGGCCTCTGCATCCGGACCCTGGGCGGTTGCGCCACGCAGTCGCGGCGCGGGATCGGTCAGCGTGCCCGTCTTGTCCATGACGATCCAGTCGACATCGGCGAGCGATTCGATCGCGTCGAGCCGCGACAGCAGCAAGCCGCGCCGCGCGAGCGCGCCAGCCGCGGCCAACCAGGCCGCGGGCGCCGCCAGCGACAACGCGCAGGGGCAGGTCACGATCAGCACCGACACCGCCACGGCCACCGCCCGCGAGGGGTCGACGCGCTGCCAGACGAGCGCTGCCGCGAAGGCCAGGCAAAGGACCGCCGCGAGGAACCAGCCCGCCACGCGATCCGCCGTGCGAAGCGTCGTCGGCCGGTCCTGGAACGCCTGGGCCATCAGGTGGCGGATGCCCGCGAGCCGTGTCTGTTCGCCGACGTGCCGCACGCGCAGGGTGAGCACGCCGGCGAGATTGAGGCTGCCGGCGAGCACGGCATCTCCCGGCCCCTTCGACACCGGGCGCGATTCCCCGGTCAGCAGGGATTCGTCCGCGGCGCCGGTGCCGGCCTCGACGATCGCATCAGCGGGCATGCGCTGCCCGGCGGCGACGCGCACCCGGTCGCCGACCGCCAGCGCATCGATCGCGACGCGCGCCACGGTGCCATCCTCTGCCAACCGTTCGACGTCGTCGGGCAACGCCTCCGCGGCCTGTTCAACCGCCGCCGCCGCGCGATGCCGCGAGCGCAGTTCCAGATACCGCGCGCCCAGCAGGAAGGTCACGAACATCGTGATCGAGTCGAAGAAGACGTCGTGTCCGAACGGGCCGCCCGGGTCCAGCGTCGCGCCGCTGCCGGCCACGAAGGCCACGCCCAGTCCGAGCGCCACCGGCACGTCCATGCCCAGGCGCCGTCCGCGCAGCTGACCCAGCGCCGCCCGGAAGAACGGTCCCGCGGAAAGCAGCATCACCGGCAGCGTCAGCACCCACTGGCCCCAGCGCAGCAGCGCGGCCTGGTCGGGCGCCAGTTCGCCGGGCGCGGCCACGTAGGACGGCCACGCCAGCATCATCACCTGCATCATCAGGAAGCCCGCGACGAACAGGCGCCAGAGCGCCTGGCGATGCTCGCGCCGGCGCAGGTCGCGGGCCGGGCCCGCGACATCAGGTACGACGTCGTAGCCCGCCGGCGCGAGCACCTGCCGCAATTGGTCGAGCGTCACGAGGTCCGGATTCCAGTCCAGCACCAGCGTCTGGGTCGACGGATGGACCTCGGCCCGACGCACGCCGCGTTGCGCGTGCAGCAGGGACTCGACCAGTCCCGCGCAGGTCGCGCAGTGCATGCCCGACAAGCGGAAACGACCGCGCGTCAGCGCTGCGTCGGGAGCGGGGCGATTGGCGCGTCGGGCGTCGGTGCCCGGGGCGCCGGCGGACACCGTGACGGCTGAAGCGGGCAACATGGCCCTGATAATCCGCCAAACCTTGAGGTGACAACATGCTCAATATCAAACTCGCGGCATCGTCCGTCGTTCTTTCGACCGTCCTCTCGATCGCCGCGCTGGCGGCGGCCGGTCCGGCGGCGGCCCAGCAGATTCCGCAGACCGGCCTGCCGGTCGTCGAGCTCGGCGCCGGCATGCACCTGATCCACGCCGAGGTCGCCCGCACCGACGAGCAGCGCGCCATCGGCCTGATGGCCCGCAAGGAAATGGCCCAGAACGCCGGGATGATCTTCGTCTTCGAGCAGCCGTCGCAGCAGTGCTTCTGGATGCGCAACACGCTGATCCCGCTGTCGGCCGCCTTCGTCGGCGACGACGGCACCATCGTGAACATCGTCGAGATGCAGCCGCTGTCCGACGTCTCGCACTGTTCGACCAAGCCGGTGCGTTACGTGCTCGAGATGAACAAGGGCTGGTTCGACAAGCGCGGCCTGAAGGCCGGCGCCAAGCTGCGCGGCGGCCCCTGGCCCAAGTGATCGCATCCGGGATCCGACCGCTGGAATGACAACGGCCCGGGCAGCGATGCCCGGGCCGTTGCTTCATCGGCGCCCGCCTGGACGGGCGCCGGTGGGTCAGTTGCCGAAGTTGGCTTGGGCGAAGTCCCAGTTCAGGAGACTCTTCAGGAAGGTCTCGACGAACTTCGGACGCGCGTTGCGGTAGTCGATGTAGTAGGCGTGTTCCCACACGTCGATGGTCAGCAGCGCGGTGTCGCCGGTCGTCAGCGGGGTGCCGGCGGCGCCCATGTTGACGATGTCGACCGAACCGTCGGCCTTCTTCACCAGCCAGGTCCAGCCGGAACCGAAGTTGCCCACGGCGCTCTTCTGGAAGGCTTCCTTGAAGGCGTCGACGCTGCCCCACTTGGCGTTGATCGCGTCGGCCAGCTTGCCGGTCGGCGCGCCGCCGCCGTTGGGCTTCATGCAGGACCAGAAGAAGGTGTGGTTCCAGATCTGCGCGGCGTTGTTGTAGATGCCGCCGCTGGAGGTCTTGACGATCTCTTCCAGCGTCTTGTTCTCGAACTCGGTGCCCTTCTGCAGGTTGTTCAGGTTGTCCACGTAGGCCTTGTGGTGCTTGCCGTGGTGGTACTCCAGCGTCTCGGCGCTGATGTGCGGCTCCAGCGCCTTCTTGTCGTACGGCAGCTCGGGCAGGACGTGTTCCATGAGGGACTCCTAATCGGTGGTTGATGGTGGGACGGGTGTCGCGGGCGATTGTAGGCAGCGAAATCATGCCCCTGACGGGAGCACGCATACCCCGCCACAGAGGGCGCGGACCGCCTTCAGACGTCCTGGCGAACGACGCGCCCGACCTTCAGGTCCGCTTCGCCGTCGGCCAGCACCGCGCGCAAGTCCTGACCCTCATGGAGCTGATCCACCGAACTCAGCGCCCGCCCCTGGCCGTCGTCCAGCCAGGCGTAGCCTCGCGCCAGCACCTGGCGCGGATCGAGTGCCTGCAGGCGCGCCGCCAGCGCGTCCAGCCGGTGCGCGCCGCGCTGCGCCTGCTGCGGCAGCGCACGGTCCAGCCGCTGCGCCAGATGTCTCAGGCGCTGGGTTTCCATCGCCGCCGCACGCGGGGCGGTCTGGTTCAGGCGCTGCTTCAGGTGGCGCAGGCGTTGCGATTCGAGAGAAACCGTCCTGGGCGCCACCTGGCCGAGCCGCTGCGACAGCAGGTCCAGTCGACGCTGCTGTCTCGCCAGCGCATCGCCCGGTCTCGCGAGGCGCAACGCGAGGCGGTCGAGGCGCTGCGCGGACGTATCCAGGCGCTGCTCGACCCGCCGCACCAGCTGACGCTCCAGCGCCTCCAGGGTCTCGAGGCACTGCTGGCGGGAGACCGTCGCCAGCTCCGCCGCCGCGGTCGGCGTCGGCGCGCGCAGGTCGGCGGCGAGATCGGCCAGGGTGATGTCGGTCTCATGCCCCACGCCGCAGATCACCGGCAGCGGCGATTCGGCCACCGCCTGGACGACGCGTTCGTCGTTGAAGGCCCACAGGTCCTCCAGCGAGCCGCCGCCGCGCACGAGCAGCAGCACCTCCGCGTCGGCGCGCTCGTTGGCCGTGGCCAGCGCGCGCACGATGGCCGGCGGCGCCTCGTTCCCCTGGACCAGCGTCGGATAGAGGAAGACCCGCGCGTGGGGCGCCCTCCGGCGCAGGGCCGTCAGCACGTCCTGCAGCGCCGCCGCGCCGGTGGAGGTGATCACGCCGATCCGGCGCGCATAGGGCGGCGGCTGGCGCTTGCGATCCGCATCGAAATAGCCGAGCGACTCCAGCTTCGCCTTCAGGCGCAAGAACTGTTCGTAAAGCGCCCCCTCGCCCGAGCGGCGCATCGCCTCGACGATGAACTGGAGTTCGCCGCGCGGTCCGTACAGGTCCAGCCGCCCGCGCAGCTCCACCGTCATGCCGTCTCTGGGCGCGAAGTCGATCAGGGAGGCGGCGCGCCGGAACATCGCGCAGCGCAGCATCGCCGGCTGGCCCTCGGCGTCCTTCAGGCTGAAGTAGCAATGGCCGCTGGCCGCGCGCGTGAACCCCGAGAGCTCGCCCTGCACCGTGATGACGGGGAATCTGGCCTGCAATGCGTCGGAAAGGGCCGTCAACAGGGCCGCCACCCCCCAGACCATCCGTGGCGATGCGGGTTTGGCGCCGTCAATCATGCGCAAACCCAATGCTGGCGCGGGTCCGGAACTCCACAGCCGCGTCAATGCTGGCTCCGCGGGCCATATTGGCCGTCATGCCCGCGTCACAGATCGATAAGCGCTTGTTTTTCAAAAGCTTTTTCCTGCCTTTTTTTGGAGCAGGCTAATCCTTGCCGTTTGGCCACGGGCCCTGGCGCGGTTCCAAGACCAGTTGCCCACAAAGTTATCCACAGGAACGGTGGATGTTTGTAAGGGCTTGTGATGAGGGTCCGGCGTGGTCGGCGGGGGCCCTGCGGGGCGCCATAATGCGCCGCCGGGCCGGAGATGCCCGTACGGAGGGATAGCCTTGTTTTCGATCATACAAGCCGCCGGCTGGCCGATCTGGCCCTTGCTGCTGTGTTCCGTCGTCGCCCTCGCGCTGATCATCGAGCGCGTCGTCAGCCTGCGCGCCGCGCGCGTCGCGCCGCCCAGCCTGATCGAGGAAGTGCTGGGCGTGACCCAGCTCCAGATCCCGAGCGGCGAAGTCGTCGGCAAGCTCGCCGAGAACTCGCTGCTGGGTCAGGTCCTGGCCGCCGGGCTGCGCACCTCGCAGGCCGATCCGCGCGCCGGTGAACCTCGTCTGCGCCAGTCCTTCGAGCTGGCGGGCCGCCACGCGATCCACCAGATGGAGCGCTACCTCAACACGCTGGGCACGATCGCTGCGGCCGCCCCCCTGTTGGGCCTGCTGGGCACCGTGGTCGGCATGATCGAGATCTTCGGCAGCCAGAGCCCCGGCCCCGGCGGCAACAACCCGGCGCTGCTGGCGCACGGCATCTCGATCGCGCTGTACAACACCGCGTTCGGCCTGGTCGTCGCGATCCCGTCGCTGATGTTCTACCGCTACTTCCGCGGTCGCATCGAGTCCTACGTCGTCGACATGGAACAGGCCAGCGAACGGCTGCTGACCCACCTGGTGAACCGGGCCATGCCTGCCGCCCCGGCCGGCGTGCCGCCGGTCGCCACCCCCGCCTCGGGGAAGGCCAAGGCATGAAGTTCCGCCGTCGCCAGGGCGAGGAACCGGAGATCAACCTGATCCCGTTCATCGACGTGCTGCTGGTCGTGCTCATCTTCCTGATGCTGTCGACGACGTACTCGAAGTTCACCGAACTCCAGCTGACGCTGCCGACCGCCGACGCCCAGCAGCTCAAGGCGCGGCCGGCGGAGATCATCGTGGCGATCTCGGCGGACGGGCGCTACTCGATCGACCGCAACGCGGTCGAGGGCCGCAGCGTGGACCTGCTGACCGCCGCGCTGCAGCAGTCGGCGCAGGGCAAGCAGGAGCCGGTCGTGATCATCTCCGCCGACGCGGCCACGCCGCACCAGGCGGTGGTCAACGCGATGGACGCGGCGCGACGCGCCAACCTCACGCGACTGACCTTCGCCGCCAACAAGCCGCAATGAGCGGGGCCGAGCCCACCGCGGTGGCTCGGGTCCGGCCAGAGGCCCGGCCAGGGGTTCGCCAATGAGCCGGTCCGCCCCCCTGGAAGAGCGGCTGCAACGCGCCTGGCGCGACGACGACCGCCTCGCCCACCTGCTGCGGCCGCTGGCCGCGCTGCACGGCGCGGTGCTTCGACTGCGCGTGGCGCTGTATCGCTTCGGCCTGAAGAAGGCGGGGAAGCTGCCCGTGCCGGTGATCGTCGTCGGCAACTGGGTCGTCGGCGGCGCCGGCAAGACGCCCACGACGCTCGCGCTGCTGGACACCCTGCGACGCATGGACATCCGCGCCGGCGTGATCTCCCGCGGCTACGGCCGCGCGGATGACGCGCAGGTCCGCGTGATCGCCGACGGCGACCGCGCCGAGGACGTCGGCGACGAACCCCTGCTGATCAAGCTGCGCGCCGGCGTGCCGGTGGCCGTCGGCCGCGACCGCATCGCGGCGGCGCGCGCGTTGCTCGCCGCCGATCCTGGCATCCAGGTGCTGGTCTCCGACGACGGCCTGCAGCACTGGCGGCTACCGCGGCAGCTCAGCGTGCTCGTGTTCGATGAACGCGGCCTCGGCAACGGCCGGCTGCTGCCCGCCGGCCCGCTGCGCCAGGCGCGCGCGCTGCCGCCGCCGCCGGGCTCTTCCTCCGACACCCTGGTGCTCTACAGCACCGGCCGGCCCAGCACCGCCCTGCCCGGCTACGTCGGCACCCGGCAACTGGCCGGCGCCGTCGCGCTGGCCGACTGGTGGCGCGGCGAACCCGGCCGACTGGAGCGCCTGCACGCGCTTCGCGGCAAGCCCCTGCTGGCCGCTGCCGGCCTGGCTCGGCCGCAGCGCTTCTTCGACATGCTCGGCGAGCAGGGCCTGAATTTCCGCGCCCTCGCGCTGCCCGACCACGCCACGCTGGATCCGCTCCCGTGGGCCCGCACCGACGAGGTCGTCATCACCGAGAAGGACGCGGTCAAGTTGCGTCCGGAGGCGCTGCAAGGCTGCCGCATCTGGGTGGTGGCGCTAGACTTCCGCCCCGAACCCGCTTTTGAAGAGGCGCTGCAGCGCGAGCTGCGGCGGCTGCTCCCCCATGGACCATCGACTGATTGAGATGCTGGTGTGCCCCGTCTGCAAGGGCCCGCTGGACGACCGCCGCAACGCCCCGGACTCCGGCCTGCCGGACCGCGAACTGCTGTGCCCGGCCGACCGCCTGGCCTTCCCGATCCGCGACGGCATTCCGGTCATGCTGGCCAACGAGGCCCGTTCGACCGAAGGCGAAGGCGACACCGCGTGAGCGCCGGTTTCCACATCGTCATCCCGGCCCGGCTGGCATCGACGCGCCTGCCCAACAAGCCGCTGGCCGACATCGCCGGCGCGCCGATGATCGTGCAGGTGGCGCGGCGCGCCGCGCTTGCGGGCGCGGCGCAGGTCGTCGTCGCGACCGATGCCGTCGAGGTGAAGGCCGCCTGCGAGGCCCACGGCATCCGCGCGCTGATGACGCGCGCCGACCACGCCAGCGGCAGCGATCGTCTGGCGGAAGCCGTGGAGCAGCTCGGTCTGCCGGACGACGCGCTGGTCGTGAACGTCCAGGGCGACGAGCCGCTGATCGCGCCGGAGATGATCCGCGCCTGCGCCGACCTGCTGGCCGCGAAGCCGCAATGCGCGATGGCGACCGTGGCGCACGCGATCGATGACGACGCCGAGTTCGCGAACCCGAACGTGGTCAAGCTGGTCACCGACGCACAAGGCCTGGCGCTGTACTTCTCCCGCGCTCCCATCCCTTGGTGGCGCGACGCACCCGGCGGAGGCGCCCGCGTGAAGCCCGAGGCGGTGCTGCGTCACGTCGGGCTGTATGCCTACCGCGCGGGTTTCCTGCGCCGTTTCCCGACGCTGGCGGTGTCCCCGCTGGAGCAGATCGAGGCGCTCGAACAGCTGCGCGTGCTGTGGCACGGCGAACGCATCGCGGTGCATGTCAGCACCGAGCGACCCGGGCCCGGCGTGGACACGCCCGAGGACCTCGAACGCGTCAGAAGGCTGATGACAAGCTGAATCGCGGCCCGGCCCGACAGGGTTACACCCCAGTTCATTCGGCTGCCGCGTCAGCGGGCCGTAGGCCGGCGCGTGATATTCTGCCCGCAGTTTTCGAGGGCGCGTCGACCCGTGCGACGCGCCCTCTCCCTATATCGAGGAGACCCATGCGACTGATTCTTCTGGGCGCCCCCGGCGCTGGCAAAGGCACTCAGGCCTCTTTCATCTGCAACAAGTTCGGCATTCCGCAGATCTCCACCGGAGACATGCTGCGTGCCGCCGTCAAGGCCGGCACCGAACTCGGCATCGCCGCCAAGAAGGTGATGGACGCGGGCGGCCTGGTCAGCGACGAACTGATCATCAACCTGGTCAAGGAACGCATCGCGCAGCCGGATTGCGCCAAGGGTTTCCTGTTCGACGGCTTCCCTCGCACCATCCCGCAGGCCGACGCGATGAAGGCCGCCGGCGTGAAGCTGGACTTCGTGCTCGAGATCGACGTGCCTGACAGCGCCATCGTCGAACGCATGAGCGGTCGTCGCGTGCACACGGGCTCGGGCCGCACGTACCACGTCAAGTTCAATCCGCCCAAGGTCGAGGGCAAGGACGACGTCACCGGCGAGGACCTGATCCTGCGCGACGACGACAAGGAAGAGACTGTCAAGAAGCGCCTCGAGGTTTATCAGGCGCAGACGCGTCCGCTGGTCGACTACTACTCCAGCTGGGCCGCCAGCGGCGACGCGCAGGCGCCCCAGTACCGCCGCATCGAAGGCATCGGCACGGTCGACGAGATCACGGGCCGCGCCCTCGCCGCGCTGAGCTGAACCCACCCTCATTCGTGATGATGGCGGCCCGGGTGGCCGCCATTTTTTCGTCGACAATTGACGTTTACGTCAACGGCAACCAACAACTCGGAAGGAGACATTCCATGGACATCGCGAACAAGGTCTTCATCGTCACCGGCGGCGCTTCGGGCCTCGGCGAAGGCACGGCCCGCATGCTGGCGCGCGAAGGCGCGACCGTCGTCATCGCCGACCTGCAGGTGGAGCGTGGCGAGGCACTCGCCAAGGAGCTGAACGGCGCCTTCGTGAAGTGCGACGTCAGCCAGGAAGCCGATGCGCAGGCTGCCGTCGCCAAGGCGGTCTCGCTGGGCAAGCTGATGGGCCTGGTGAACTGCGCCGGCATCGCGCCGGCCGCCAAGACCGTCGGCAAGGACGGCGCGCATGCGCTGGCGACTTTCTCGAAGGTGATCACCGTCAACCTGGTCGGCAGCTTCAACATGATCCGCCTGGCCGCCGAAGCGATGAGCAAGAACGAGCCGGAAGCCACCGGCGAGCGCGGCGTGCTGATCTCGACGGCCTCCGTAGCGGCCTATGACGGCCAGATGGGCCAGGCGGCGTATGCGGCCTCCAAGGGCGGCGTCGTCGGCATGACGCTGCCGATCGCGCGCGACCTGGCGCGCAACGGCATCCGCAACATGACGATCGCTCCCGGCATCTTCGGCACCCCGATGCTGTTCGGCATGCCGCAGGAGGTGCAGGACGCGCTGGCCGCCAGCGTGCCCTTCCCCTCGCGCCTGGGTCGCCCGGAGGATTACGCCAAGCTGGTCCACCAGATTGTCACCAACGACATGCTGAACGGCGAGGTGATCCGCCTGGACGGCGCCATCCGCATGGCGCCGAAGTAAGTCCTCAAGCCATGAAAAAGGCCTCCCGGCGTGAACCGGGAGGCCTTGTCGTTGATCGCGTCGATCGCGTCGATCGCGATCAGGGCGATCAGGGCTTCGCGCTGCGCGAGTACACGGTCCACAGGCCGGCCAGATCGGCCGAACCGTCGGTGCCCTTGACGGTGCGCCACGTGGCTTGCGCCTTGGCCTTGTCGCCGCCCAGGAACTGCGCCAGGCCCAGGTAGAGCTTGGCGTCGTCCGGACGCTTCAGGTTGCCCTTGGCGATGCCTTCTTCCATCAGCTTGATGCCGGCGGCGGCCTGGCCGCGCTGCACCTGCGCGAAACCGACCTTCACCAGCTCGTCGCCTTCACGGGCGCCGCGGGCAGCCTTCTCGGCCTCGGCCGCACCGGCCTTGGCTTCGGCGATGCGCTTGTCCAGCAGATCGGCCAGGCGCCTCGGACGGGCGTTGTCGTCGGTCGGCTTCAGGACGCCGGCGGCGAAGCCCTTGTCCAGCGCCTTCTTGCCTTCTTCCGGATAGCCGGCGGCACCGGCGAGCTGGGCCAGTTCCATGTAGTCGTTGGCACCGTTCATGTTGTCGGTGGCCAGGCGCAGACGCAGCACGTCGACCTGGTAACGACCCGCGGCGAAGCCCTTCTTGGCCTGCAGCGTGCCCAGCGACTGCGCCCACAGCTGCTTGGTCGGGTAGTAGTTCAGCAGCTTCTGGATCAGCACCGACTCCGTCGCGCCGTCGCCCTTCTTGTTGGCCGCCCACAGCGCCGTGTTCAGCTTGTCCTGCGACGGCGTGCGACCGGCCTTCTCCTCGGCGGAGATGTCGGCCAGCGTGTCCTTGAGGATGGTGGTGACGTCGCCCGAGCGCAGCTGGGCCGCGGCCTGGACCTGCTTCATCGCCGGGCTGTTGCCGCCGGCGGCGTTGTACTTGTTGACCCACTCCAGCGCCTTGGCGCCGTTGCCCGCGCGCAGATAGGTGCCGGCGATGGCTTCCATCGTCGGCAGCTTGTTGGCGGCCGGCAGCTTGCCGGCGGCCGTCAGCGCGTCATAGGCCTTGACCATGCCGTCGGCATCGCCCAGGCGCGAGGCGGCGGACAGGCGCAGGCCTTCCAGCGTCGCGTTCTCGTCCGCGTTGCGGCCGGGCACGGCCTCGGCTTCGCGGATCTTGCCCATGGCTTCCTGCGCCTTGCCCGCCTTCAGCAGGGACGAGGCTTCCGACAGGGGCTTGCCCGCGGCCGGGCGCACCTGCGCGGCGGCTTGGGACAGGACGCTCAGGCTGCCTTCGGGCGTGGAGCCCAGCACCAGCGCAGCGGCGCCGACAGCGGCGGTTGCCAGCAGTTTGAGTTTCATTCGCTTGCTCTCCAAAGAAGAAAAACGCGCCGCCCTTTCGGGCAGGCGCGTTCTGTTCAGACCCCGATCAGGCGGTCATCCGGCTCAGTTCAGGAACTGTTCGTTCCCGACCATCGCCATTTTCTTGACGCCCAGGCGCTGCGCCGATGCCATCACATTGGCAACGTAACCGTACTCGGCCAGCTTGTTCGGCTTGATGTGCACCTCAGGCTGGTCCGGCATCGCGGCGATCTCGGACATCTTGGACTCCAGCGCCGCGTGGTTCGGCACCGCGGCACCGTCCCAGAACACCGTGCCGTCGAAGTCGATCGCCACTTCGTGGACGACCGGCTCGTTGGGCGGCGGATTGTTGTTCGGCGGCGGCATGTCCAGGTTGACCGAGTGCAGCTGGATCGGGATGGTGATGATCAGCATCACCAGCAGCACCAGCATCACGTCGATCAGCGGCGTCGTGTTGACGTCGAGCATCGTTTCCGGCTCGTCACTGCCGCTGGAGCTTCCAACGTTCATACCCATGTTTCAGCTCCTTCAGCCACCACGAGCCGGCGGCTCGGTGACGAACTTGATGGACATGATGCCAGCGCGCTGGCACGCCACCATGACCTTGCCCACGTTCTCATAGCGGGACTTGTCGTCGCCGCGGATGTGAACTTCCGGCTGAGGATTCAGAACCGCCACCTTCTTCAGGCGCGCCACCAGCGTCTCCATGTCGGAAACAGGCTGCACGCCCCAATAGATGTCGCCATCCTTGGTCACCGCGATTTCGATGTTCTCCGGCTTCGTGACGCGGACGACGTTCGTCTCCTTCGGCAGGGTCACCCCCACCGACTGCGTCACCACCGGCACGGTGATCAGGAAGATGATCAGGAGCACCAGCATCACGTCCACGAGGGGCGTGGTGTTGATGGTCGAGACCACTTCGTCGTCGCCACCGGACGAACCTACGTTCATCCCCATATTGCGTCTCCGGAAACTGCGGTGCGGATTAGCGGCCTGCGACCTTGCGGCTGCCCATCAGGACGCCGTGCAGGTCAGCAGCGAAGGCACGGACCTGGCCCATCACCGACTTGTTGCGGTTGACCAGCCAGTTGTAGCCCAGCACGGCCGGAACGGCGACGGCCAGACCGATGGCGGTCATGATCAGCGCGGCGCCCACGGGGCCGGCGACCTTGTCGATCGAAGCCTGACCGGCGACGCCGATCTGGGTCAGCGCCTGCAGGATGCCCCACACGGTACCGAACAGGCCGATGAAGGGGCTGGTCGAGCCGACGGTGGCCAGGAAGCCCAGGCCGCCTTGCAGGCGCATGTTGACTTCGCTCACGGCGCGGTCGATGTTCATCGTGACCCACGTGTTGTGGTCGATGTTCTCGGTCAGGGCGCCTTCATGGTGCTCCGAGGCTTCCACGCCGGTCTGGGCGATGAAGCGGAAGGCACCGGTTTCGCTCAGGCTCTTCAGGCCTTCCTGCAGCGACGCCTTCTTGAAGAAGGACGCGCGGACGTCCTTGGCTTCGCGGGCGATCTTGGAGGTGTCCCACAGCTTCGTGAACAGGATGTACCACGAGCCCATGGACATGATGGCCAGGATGGCCAGCACGGCCTGGTCGACCACGTTGCCGTGGGCGACGATGTTGCCCAGGCTGTACGGGTTGTCGACCGGCTTGGCGGCGGCCGGTTCGGACACGGCGGCGGGGGCGATGTCGGCAGGAGCGGGAGCGGTGTCAGCGGCGGAGGCGGCGGCCGAGGCAGCCTGGTCCTGCGCTTGGGCGGCCAGCGGGGAGACGGCCAGGGTCGCGGCGCACGCGACGGCCGCAAACAAGGCAGACAGACGAGAGATCATGGAGGGTGCTCCTACGAGAAAAGTCTTGAACTCAGGTTGAGAGGTCGGGGCGCGTCAGGCGCCCCGTGTTCGATCGATCGCGGGTGGGACAGTCCCGCGGATCATTCCATGTTGAACACGAATTCCTGTTCGAGGATCGCGTCCGTGCACTGGTATTCCGTCAGCGCCGCCTGGATGGCGTTCTTGAGCGCGCGTTCGGCCTTGCGGTCGTTGGCGCCGCGCAAGGCGGTGAAGGTCACGTCGGCCACCTTGCCGCCCTTGACGGTGAAGGTCGCCTTGTAGCTCGCGGTGCCGCTCCAGTTGAGGGCGGGCATCTCGGGCTTGGCCATCTTGGAGCAGTTGCCGATCGCCGAACGCGGCTTGTCCGACGGCGGGGCCGGCGGTGCGGGTGCGGCGGGCGGCGGGGCCGGACGGAACTCCTGCGGCGGCGGCACGGCGGCCGACTGCATCACCGGCGCCTGCGTCACCGGCGGCGGAGCCGTCACGACGACCTCCGGCGGCGGCACGAACGGCGGCGGCGGGGCCTTGATGTCCGGCGGGGGCGGCACGACCTTGTCGGGAGGAGGAGGCGGCTTCACCTTTTCCTCGACGACCTTGACGTCGATCGGGCCCTTGACGGCCTCCTTGATCTTGGTCGCCAGACCGCTGGCCAGTGCCCAGACGATCAGCACGTGGATGGCGATGACGATGCCGATG
The DNA here is from genome assembly GCF_048957715.1 of Mitsuaria sp. CC2. Classification (NCBI taxonomy): domain Bacteria; kingdom Pseudomonadati; phylum Pseudomonadota; class Betaproteobacteria; order Burkholderiales; family Sphaerotilaceae; genus Roseateles; species Mitsuaria sp. CC2. Next base: position 133,834 of record NZ_JARVXN010000003.1, on the reverse strand, counting down.
CCCGTCAGCCGCGAGGACCCGGCTTTATCCTGCGCAAAGTTCATGCGCGCTCCTTCATCAAACTGCGAATTTCTTTCATCGAATCTACAAGGGGAGTTCGACTCAACACAGCGTCTGGTCGGATCAGGCGTTCGCGCCGCAACCTGGGGTCAGCAGCGCCTGTCTTGCCGGCTGTGCGAGCGACGGAGACAAGCGGTGCCACATCGCCGAAGCGTCACGGACCGCTGCCCCGCCGAAGGCAGGAGGGACACACGAAGACTCGAAAACCCAGGGCACGATACGAACCCGACTCAACAAAAATGCCCGTCAGCTTGTGGCCGCGGGCGTCTCGAGGAACGGTCGGAATTCCGTAATAAAACTACAGAAATCGACTACCTTTCACGACCTTGATCATAAACGACATGCACAAGCCGCAAGCCATGGGGTTTGCCCGAGCATGCGCGCATCGCCCATCGCACGAGGCACCAGCGGTTACAGCCTGGGCGCCGTCCGACGATCACGTGCGTCGTCCCTGGTATTCTACTGGTATGCCCTTCGACCCCTCCCCAGGAGTCCTAGGGGCTAACCCGCGAAGCCGTTACCAGACGAACTGCAGTTCGTACGAGGCAATCCTCGTGCCAGCTCAGGTCCCCTGCCCTGTTTTCGGGGCGGCAATCAGCCATCCGGTGATCGCGGTGCGCTCGCCCATGGCGAAAGGCGGCACGTAGGAGACGAAATGTCGCTGGGGAACGGTGAACAGCGACAGTGAATTGAAGTGCGGATAAAAGGTGTCCAGTACCGATCCGTCGTCGCCGGTGAAGTGGAGCATCCCGCCCCAATCCGGACGCCAGCGCCGCGTGAGGTTGATCACGTAGGCGATCCGGCGGTCCTCGCGGTCCACATGGTCGTCGTGGGTGGTCAGGAAGTTACCGCGCGAGTACATGGTCGCCTGCGCGTAGACGCCATTGATTTGAGGGTCACCGCTCATGTCGCGCATGGGCGAGAGGAACTCGTCGCCGGCCATCCAGCGCATGAAACGGGCGAGCAGGTCGGAGCGTCCCTGGTGCACGGCGTGCACCAGCGAGTCGGAGAAGAACGAGAACTGGAAGCCCTCCCGCGCCACCGCGTGGATGCCTTCGGTCAGGTCCATGCGCTGCGGCGGCGTCAGCCCGCGCAGTTGCTCCCCGGTCAGGCGACGGTCGCCCTTCGCGTCGCGGTAGACGAGTTCCCAGTCGATGGCCTGCAGCGCGCGTTCGAGGGCTTCGACCACCTGCGGGGAGAAGAAGTTGCGGATCTGCACCCGCCCCTGCGTCCGCAGCGTGCGGCCGAGGTCGTCGAAGTCGAGCGTCGGGTTGATGTAGTCCATGGCAGGTCGCGGTGGGGTCGCAGTGGATCGCAGTGGCGCGAAGTCGGGGTGATCAATGAACAATGAAAAGCGGGCCCCGAAGGGCCCGCCGGTCCGGATCGCGTCAGCCGATCAGAACTTGTAGGCGCCGCGCAGGTAGAAGGTGCGACCCTTCACATCGGCGTAGGTCGGGTCGAAGCCGACCTGGAAGTAGTCTTCCTGGACGGTGACCGGCGGCTTGGTGTCGAACAGGTTGCGCAGACCGACCGTGAAGGTCATGTTCTTGACGCCGCGGTACTGGGCCTGCAGGTCGGTCAGGCCATAGGCCTTGACCTTGCCGGCGGCTTCGTAGTCCTCGTAGCCGTTCTGGCGATAGTAGCGGACGCCAACGCCCCACGGCCCCTTGTCCCAGTCCAGCGTCAAGGTCTGCTTGAAGCGGATCACCGGGCCACCCACGTCGTACTTGCCGAGCTTGTCGATGATGTCGCCGGTCACGACGTTGGTTTCCTCAGCCTTGGTCAGGATCGTGCCTTCCCAGCCCGGGATGAAGTTGCCCCACTCGGTGCGGATGCGGGTGCGGGCGCTCAGGTCGAAGCCGGCCACGTGCGACTTGCCGACGTTCTCCTGCGACGCGTTCACGGTCACCAGGTAGCCGGTCACCGGATCGCGGATCAGGCGGTCGGAGTAGGCCGACGAGCTGGTCGTCGGGCCCGTCTGGTTCTTGTACCAGTCCTTGAGGATGTCGTCGCCGGTCAGCGCGCGGATGCCGTTGGTGATGCGGATGTCGAAGTAGTCCACGCCGAAGGTCGTGTCCTTGATCATCTCGAACACCAGACCCAGGGTGAAGGTCTTGGACTTCTCGGGCTTCAGTTCCGGGTTGCTGTTGTTCGTCGCCGTCAGCTGCGTGTTGCAGTAGTTGGCGTTGAACTTGAGCGTGCAACCGTCCTTGGTGACGCCGTCCTTGGGGTCGACGCCGGTGTTGATCGTCTTGTAGAACGGATCGTCCCAGTTGCCGCCGGTGTTGGTGCCGGCGGACGGTGCGTACATGTTGTCCAGCGCCGGGGCGCGGAAGCCCTTGCCCGCCGAGGCGCGGAACAGCAGGCCGCTCATCGGGTTGAAGCGCAGCGAGACCTTCGGGCTGGTCGACGACAGATTGGGCGACGAGAACGAGCCGTCGCGCGATTCGCCCTTGGTGCCGCTGTAGCGGTCATGGCGGACGGCGGCGTTCAGTTCCAGCGTCTTCAGGATCGGGAAGTTCATTTCCGCGAAGAGGCCGCTGATGTCGCGTTCGCCTTGAACCTTGCCGGCGTTGCCCGAGCCGCCCACGATGTCGCCGGAGCCGGCGATGTCGGAGTAGCCGTCGCTGTACTTCTCCTTGCGGAACTCGCCGCCGAACGCGATGCCGGCATTCCCGGCGCCGACGTTGAACAGCTCGCGCGACAGCGTGAAGTCGAAGCCGGTGTTGCTGGTCTTGGAGCTGCGGTTGTTGCCCGACAGTTCGGCGCTCTTCAGCGCGGCCAGACCGGCGGCGTCGTTCGGGCCCCAGGGGTTGATCAGGCCGGTGGCCAGCGCCTTCACCAGGGCCGCGTCGGAGTAGATGCCGCTGACGAAGTCGTCCTTGGCCTTGCCCTCGGCATAGACGAAGGCGGCCTTGTAGTCGAGGCCGAACACCGTGCCCTCGGCGCCGACGACGGTGCGGGTGGTCTGGCTGGTGACCTTGTCACGGCGCTGACCGCCGTCGACCATGCGCCAGTTGATGAACAGGTCGCCGCGATAACCCGGCGCGACCGCGTCCACCGCGGCCGTCGGGTACCACTTGCCACCGGCGGGATAGAAGTAGTCCGGCTTGCCGGTGGTGGTCGAGGGCGTCTGCGACGAGCCTAGCGTGATCTCGTTGCGGCTGTAGGAGACTTCGGCGAACAGCGTGTTGTCGTTGTCGACCGCGAAGGTGCCCTTGGCCAGCGCGCCGTAGCGTTCTTGCTCCGGCACCAGGTCGATGTAGTGGGTGTAGTCGTAGCGGCAGACCGAGCTGCCGGGCTTGGAGAAGCTGTCCGGGCGGGCGCAGTTCGGGTAGTTCGAGGCGCCGGGGATGTACACGCCGTCCGAGGTGAACGAGTTCGCCGGGAAGGTGTTGCCCGAGTCCTTCACGATGCCCAGGTCGGGCCGGTTGCCGGTGGACGCGTAGCCGCGGTCCATGGCGCGGATCGGGTCGTACTTCTGGTAGTTGACCGTCCCCATCAGGTTGAAGCGCTGCTTGCTCAGGTCGCCCACGCCAGCGCCGGCGGAGAACGAGAACACGTCGCCGACCTTGTGCGGCGTTTCCAGGCCGACGCTCAGTTCGCCGCCCTGCCAGTCCTTGCGGGTGATGAAGTTGATCACGCCGCCGATGGCGTCGGAACCGTAGGTCGCCGAGGCGCCGTCACGCAGCACTTCGATGCGTTCGATCGCGGCCAGCGGGATCGAGTTCAAGTCCACGCCCTGACCCGAGAACGGGTAGGTCGGCATGCGACGGCCGTTCAGCAGGATCAGGGTACGCGCGCGACCCAGGCCGCGCAGCGAGGCGCCGGTCTGGCCGGTCGCCGACGAGTCGCCGATCGACTGGCCCAGCGCGATGCCGCCGCCGTTGTTGTAGCTCAGGCGGTCGATCAGTTCCTGCACGTTGGACGCGCCGGTCTTGTCGATGTTGTCCTTGGAGATAACGCTCACCGGCAGCGCGGTCTCGGCGTCGATCCGCTTGATCGACGTGCCGGTGATTTCCACGCGGTCGAGCGCCTGCTGCGCGACGGCAGGGAGCGCAATCGCGCCGAGCGCAAGCAGCGCAGCGGCGTTGATGCTCTTTCGTTTGAACATGAGGACTCCTTATCCAGAAACACTTGTGACTTGTTCCCGGGAACACGGGCGGCCGGGGTTCGGCCATCGCCCTCCGAGCGGTGTTCCCGGGTCAGGGCGGGGCCAGTTTCTTGTCGCCTTGGAAAAGGAATCCCCCGTAATCTCCCTATGCAAAGCGTGACTAGCCTGTTTCTGGCATGAAAACGCGGGTAAACACCAAAGTGCGCATTGCGACACACGTTGCGGCGGCGCGACGCGCGCTCAGCGCCCGAACGATGGCCTTGACCGTTGCAAAACGCCACAAATTGCACCATTTGTGCGCACCGCACGGTTGACATTGATCTTCATTCGCCCCAACGCACGAAATCCGTGCAAGCCTCCACCAACTTCAGTGGGCCAATGCACGGCGTACGCGGAAACGTACCTCGGCGAAACCGCGTTCAGCACCGGAACAGTGCGTGAGCCAGGCGGATGGCGACGACGCGAGCGGCGCCGCGGATTTCGCCATGGGAAAGGGCCGCAAAAGCGGCCCTCGCGCAGGTACAAAAGGTGGGGTGGGGAGGCCCCCGGGGTCGACCCGTTGGCGGAATGGCCGGCCTGATCAGGCCAAGCTTCCCCGCTCGACGCGGGGAACCGCCGCGAGCAGCGTGCGGGTGTAGTCCTGCTTCGGGCTGCCGAGGACGGCATCGCAGGTGCCGGACTCGACGATGCGGCCGGCCTGCATCACCGCCACCTCGTCGGCGATGTATTCCACGACGCCGATGTTGTGGGTGATGAACAGGAAGGACAGTCCCCGGCTGCGCTGGAGCTCGCGCAGCAGGTTCAGGATCTGCGCTTGGACCGACACGTCGAGCGCCGAGGTCGGTTCATCGCAGACGATCAGGCGAGGCTCCACGGCGAGCGCGCGGGCGATCGCGATGCGCTGGCGCTGGCCGCCGGAGAACTCGTGCGGGAAGCGCGACAGCGCGTCGCGTCGCAGGCCGACCTGATCGAGCAGGTCGTGCAGCAGCGCCAGACGCGCTGGCCCGTCGAGTTCCGGGCGCAGCGCGAGCAGGCCTTCCTCCAGCACCTCCTGCACCCGCAGCCGCGGATTCAGCGAGGCGAACGGGTCCTGGAAGATGATCTGCACCTGGCGTCGGGCCTCTCGCAGGGCCACGCCGTCGAGGTGGAAGAGGTCGGTCGGCGCCCCGCCCTGCCCTGCCGGCGGATGCAGCAAGGCCTGACCCTCGATGACCGCGACGCGTCGCAGCAGCTGGACGATGGCCTTGCCGGAAGTCGTCTTCCCGCAGCCGGATTCGCCGACCAGGGCCAGCGTACGGCCGGCCTCGATCGAGAACGACACGCCGCCCACTGCATCGAACCATCGCTTCGTGCCGCCGAAGAAGCCGCGCGCCATCGGATACCGGACGTGCAGGCCCCTGACTTCGAGGAACAGCGTGGGCGACTGCCCTGCGCCGGAGGTGCCGGTGCCCCTCGGAGCGAATGCCGAGCATGAGGAGGCGATTGAGCGGAGAGGGGCACCGGCGCCTCCGGCGCTCTCGGAAGCCGCCACCGGTTCCCTGGGATCCGTGTAGAGCAGACACCGCACCTCATGCGCGACCGCCCCGCCCGCCACCGTGGCCAGCGCCGGTCGTGTCGACCCGCAATGGCCCATCGCCCGATCGCAGCGCGGCGCGAAGCGGCAGCCCTCGAAGGTCTGCCACAGCGGTGGCACGGTGCCTGGGATTGCCGCAAGCGGCTCGCCTCGGCGTTGCGCGTCGGGCAGCGCCTGCAGCAGCAGCCGCGCATACGGGTGTTTCGGCGCGGCGAAGAACTCGGCGGCGCTCGCCACCTCCACGATCTGCCCCGCGTACATCAGGGCGACCTGGTGCGCCATGCCCGACACGACGCCCAGGTCGTGCGTGATCAGCAGCAGTCCCAGGCCGCGCTCGCGTTGCAGGTCCTTGAGCAGGTCCAGGATCTGCGCCTGGATGGTGACGTCCAGCGCGGTGGTCGGCTCGTCCGCGATCAGGAAGTCGGGCTCCGCCGCCAGCGTCATCGCGATCATGATCCGCTGCTTCTGGCCGCCGGAGAGCCGGAACGGGTACTCGTCGATGCGGCGCTCCGGCTCCGGGATGCCGACGCGGCGCAGCCAGTCGATGGCCTTCTTCCGCGCCGCCTCGCCGCGCAGCGGCGTGTGCGCCTCGATCGCCTCGACGATCTGCGCGCCCACCTTCATCACCGGATTCAGGCTGGTGCCCGGCTCCTGGAAGATCATCCCGATGCGCCCGCCGCGCACGTCGCGCATGCGGGCCTCGCTCAGGTCGAACAGGTCCTGGCCGTCGAGGTCCAGCCGGCCGCCGGCGATGCGCCCGTTGTCGGGCAGCAGCCGCATCAGCGCCAGCGCCGTCATGCTCTTGCCGCAGCCGGATTCACCGACCAGCGCAAAAGTCTGTCCCTGCGCCAGCGTCAGGCGCATCCCGTCGATGGCGCGCACCAGGCCGGCGTCGGCGTCCAGGTGGACGTGGAGGTCGTCGATCTTCAACATGTCGCGGCGTCCCTCACGAAGCCTTGTTCTTCTTCAGCGACAGCACCATCGGCCGCAGCTTGCGCGCGCGCGGATCGAAGGCGTCGCGCACCCCGTCCGCGAACAGGTTCGCCGCCAGCACCAGGCTCACCATGAAACCGAAGGCCGCCACGAAGCTCCACCACACCACCGGGTCGCGGCTCATCTCCGAGCGCGCCAGGTTGATCATCCCGCCGAAGCTGTTCATGCCCGGATCGACGCCCACGCCGACGTAGGTCAGCACCGCTTCGTACAGGATCAGGTCCGAGAAATTGAGCACCAGCGAGATCAGCACCAGATGCATCACGTTGGGCACGATGTGGCGGACCATGATCGTCGTGTCGCGCACGCCGAAGGCGGTCGCGGCCTGGACGAAGTCGGCCTCGCGCAGCTTGAGCGTCTCGCCGCGCACCAGCCGGCACAACGTCGCCCAGCCGGTCACGCCCAGGATCACGCACAGCAGGAAGATCTTCAGATCGGCGCGTTCGGCGCCGGTCTCGAAGGCCTCCGGATGCTTGTCCAGGAACACCTGCACCATCAGCACGCAGGCCGCGATCAGCAGCACGTTGGGCACCGAGGTCAGCACCGTGTAGAAGTACTGGATGACCTCGTCGACCCAGCCCTTGAGGTAGCCGGCCAGGATGCCCAGCACCAGCGCGAACGGCAGCGTCGCCAGCGTCGACAGCGCGCCGATGACGAAGGCGGTGCGGATGCTCTTGAGCGCCTGGTAGAGCACGTCGTTGCCGGTCTGGTCGGTGCCGAACACGTGGTAGTGGCCCATCAGCGCGATCACCGGGCCGGCCAGCAGCGCGATCACCGACAGCGTCGCGAGCGCCGCGCGCCACGGATAGTGCGTGCGGTCGCCGAGCAGGTCCTTCAGCCCCTGGCGGAAGCCGCCGTGATGCGGCGCGAGGATCGCCGCCATCAGCAGCGCCATCAGCGCCGACGCGACGGCGCCCAGCGCCAGCCCCGTCAGCGCGCGTCGCGCCAGGTCGCCGTGCCAGTCGCGCTCCGGGTCCTGCAGATGCGCGCCGCCGAAGGCCAGGCGCGGGAACTCGCGCACCACCGCCTCGCCGTGCGCGACGCTGTCCAGCGTGAAGCCCTGGTACGCGAGCGGTGCCGAATAGCTCGTCTCGCGCATCTCGATCTGGCGCGCCAGCACCAGGTCCAGCACGGACTCGGTGCGGGTCTCGTAGAACTGCTGGCCGGCGGGGCTGTCGGCCAGCGCGCGGCGGAAGTGCAGGCTGTCCAGCGCCGTCACGCCGAGGAACAGCACCAGCACCACGCCCGCGCTCAGCGCGGCGGGATCGCGCAGCACGCGCTGCCAGTTGGCGCGCAGGTGCGGGCGGCGGATCAGCCGCACGACGTAGAAGACCAGCGCCGCGAACATCGCCCACAGCGCCACGTCGGTCCAGAGGAAAACGACCTTGAATCCCATGTCGGCTCTCGTGTCCTGTCTCGAATCCCTGATGCGCGCCGCGCGTCAGGTCAGCCGCACCCGCGGATCGACCCAGGTGTAGACCAGGTCGATCAGCGCGTTGCTGGCGATGTAGAGCAGCGCGCCCAGGAACACCATGGTGCGCACGATGGCGAAGTCCTGTCCGGTGATCGCCTCGATGACGAAGGCGCCCAGGCCGGGGATGCCGAAGAAGCTCTCGAACACCAGGCTGCCCAGGAACACGTACGGCAGGTAGGCGCCGGCGCTGGTGATGATGGGGATCAGCGCGTTGCGCAGCACGTGGCGCATCAGCACGACCGGCTCCGACAGCCCCTTGGCGCGGGCGGTGCGCACGTAGTCCTTGCCGACTTCCTCGAGCAGCATCGCGCGGTACAGCCGCGCCTCGCCGCCCAGGCGCGACAGCAGCGACAGCGCGATCGGCAGCGCCAGGAACTTGATCGCGTCCAGGCCCGGCTCGTAGCCGTTGATCGGCACCAGCCGCAGGATGCGCGAGAAGAAGAACTGTCCCACGATGATGTAGAACAGGCTGGAGATCGACAGCATCAGCACGCAGATCACCACGCCCCAGAAGTCGATGCGCGAATTCCGGAAGAAGGTCAGCAGCACCGCGAAGGCGACGCTCACGATCAGCTGCAGCACAAAGATGGGCACCGCGAGCTGCAGGCTCACCCCCATGCGGGTCTTGATCTCATGGCCGATGTCGACGGCCTGGCGCGCGTCGGAGCGTCCGAAGTCCAGCAGCATCAGCGACACCGAGCGTTCCCAGAACACCGTGTGGGTGACCTGCTCGCTGCCGCTGCGCGACGCGTCCCAGTAGAGCGGCTTGTCGTAGCCGCGCTCAGCCTTCCACTTGTCGATCTGTTCCTGCGACACGCGCTTGCCGCCGATGTTCAGCCGGGCCATGTCGTCCGGCGTGTTGACGGTGAAGAACAGGAAGAAGGTCAGCAGGTTGACGCCGACCAGGATGGCCAGGCCGTAAGCCAGCCGGCGGGTGAGGTACTTGAACATCAGTCGGCTCCCCGCGGGGCGCTCGTGGCAGTGGGAGCGGCGCTCGGCGCGGACGTGCCGCGAGCGGTGGCGGTCTCGCGTTTCTGGAAGCTGCGGCGCGTCATCCAGACGATCGCGCCGCCGCCGATGACCAGCACCAGCAGCGGCCACCAGACCGGCCGGTTCCACTGACCTTGCAGCTGCGCGCGTTCCTTCGGATCGATGCGGTAGTAGCGCACCCCGTCGCGGATCACGATGCTGGGCTTGATGTTGTGCACCCAGCGCTGGTACGCCTGCCCCGTCCAGGCCCAGTAGCCGAAGGCCCAGGGCGCGTCCTGCTGCGTGATCTGCACCATGCGGTCGATGACCTGCTGCTTCTCGGGACCGTCGTCCAGCACCTGCGCCTGCTTGAACAGCCGGTCGAATTCGAGGCTCTCGTAATTCGCCGAGTTCTCGCCCTCATGGAGCGACTTGCTGTTGGGCCCGTAGAGCAGGAACAGGAAGTTCTCGGCGTCCGGGTAGTCCGCGAGCCAGCCCCACCAGAACACCTGGTGCTTGCCCTGGCGCAGCTTCTCCTGGAACTGGTTGTAGTCGGTGGCGCGCACGTCCAGCTGCACGCCGAGCTTGGCGAACTGCTTCACCAGCCAATCGTTCTCGGCCTTCACCTCGGGCGTCACGGTGCGCATGAAGTCGTAGTTCAGCACCAGCGGCTGGCCGCTCTTCGCGTCGCGGCCGTCGGGATAACCGGCTTCGGCGAGCAGCTGCTTCGCGTCCTCGATGGAGCGGCGCTGGACCTTGCCGTCGACGAGCTTGTGCGTCACCGGATTGAAGAACCCCGGCTGCGCCTCGCGCGAGCCGAACACGCCCGGCGGCACGGGGCCGTAGGCCGCCACGCCGCCGCGGTTCTTGAAGATGCGGCCGTAGCCCTCTTCCCAGTCGATCGCGATCGACAGCGCCTGGCGCAGCTTGCGATGGCGGGCCTCGTCCTCCGGCGTCTTCCCCTTGCCGATCACCGGATCCAGCATGTTGAAGCCGAGGTACCAATTGTTGGGATCGGTCGAGCGCGGGAACGAGAAGCCCCGCTGCTTGAAGAAGGCGTCGGTCTCGGCGGAGTCGCTCGCGTCGGCGAAGAACTCCACGCCCCAGTCGGCGCGCTCCAGGTCCGGCAGGTCGAGGTAGCCCTGCTTGAACATCTCCTTGCGCGGCACCCGCTCCTTGATCAGCGTCGCGACGATCTTGTCGATGAAGGGCATCGGCTTGCCGCAGTCGGCCAGGCGGCCGGCCGGGCCGTCGTCGGGCATGCCCTCGCAGGGATAGAGGTCCTGACGGTAGTTCGGGTTGCGCGACATCACGTGGCGCCGGTCCTGCTGGTACTCCGTCATCATGTACGGCCCGGTGCCGACAGGCCACTGGTTCCAGGACAGGCCGTGCTCGGCCATGCCGGGCTGCGAATAGAAGAGATCGGCCTCCCACGGGATCGGCGACAGGAAGGTCGTCGACATCCAGTACGACCACTGCGGGTACTTGCCCATGATGCGCACGCGCAGCAGGTGGTCGTTCACCGCCTCGGCGCCGGCCAGCGGCCACTTGCGGAAGTCCAGGAAGGGCTTGTCCGGCGCGTTCTCCGGCAGGCCCTTCAGCAGCTTGGCGTTCTCCTCGCGGATCAGCGCACCGTAGGCCTTCAGGCCGAGGACGTGCTCGGAGAACAGGCCGTAGATCGGCGCCTCGATGCGCGTGGTCGCGTGGCGCTTGAGCGCGAAGACGAAGTCGTCGGCGACGACCTCGCGCGTGCCCTGGTGCTCGAACTGCCACGGCGAGCGCTTGTCGCCCAGGTCCTTGGCCGTCAGGTGGTGATAGCGGTAGTGGCCCTGCTCGTCTTTCGCGAACGCGGGACTGGGCGCGTAGCGGACGCCGGCGCGGATGGGCACGTCGTAGACGCTCTGCGCGATCTTGTCGGCGGGCGCGTCGTCGGGCAGACGCTGGCCCTGCGCGTCGAGGTAGTACGGCTTGACGACGGCGGCCGCGGCGCGCGGGATCAGCTCGTAGGGCCGCTTCAGGTAGTGGTACCCGTAGAGCGGCTCGGTGATCTGGTAGGTGTAGACGGACTCCGGCGCGGTGTACGACGCGGTCGGATCCAGGTAGCGCGGCGAGCGCTCGTCGAACGACAGGTAGAGCGTGTTGTCCTTGGCCGCGCCGGCCGGATACGGGCTGTTGTTGCAGCCGGCCAGCAGCGCGGCGGCGGACAGCGCCGCGGCGAGCAGGCCCGCGATCCTGGCCACTGGCGCCACCCGGGCCATCCCCGTCCCGCGCCCGCCTCCAGCCGCGTGCAGCGACACGTTCCACAGCCCCGACGACATCGTCATCCTTCCAAAACGCAAACGCCGCATCCTGTGGATGCGGCATTGCCAGATTGTTGCCAAGGCCGCGCCTCTCGTGGAGGCCGGCCGACGCCGGGGCGGATCATAGCGGCCCGGTTCGCGGAGCGCCTGTGTCGTCGGTCAGCGCGACAGCTTGTCGACAGGTCGACAACGTCGGCAGTTCGAACGGTCGATCAGTGACCGTGCTTGCCGTGGCCGTGGTCATGACCATGGTGGTCATGGTCGTGGTCGTGTCCCTGATCGTGCCCGTGGTGATCATGGTGGTCGTGACCGTGGCCCACATGGCCCCAGGCGACGATGACGTCGCGGCCCTCGACCATCATCTCGGCCTTCGCACCGACCGGCAGGCACACCTTGGTCGGCACGTGCCCGAACGGCAGGCCCGTGAGGAGCGGCACCTTGACGCGCTCGCGCAGCGCCTCGACGCAGGTCTTCATCGAATAGCCGCGGTCCAGCGGCGACTTCTTCCAGCCGCTGAAGCTGCCCAGCAGCACCGCCTTCTGCGCGTCCAGCACGCCCGCCTGCCAGAGCTGCAGCAACATGCGTTCGACGCGGTACGGGTGCTCGTTGCCGTCCTCGAGGAACAGGATGCCGCCCTTGATGCGCGGGAAGTGCGGCGTGCCCAGCATCGAGCACAGCACCGTCAGGTTGCCGCCCCACAGCGTGCCGCGGGCTTCGACGCCGTCCAGGCCGGTCTCGGTGCGGAAGCCGATGGCTTCGAGCGAGCCGTCCATCGCTTCGAGGAAGCAGTCGCGGGTGATCTCGTCGACGCCGCCGTCGGTGTCGGCGCGGCCGAAGTCGTCGCAGGCGATCGGACCGGCCCAGCTCGTCTGCTTCGTGTGCGCGAGCAGCCCCAGCTGCAGCGCGGTCACGTCGCTCAGGCCGACCCAGCGCGTGCCGCGCTCGACGCTGCGGGCGATGGCCGGCCAGTCGATGCGGTCCAGCAGCCGCGTCAGGCCGTAGCCGCCGCGCGTGGCCAGCGCCACCGACGGCGCGGCCTCGGCCACGCGGTGCAGCGCGGCCAGGCGGGTGTCGTCGTCGCCGGCGAAGCGCTGGTGCTTCGCGAGCGCCGCCTCGTCGATCTCGACCTCGAAGCCGAGCGCCGTCAGCCGTTTCGCCGCGCGCTTGAGCGGTTGCGATTGCGCCAGGACGCCGGACGGGGTGTAGAGGGTCAGGGAGCTCATCGCTGCGTGTCGTCCTGCATGTTGTCCTGCATGTTGTCCTGCGAGGGATCGGAATTCATGGAAAGGTACTGCGCGTCGCCCACGGGGATCTCGGGGAACTCCTGGACTTCGGGCAGCGCGCTCAGCGTGTCGACGGCTTCGACGTCGAGGCCCTCGCCCGCTGCGCCGACCGAGGTGCCGGCGCCAGCGGCGCTGCGGCGCGCGTCGCGCAACTGGCGCGCGGCCTCGCGCCGCTCGGCGAAGAACTCGCGCAGCAGCCGCGACGACGCGTCCGCCAGCACGCCGCCGTGCAGCGCGGTGTGGTGGTTGAGCTGCTTCTGACCGAACAGGTCCAGCACCGAGCCGGCGACGCCGGTCTTCGGATCCGGCGCGGCGAAGACGACGCGCTTGAGCCGCGCATGCATCATCGCCATCGCGCACATCGCGCAGGGTTCGAGCGTCACGTAGAGCTCGCATTCCGGCAGCCGGTAGTTGCCGAGGAGCTGCGCGGCGTGACGCAGCGCGACGATCTCGGCGTGGGCGGTCGGATCGTGGGTCGTGATCGGGCGGTTATAGCCGGTCGCGATCACCTGGCCGCCGCGCATGATGACAGCGCCCACCGGCACCTCGCCGACGAGCCAGGCGTTCTGCGCCTGGTCGAGGGCGAGCCGCATCGCGTATTCATCCGCGGGGTCGGCAGGGGCGGCGGGGAGGATCTGGGGGGACTCGGTGGTCATGGCGGCACTCGCGCGGCAGTGTAGCCGCGCCCCGCTATGCTGCCGGCCCATGCAACAGGAGTTCCCCGGTCGGCAGGACGATCTCTTCGGCGAGCTGCTGCCGCCGGCGCCCGCTGCGCCGGCGCAGCGGACAACCGCGCGCGACGACGTCGATGGTGACGACGACAGCGAAGGCGGCGAGGATGATGGCAGCCAGCCCGAGGGCGCTGCCGCTCCGAAACGCCGTCGCACCGGCATCCAGCCGCAGCCGCCGGACGAAGACCAGCTTGCGCTCGCGGCCGCGTTGTCGTCGAGGATCCGGCTGGGGACCTCGTCATGGAGCTACCCAGGCTGGCAAGGCATCGTCTGGGAAGGCCGGCACGGCGGGTCCAACCTGTCGCGCAACGGTCTGACCGCCTACGCGCAACAGCCGCTGCACCGCGCGGTGAGCATCGATCGCGGCTTCTACCAGGCGCTGACGGCCAGCCAGTACGAGCGCTACGCGCAGCAGGTGCCGGAGGACTTCCGCTTCACGGTGAAGGCGCCGAGCGTGATCACCGATGCGCAGGTGCGCACCGAGGACGGTCGCGGTCGGCAGGCCAACACGGCGTTCCTCGATCCGCGGCTGGCGGTCCAGGAGTTCCTGGTGCCGGCGATGGAAGGCCTGAGCGGGCGCATCGGCGCGCTGGTGTTCCAACTGAGCCCGCTGCCGCTGGCGATGCTGGACCGCATGCCGGAGCAGCTCGACCGCCTGCACGCGATGCTGGCCGCCCTGCCCTCGCTGCGCGACGTGGCGCCGGAAGCGGTCGTGGCCGTGGAGGTCCGCGATCCCGAATGGCTGACGCCGGACTTCGTCGCGGTGCTGAAGGATTGCGGCGCGCGCTACTGCCTGAGTCTGCATCCGAAGCTGCCGTCCATCCAGGAACAGCTGCCGCTCCTGCGCGCAATGTGGCCGGGGCCGTTGGTGTGCCGCTGGAACCTGAACCGCATCCACGGGCCGTTCGGCTACGAGGACGCAGAGAAGAAATACGGCGAGTACGCCGAGATGATGGACCCCGATCCCGAGACCCGCGCGGTGCTCGCGAAGGTGATCCGCGCGACCGCCGAGGCCGGCCATCCCGCGTACGTCACGATCTCCAACCATGCGGAGGGCTCGGCGCCGCTGACGCTGCGCGCGCTGGCGCGGGAAATCGTCGCCCCTGGCGAGGTCTGAACGCGACGACGCGGAACTGCCGGTACGACTGCGACGGCGACTGCGACCAGGGCCTGGCGCGTTCAGGCGAGCGGCCAGCGCGCCAGTTCGACGTGCGTGGACAGTCCCTGCAGGCTGTCCATCAGCACGAGGTCCGTCGCCGTCCATCCCGGAACGATGAAAGGCTGCGGCTCGACGGCGAGGTCGTCGTAGAAGAGCGTCAGATGCGGGGTGAAGTGCGGATCGACCCGCAGCCCGCTCGCCTGCAGTCGCTCTCCGAGCGCCGCACGCAGCGCCCGCACGGGGTCGAGGCACGTGCCGCCGCTCAGCACCAGCGGCAGGTTCTTCCGCTTGCGAGTGAAGCTCAGGAGCTGATCGAAGTCCACGCGCACCGGTGCGTGCCGCAGCGCTGCGGCGGCGGTTTCGGCGAACTGCCTCACTTCCGCCATCACATCGGCCTGCTCGTTCTGATCGTCGTACCAGCCGAGGTGATGCAGCGTCACATGGAGGCGCTCCACCCGCGACGCCTTCGTGCGCAGGCCGAGCCTGTGCACGAGTTCATCGGAGACCGCGCCCAGCCTTTGCGCCGTGGCCGCATCGGGCCGCAGGCAGAAGAAGAGCGCGTGGCCGGTCAAGGCGCGATCACTCCGCGTCGGAGGCGCTCCGCTCGCCCTGCTTCATGAGCCCTTCGACCTGGCGGCCGACGGCTTCCGGCTGAGGCAGTCCCGACGAGGACGCGGATGAGGATGCGGACGTTCCCGGCTTCGCCGAGGCCGGCGGCTTCATGGCCTGCATCTGCTTCTTCGCGGTCAGCATCACGATGGTGAGCACCACGACGAGGAAGAGGATGGACAGGGCGCTGCGCATGCGAGGACTCCGGAAAGGAAGCGGGGATGGCGCGAAGCATAGCCACCCTGGACCGCGCCGCCCGCGTCCGGCGTCTCAGCGCGGGACCGAGGCGACACCCGGTCGCAGCCGCAGGATCTGCGGCGAGCGTTCCTGCGCGTCGCGCCAGCGCGGCTCGATCGCGCGCCAGGCGGGCGAATGCCGGCAGGCGCTCCAGCGGATCGCCCAGTCATCGGCGTCCGCGGCGCGGGTCATCCAGACGAAGACCTTTTCGCCCTCGCGCACCGGCAGGCGCGGAAAGTTGTTGGGCGAGCGCTCCGGCACGAAGCTGCCGATCACCGGCAGGCCGGCCGCCTCGATGACGGGCGCGACCTTGTGCTCGAAGAAGCGGGCGAAGCCGTCCTCCGGATCGGCCGGATCCTTCCACAGCGTGCAGAGGTGCAGGACTACCAGGCCTGGCGCGGCGCCGCGGTCGAAGAGGCCCGACGCGCGCGCCGCGTCGATGCGCGCAGGAGGCGTGCGCCCGCTCGGGCTCCTCAACAGCAGCACGTTGTCGTTGTCGACGAGCAGCGGATTCGCCTCATCGCGGTGGGCCTGCCACACGGGGCCGAAATAGAACTCGTTGAGCGTGCGTTCACGCCCAGCCATGTCGTCGAAGCCGCGGATCCAGACGAAACGGTCCGGATCGTCGAGATCGGCGAACTGCCCGTACAGCCGCATGCCGACGGCCTCCTGCGAATCGACGAAGGCCGCGTCGAACAAGCGCATGAAGCGGTCGCGCTCGCCCTTGACGATCTTGTACTGGCGCAGTTCGTAGACGGGGTGGTCGTCGGCCATCGGAGGTCTCCGTGAGGGTGTCGAAGCAGTCCGACGATTCTGGACAGAGCCGCTGACATCGCGTGTCAGGACAGGGTCTGTCGCGGACACCACGAATGGGTCGAACTTCAACCGCACATGTCAGTGGACGTCATACCGATCTCAGGCATTTCCAGCGCGCCGCATACCGTTCGAGGCCGTGGCTGTTGAAGAACCTGAGGCGAAGAATCGACGGCTTGTTGTTTCGCTGAACGCACTGGAAACGCCATGCCCGCACCTGTCATCACGATGTCCCCCGAGAGCCACATTCATCTGCCGGAAGAGCTTCGTCAGCGCTATGACTGGAAGCCCGGTCAGTCCCTCATGGTCGTCTGCCGCGAGACCGGCGTCTTCATCTGTCCGCCCGTTCCGGTCGAGGAAGCCCATGGCATCGCCTTCGGCGCCAACACGGATTTCGACCCCGACGTGGCTCAATTCCTCTAAGCCATACCCACCTGGGAGCGATCTACATGCACAAGAACCTGAGGGTAGTAGACACCTCCGCCTGGATTGAATGGTTGAGCAAGACGGAACTCGGAAAACGCTCCATGCCGACTTCCCGGTCCCTGACTGCTGCTTGGTCCCAGCCCTGGTGCAGTACGAACTGGCAGCGTGGGCGCATCGAGAACTAGGTCAATCTGAGCGCGAGCGGGTCATCGCATTCACGGAGAACTGCAGGTTCGCGCAGCTCACGCGTGAAACGACCTTGGCTGCGGCGGCGCTACGCCTCGACAGGCGCCTGCCAACGGCGGACCGACTTATCTACGCCACGGCGCGGAAACTTGGTGTGGATGTGCTGACCTGCGACGCTCATTTCGAAGGGTTGCCACATGTTGTCGTCCATCGAAAGACGACTCCACCAAGAGCGAGCGTCAGCGAACCGCGAGCCGGGTATATCCGAGGCCGCGTGCCGATGGCAGCGCACTCGTCCTCCAGCCTCATGTGATCGACATCGGCCATCGTCGAATCAAGGAGACTCAGTGTTTGCGCAGATCCCCACCATCTCTTCCATCAACCAGATCCAGATCCCTGCCGAACATCTGGAGCGATTGGGCTGGCACAGCGGTCAGCCGCTCATCTGGGTCGAATGCGATCACGGCTTGCTGCTCCGCCGCCTTATCACCGTCAACGAGGTATTCGGCCTGCCGCCGGGTCTGCACCCATTCGGCGACCAAGACATCGCCGAGTACTGTCGGCATTGCAACCCACGAGTAGCGTCAGGTTCGCATCCGCGCATCGAATAACCCAAAAAGTGGACAGGGGCCCGTCGGGTCACTGTCCACTCTCAGCGCTCCCACGTGGGCCCTCGTTGTTCATTCGACGTCCGCAGGCGGGCGCCGCGGACGCAGGGGATGGGGTCAGGTCTAGACCGGCTGAGCCACGTCGTTGACCACGAACTCGATGAACTCGGGCACATCGGGCGGTACGACCTGGCGGACTGTGGAGAACGGCAGGCGCTGGAAGGCGCGATGCCAGAAGTCCAAGGCGCGCTGGTCGTCGCGAAAGACGCAGACCAGCCACGGATGGTCCGAGGCGAGGATCGTCTGCCGGATGACCTCGGTGGCGATGCCCTGATGGCGGTACTTCGGCAGCACGTAGAGATCGCCGAACTCGAGGATCGTTCGCTGGATCGTGCCATCGCGCAGATTCTGGTGACCGACGAGGAGAAGGCCGGCGACCTCGCCCTGCTGGCGAATGAGGTAGGCCCAGTCGAAGGCGTCGGGATCCCCCAGCCGGCCAAGGAAGCCGGAGAGCGAGCTGAAGCGCCCGTTGGCATCGATGTCCTCTCCCGACCAGAACGAGGATTCGAGCTCGTAGAACTGCCAGAGGTTATCCAGCAAGGTCGCGTCGGCGGGCGTGACGCGGGTCAGGGTGTTCGAGGGAGGCGTCATGAGGGCGCGTGGAGATGGGAATCGGGCGTCGTCGCGACATGGCTGCCGACGCGCAGGATCAGGTCGAAGCGAGCGGGGGTCAGGCGTTGCCTTCGGGATCCACCGGCTCTGAGGCAGCAGCGGCAGCGACTTTCCGGTTCCGGATCGACGCCCGCTTGAACGCCCACTTCTTCAAGAGCTCGGCCACGTCCGGATCCGGCGCCCGCGAATCACACAGCGCTTCCACCTCAGCCCTGGACTTGAGATGGAAGACGGATTTCGTCGTGCGATGAATGCTTCGAGACATGACGTTGATCGTACGGTGCGCAGCCTTTGAAATGATTCCGCATAGAGGTCGCCTAGGCGCTTCCGGTTAGCCGAAACGGAATTGCCAGTCATCGGACGCCTTGAGGAAGCTGGAACGCGAAGGTATTGATAGCGTTTACGCGGCTGCCACGCTAGATGCCAGCCACCAAGGATCAAACGACTATCAAGGAGGAATGAACATGGCTCAATTCATCATCAACAAGAACGTGCAACCGAACGGGGACTACGAGGTTCACAACTTGTCAGCCGGTTGCACGCACATGCCACTGCCGCATAACCGGATCGCCCTTGGCGAACACACTTATTGCTCAGGGGCTGTTGCCGCGGAAAAAGGGCAGCGGCCAAACGATCGAATCAATGGCTGCTATTACTGCTGCAACGCATGCCACACGACGTAAGCAACCGCCGCACTTTGAAGGGCTGCCAGCGCACCATCTCGCGCACAGCCAAAAAAAGCACGAGTGCCACACGCCCGCGTGGGCACTCGTTTTCCTTTGGTGGTCTGGAGATGAGGTGCTTTCTGAAGCCCGCCACTGGCAGCTCGCCCCCATCGAGTTCTTCAGGTGGCGGATGTGGTCCCCGACAGCTGCGATCTCGATCACGGCAAAGAAGCTGGAGCTAGACAGCAATATGGCGGGGATTCCCGTGCTTGCCTCAGGATGAGGCCATGCTTTCAGTCCATTGATGCGCTCACGATGTATTTTCGACGATATCGCCCCGGATTCTGCCGATCATAGTATTCCTTTCCTCGAACCTTCATTCCGTAGAGTGCGAACTCAATTTTATCTCCCTCAATGGATATTTCACCAGGGAGTATTCCCCACCCGCCACTCCAATCAACGCCCAGCGGCAACTGAACATATACATTCTTCAACGCCGCACCTTGCTTATTTCGGAAAGACAGCAGCACTTTGCGGAGTGGCCAATTTTGCGCTCGACCTTCCGGCAGCATGACAAAGACGTAATAGTCGGGGCTCACCAACGTGCCCGCGTATTCAATCGGCCCACTATTCCAATACGAAGGCATGCCGAATTTTCCGTCGGGCAGCGTGACGGTACGGTTGTTGTAGTCGTACTTAGCCCCAGGCGGAAGGACTCTCTCCGTTGATAGGGACGGAAGTGTCTGATCCACTTCGCTCACTGAGCGGATCACCGCCTTGATGTAGCGTTCGGGAGGGGGAGATCGGGGGCGCTCGACGTATCTCGGCCCCAGTACGCGCTCGAGAAAACCATAATTTCCATCGTACCAATTGGCTCCCAGGCAGAAGGAACTTCGATTGAAGTCCGTTCCCCAAATGTAGTTTCTACGGCTCGCAATGACTTCGTTGCTGGAGAGATCCACCACCTCTTGCAGCACCCCATTGAACGTGAGTACCGTTTTCCCTATCGTCCGATGGACCGGAACATGTGTATAGCGAACTTGATATGCACCCGGGACGCGATCTTCCCTGCTTGGAGAGCGGTCGGACTGCACGTCGATCGTCCCCCACTTCCTTGGCTCACCGACGCCATAGAAAAGTTCGAATTCCCACGCGCCCATGACACTGGAGCGCGGAGAGAAGTACAGAGCACTGACGTTTGGGGCCTGTCTTGATATCACCTCACCTGCGGATTCGTAGCAGACCTTGGACATTGCATCGTGCTGCGCTTGAGCCTCAGCTAGGCTGACCTTAGGTCCATTCCCGGCGCATCCGCAGATGAGCAAGGCAAGACCACACACCATAAGGAACTTGGCTTTCATACGAAGAGCATAGGGCAACAATTTCCCCCCGGCAGTTGTCGACTGGTTTCACTGCGTCACGAGAACCCGTCCGATGCGGGGCCACAACACCCAAACACAAGACGAGTGCCACACGCTCCCGCGTGGGCACTCGTTTTCATTGACGGATTGCGTGGCGACGCTTTACACGTGCAGATCGCTCAACGGCACGCCTGCTTCCTTCTCGACATCCAAATATTGTTCCTTGAGGTAGGCAAGGAACTGCGTGAGGTGGACGTGGTATTCCTCATAGTCGGCTCGGTCGTGCGGGCGAATAGTCTCGCTGCGGAGCAGCCCCTCGTGATACAGGACTGCGTCGCGCACGGCTTGCAATAGCATGGGCGCAAAAGCGTTTGGGATGGTGATCACGCGGCTTCCTTTCGGTACGCTCAAGTCTGGTTGGCTTGACCCGAAGCGTCTGCAATCGCCTTGAGAAGCGCATCGGCGAGCTTCTTCGCCTCCTCGACGTTCAATTCAATCTCGGTGTTCGCCGTCACGTTCCGATCAGCGATGCCATCGAGGGAAACGGCAGAGATGTCGACATCGGGGTGCACGTCCCAGGTCTCGATGTTGATGAAGCCCGGATGGACCTGAGCTACCTCAATCCAACCCTGGCGATACGGAACGCCGATCGCTTTAACGCGGACACTTTTCATGGCCTGCCTCGTGTGAGCCGTTGACGCAGCGTAGCTCGCGGCGTCGTCCCCCCAAAACAAAACGAGTGCCACACGCTTTCGCGCGGGCACTCGTTATCTTTTGGGGTCTGGGGATTAGGGGTCGGTCTGAAATTCGACACGGTCAGCCCGTCGGGAGGGTGTTCTGCATCTGCCGGCCGTGTTCTTCGACGGCTGCGATCTCGATGACCGTGAAGTAGCAGGAGACCTCGTGGAGGAGCTCGATGGCGATATCGCGGGGGTTGCAGTTCGTGCGGCTCGTGCGGCTCGTGCTCGCGGAGAAGTCGACTTCCTGGAAGAACGAGGTCGCGTGCGCGAGGCGGTTGCGCAGATTCGCGATGGCTGCGCGGACGGTGATGTCCTGGTCGAGCACGAGCGCATGCTTGTAGAAGCCGCCGTCTGCGCCGACCCCGTAGTGATAGGGGTTGCCGGCGGCGACGCTGAGCTGCTCCAGCGTGCGGTCGGAGTTGAGCGCGAGGGGATGGCGGTCGAGGAACGGGACCGCGCGCTCGCCGGGATTGGGGTCCAACTCGATGTGTTCGAGGGCGAGGAATTCCGAGAGCTGGAAGTTGCTGTTGGCGACGGATTGGATGAGGCGATTGGAGGGCATGGAAGTCCTTAACTAAATGACAGTTGAGGGACGACCACCTGACCTGTTGAATGCGGAGGGTGGGCGAGATGCCTAAACACGCATTTTCAGCGTGTGGTCGTCCTCGCGGAGCAACCCATCTCGCCCAAAGATCAAGCGAAACGAGCCCAAGGGGCTCGAATTTCTATTTCTAAGCGAGTGATGTTTAGGACATCGAAGGCACATTTTGGTTCCGACCCACAAATCTTTCAATCACACAAATCTGTGAATTCGAGCATCGTCACTACCGACTCCAGTAGTGACGTGACTTGTTCAGGGCGAACTAAGTCGCAGCCTTCCGATCAGCACGAATTTGAAGACGTCGCACCTCATGTATAAATTGAACAAATTTATACAACGACTGATAATCGTATGGAGAAATCCCGTCCGCATCAAAATGCATGACGCGATTTCTAATCAACCGAATAAGATCCAGTTCCTTAACGAATACTTTGCGATCAATCGATATTCTTAGTTTGCCCCAAAACTCCGCCTTACCCAGCAGCGCAACATACTCACCAAAGGTCAGGTCTGCGACATTTGCGATGATTCGTTCCGTATCAGCATTATCCTTTACAGATCCCAACTCATCTGCATCAAAGCGGCCATCGATGAGTTTACGGATATGATTTTCAATCTCTCCAAGCAGGAGAAAAGGTTCGGATAGTTGTTTGAATTGAAGACTTAGATCCGTCGATGTCACTATCCCCTGGATCTTTCGATCCAAGCCACGAACCAACACATAAGAATTTTCAATAATGGTTGGGATGACTGAGAATAATGAGGCGTCGGCATCCACCTCGAGGTGAGGTTTCATATGCTCACGCACCGTTCCCGCAGGAGCCTCTGCGCTCAATGCCAACGTAGGGCCGATACTTTTCCAACTGACCACACCTTTCACATCGCGCTCAGACGACATCACCGGCAGTTGAGAGAAGTCATGCCGCAGCATCAACGTCACCGCCTCTTGCAGAGTGCAGTCAGGCGCAACGTATAGCGGCACAGTATTCGCCGCCAAGAGTCTGCCAATTCTGAAGGCAGGTTCCGCTAGTGCCCCGACAACTAAGCGGCGCGAAACGGCGCTTTCAGCAACAACCTCTCCTTCCGCTATGTTGTCCTGCTCTTCCTCCTCTTCCTCTTCCAACTCCTCAATCTCTTCCTCATCGTCGTTTGCGGACTTTGACAGGATGAAACTTACTGGAGTATCTAGAGGGACCGACTCAAAATCGGGAACAGTCTCAACCTCGTGCGTTCTCAATAAATCTCGAACCCAGTACACAACTTGAGTTCCTCGACGCTCGGCATTGAACCATGCAAGCAGCTCTCTGACGGAAATCGGATCAATCGGCTTCTGCTGATCTAGACCCTCTTTGATTGCCGCCATTCGCTGAGTTCGCTCTGTCGTAGTCAGAAACATTTACTCTCCCAAATTTTTTAGTATCGCTAGCGCCTCAAAAGCCGAACGCCAACCTCACCCCACCCCAATGCCTCCCAGCAACGGTGACGGGTGCCGAAGCCTCCTTGAGCAGCACGAAGTTCCCGCCGCCCATATCCCGGCGGTAGGTTTGCAGGAGGAACGGTCGTTGATTCCGGGCTGACGCCAGCCCTGTCCGGTCGTTGAAGATCCGCCGGTAGCGGCTGTTGGCTGTGTTCCAAGCCACATCCCCCGCGCGCTGGGGCTGGCAGTACCGCTTGTTATGCGTCGCCACGTACCCGTTGCGGTCCACCGCGATGCAGAACACCACCTTGTCCGAGAACTTCAGCACCCGCTCCTGGACCTCCGGGAACAGCTGATCCGCGATCTGCGTGAATCTCGTCGTGAACTGCTGCGGGTCGGTCCCAGCGATCGGCTGGTAATGCTCGTCGAAGAGCGACGACACATCGATCCGCTTCTCCTTCACCGCGCGTTCGAGCAGGCCGGCAATCTCCGCCGCCGCCCCCTGCACCGCCTGGATGTACGGCGAGTCCTCGACCTCGACGCCGCTCGACGCGATCTGCTCGATCATCTGCTCCGACAGCCGCAGGAAACGGTCGCTGCACGCGAACGCCGATTCCAGCTTGCGCATCGCCTGCTGGATCTCCACCCCGAGCTCTCCCGAGCGCTCCGCCAACTGCTGCGTCGTCGCCTGGCTTTCCTGCGCCGATTTCGCGATGAGGTCGACATCGACCTCCACATCCGCGAACGCCTGCAGGATCTTGCTCTGACCGGCTCCTCCCGAGCCGTCCGCCCTCAGCTCCCGGCTGAAGGTCTCGATCCGCGCATCCAGCGTCCCCACCGTGCCCATGATGGCCTTCGACGACGCTTCCACCTGCGCCGCCAAGTCCTTCACCGCATCCGCCACCACGCCGAAACCGCGCCCCGCCTCGCCGGCGCGCTTGGCCTCCACCGACGCGTTGAACGCCACCAGCCGCGTCTGCAACGCGATCTTCGTGATCTCGGAGGCCGCGTCGGACACCTGCCGCAGCGTCGACACGATGCCGCCGACTTCTTCGCCCACGCCGGACAGCGCCGTGCGCGCGCGCTCCACCGCCTCGCGCGTCTGGTTCGTCGATTGGTTGATGCCGTCCTGCGCATGCCGGACCTGCTCCAGCTCGGAGCCCAGCGCCTGCATCGCCTGCGCCTGCGAGGTCACGACCTTCTGCGTGTCCTCCAGCAACCCGCGGACTTCGGCCGCGTCGCGGCCCAGCTTCGAGACGCCGCCCGAGAGCTCCCGGACGACCTGGCTCGTGTTGTTGTGCATCGCCGGCTCACGCAAACCGACCTCGGTTCCGCCAGCCGACGCGTCAGGCGCCGCCTCCCCGGCGCGCCTGCGCAATGAGTCCCACATCGGACGCTCCCCCCATGGTTCTTGACCACAAGGACTGCGGCCGCTATGCGGCTACTTTTACCAGTCGCGCAGCTTCACGCGCAATCGGGCAATCGCTTGACTGTGCAGCTGGCACACCCGCGATTCGGTCACCTTCAGCACCGCGGCGATCTCTTTCAGGTTCATGTCATGTTCGTAGTACATGGACATGACATACGCCTCGCGCTCCGGCAGGTTCTTGATCGCCTCCACCAGCGCCTCGCGCATGCGGTGGTCGCCCAGCATCGACATCGGGTCCGCCGAGTTGTCACCCACGTGGCGGTCCAGGTAGTCGTCGTTGTCCTCGCCTCCGGAGATGTCCTCCAGATAGACGAGTTGCGTCCCGCGCACCTTGCCCAGCATCTCCTGGTACTCCGTCAGCGGAATGCCCATCTCGGCGGCAATCTCCGACTCCTGCGGCGCCCGGCCGAGCTTCTGCTCCAGCTTGTGCACCGCGCTCTCGATCGAGCGCTGCTGGCGGCGGTTGCCGCGGCTCATCCAGTCGTTGCCGCGCAGCTCATCGAGCATCGCGCCGCGGATGCGCTGCGTCGCGAACGTCTCGAACTGCACGCCCTGCGCCGTGTCGAAGCGCGACAGCGCGTCCGTCAGGCCGATCAGGCCGACCTGGATCAGGTCGTCCAGTTCGACGTTGGCCGGCAGTTTCGCGATCATCTGATGCGCCAGTCGGCGCACCAGCGGGCTGTACTGGCGGATCAGCGAGTTGTTGTCGAGTTGACCCTTGGCGGTGTACATCGTCTCGTCTCCAATCCGGCGTCAATGCGCAGCGAGGGTCACGCCTTGCGGGGCGCGGCCAGCCTTGGGCTGCCACATCGGTCGCGGACGCAGCGGCATGGCGTCAGCAGCGCTGTCGAGCGCCGCTCCGGGCACCGAAGCCAGCAGCAGTTCGCGCGCCATGTGACGCATCTCGTGCGTCAGCGGCGCCGTCACCGGCTGGCGGGGATCCAAACAAGCCCACTCGCGCAGCACCGCGCCGAGGAAACCGTCGCCGCAGCTCGACAGCTGCTGCGCGATCCGCTCCGCCAGGCGCAGCTGCGGGTTGCAGGCCAGCAGCAGGCTGTAGACCATCAGGCCAGCGCGCTGCGTCAGCCACTTCATGCCGGCGTAGGCGTAGGTCACGCTCTGCACGTCGGTGTCGGCCAGCAGCACCGGACGCACTTCGCGCGAGACCAGCACGCGGCTCAGTTCCGCGGCGCTGGCGTGCAGCAGCACGACGTCCGCGTACGGCGCGGCGTCGGTCACTGCTTCCAAAAATTGGGCGGCCGAGCCGTTGGCATTGACGTAGCGCATCGGCAGTCCGCGCGCGGCCAGGAAGGAGACCTTCGCCGACAGCGGTTCCACACAGGCCGCGAGGTCCACCGCCGCCAGTTCCGACGCCGCCGAAGCCTGCTCGCCCGCGTCCACGACCAGCGTGTGCAGGCCGAGTTCCCCGAAAGCCGCGCACATGCCTTCCAGCAGCGCGCCGCTGCCTACGACGTGCGGGTTGCTCACCACCGGCACCACGCGCACGCGCGCCGTGGCGAACAGACGGCGCAGGCCGTCGGCCTGGTCCTTGGGAGCATTGCTGAAGTCGCGCATTGGGCTGCTCTGTGTCTCTTGCGTGTTCCGCCCCAGCGCCCTGTCCCTCTCGAGAGGAACCGGCCAATGCTGGAGCCGTTACCGGAAGTTTCCCTCCCGGGGCCACCCTTTGACCGGGAATTGAAAGGGGGAAACACCCCGCTTTTCTCTCCCGTCACCCTCACCTCGTGGACCTCTCACACAACGACGTCGGACCTGCCCCCGCTCCGATGGAAACCCAATGGAAAAAGGGGGAAGAGCCCGAACCCTTCCCCCTTTCTAGAACTTGTGCCCGCCTTTGGCAACTCCCCTCCCCGGGAAGCCCCCTCCGACCGAGCGGTCAGCCCTTGATCAATTCATCCCCATCGGCGATGCGGCGCCCGCGCCGCCCGCCATGGTGCCGGCGGTGAAGATCAGGTTGACGTCGGAGGCGTCCACGCGCCAGGCCGACTGGCCGTGGCTGCGCAGCGCGCGCTGCACCAGCGCCTGCGACGACAGGCGATGCCAGTCTTCCGGCACGCGCTGGCCGTTGGTGACGCCCAGCACGCGCAGCTTGTGGCGGATCACGGTGTCCAGCGCCGGGGCCAGCTTCACCGCTTCGTCCAGCTTCGACAGGATGACGCCCTGCGCTTCCGCGCCGCGCCATGCGCCGACCACGTCCTCGATCGTCTCGCCCTGCTGGGCGGCGTTGACGACCAGGATGCGCTTGATGCTCTTGTGCGCCAGCATGTCCAGCAGCTCGGCGGTCCGGCTGTCGCGCTGGGCCGTGCCGGCCGTGTCGATCAGCACCATCTTCTTGGACGACAGCAGGTCCAGCAGGTCTTCCAGCGACGCGCGGTCATGCGCCGTGTGCACCGGCACGCCGAGGATGCGGCCGTAGGCGCGCAGCTGCTCGTGAGCGCCGATCCGGTAGGCGTCCAGCGTGATCAGGCCCAGCTGGCTCGCGCCGTACTTGGTCGCGAAGGCCGCGGCGATCTTGGCCGTCGTCGTCGTCTTGCCGACGCCGGTCGAGCCGATCATCGCGAACACGCCGCCCTGATCTTCCAGGGCCGGCTGCTGCTCGGCGGTCTGCACGTTGCGCGACAGCACGTTCGCGGCCCACGCCTGCGAATCGGCTTCCTCGGTCGTCTGCGCCGGCAGGCCTTCGACCAGCTTGCGCACCAGGGCCGGCGAGAAACCGGAATCCAGCAGCTTCTGCGTCAGGCGAGCCTGCGCCGGCTGGCGCTGCAGCTTCTCCATGAAGGCCAGCGCGCCGAAGCGCTCTTCGATCATGCCCTTCATCGCGCGCAGCTCGGTCATCATCTCCTGCTCGCGACGCGAGGACGACGGCATGTCGTTCAGCGGATGGTTGCCCATCCCGCCGAAGCCGTGGCCGATGCCGCCCAGGTCCTGCATGGCCTGCTGCTGCACACGGATCTCGTCGCGCAGCACCGGCGGCACGACGCGCGGCGCGGGCGCCGGCGCGGGTTCGTAGGCACGCTCGTCGACACGACGGGCGCCCAGGGTCTGCATCGCCGAACGCGCGCGCTGATCGCGCTGCGCGGCCATCGAGGCGACCGATTCATTCATCTGCGATGGCGAGAAGGCCGGCGCCGGCTCGTCCATCATCGGATCGGGCAGGCCGTTCATCTCGGCCGAGCGGCGCTTGAGCATGCGTTCCCGGACGTAGTCCTGGAAGGACAGCGTGCTCATCGCCATCGCGTTCACGTCTTCGCCCACCGAGCCGCCGAAACCGGGTTCGGCGCGCTGCGGGGCCGGCGACGCGGCCAGACGCTGCTTGAGCGCCTGACGCGGTTGCACTTCTTCCCGCTGCGGCTGGGCAGCCGACTGGCGCGGCGCGGCGGCGCGCGGCGCAGCAGCGCCGGCGGCACGCGGCGTCGAGGCGGCGACGCGCTCGATCTGCGACATGCCTTCCGGCGCCATCGCCAGCACCTCCACCCCTTCGGGGCAGGGCTTGTTCGAGAGCACGACCGCTTCGTCGCCGAAGGCCTGGCGGACCAGGGCCATGGCTTCGCGGGAATTGCGGGCGGTAAAGCGTTTGACGTTCATGCCGTGCCTCCGATGATGGAGCCGATGCGGATCGTGTGCGTTTCAGGAATCTCGCTGTGTCCCAGCACCTTCAGCCGCGGCGCAGCGCGCTTGAGCAGTCGGGCCAGGGGAGCGCGAATCAGGTCGGGCACCAGCAGGCAGGCGGGCAAACCGCGATCCTCTTGGGATTGCGCCGTTTGCGCGGCACTTCTTGCAAGCGTGTCGGCCACACCGGGATCCAGCGCCGCGCCGTGAGGCGAGTGCAGGGCCTGCGAGACCAGACGTTCCAGCTCGGGATCGAGGGCGATGACGTCGAGCTCCTTGGCCGGACCGTAGATCTGCTGCACGATCGCCGGAGCGATGTGGATGCGGATGCGACGGGCCAGCTCGGCGGGATCGGTCGTCTGCGTGGCGTTTTCGGCCAGGCTTTCCACGATGGAACGCATGTCGCGGATGTGCACGCCCTCTTCCAGCAGGAACTGGAGGACTCGTTGCAGGGCGGCGACATTGACCATCTTGGGAATCACGTCTTCGATGAGTTGGGGCGCTTGCTTGGTGAGGTGATCCACCAGCTGCTGGGTTTCCACTCGACCCAACAACCGGGCCGCGTGAACTTGCAGCAAGTGTGAAAGATGAGTGGCCACCACGGTCGCGCAATCAACGACGGTAAAGCCCGCCATTTGCGCCATATCCCGTTGCCGCTCTTCGACCCAGACCGCCGGAAGTCCGAAGGCAGGGTCCGTGGTGGGCGTCCCGATCAGCTTCTGCGTGGCGTGACCGGGGTTGATGGCGAGCCACATGCCCGGGTAGGCCTCCGCTTCCCCGATCACCGCGCCGCGCAGCGTCACGCGGTACTGGCTGGGGCGCAGCTCCAGGTTGTCCCGGATGTGCACCGACGGGGGCAGGAAACCGATGTCCTGCGCAAACTTGCGGCGTACGCCCTTGATGCGGCTCAGCAGGTCGCCTTCGCGCGACTTGTCGACCAGCGTGATCAGGCGGTAGCCGACTTCCAATCCCAGCGTGTCCACGGCGACGACGTCGTCCCAGGAGGCTTCGGCGTCCGGATTCGGCGCGCCCGGCACGGCGGCGGCCGGCTTCTTGGATTCGGCGGCCTGCTTGGCCTGCTCCTTGGTGCGCAGCCAGTACGCCAGGTAGCCCAGGGCGCCGGCGATGATCAGGAAGACCAGGTGCGGCATGCCCGGGATCAGGCCCAGGATGAAGACCACACCCGCGGTGATGGCGACGGCCTTGGTCGAGCCGAACACCTGCGAGCCGATCATCTGGCCGACGTCCTTGTCCTTGCCGACGCGCGACACGACCAGGGCGGAGGAGACGGAGATCAGCAGCGCCGGGATCTGCGCCACCAGCGCGTCGCCGACGGCCAGCAGGATGTAGCTGTCGGCGGCCTGGCCGGCGGACAACCCGTGCTGGACCACGCCGATGACGAAGCCGCCGATGATGTTGATGAAAAGGATCAGGATGCCGGCGATCGCGTCGCCGCGCACGAACTTCGAGGCACCGTCCATGGAGCCGAAGAAGTCCGCTTCGTCGCCCAGTTCGGCACGGCGGCGCTTGGCTTCCTTCTCGTCGATCAGGCCGGCGGACAGGTCGGCGTCGATCGCCATCTGCTTGCCGGGCATGGCGTCCAGGGTGAAACGCGCGCCGACTTCGGCGATCCGCTCGGCACCCTTGGTGACCACGATGAAGTTGATGACCACCAGGATCGCGAACACGATCAGGCCGACGGCGAAGTTGCCGCCGATCAGGAAGTGGCCGAAGGACTCGATGACCTTGCCCGCGGCGCCGGCGCCGGTGTGGCCTTCCAGCAGCACCACGCGGGTGGAGGCGACGTTCAGCGACAGGCGCAGCAGCGTCGTGATCAGCAGGACGGTCGGGAAGGCGGCGAAGTCCAGCGGCCGCACCATCTGCGAGGCCACCAGCATCACCATGATGGACATGGCGATGTTGAAGGTGAAGAACAGGTCGAGGGCGAAGGCCGGCAGCGGCAGCACCATCATCGACAGGATGATCATGATGGCGATCGGCGCCCCGAGCGCCTGCACGATGGCGGCGCGGGGTCCGAGGAGGTTCTGCAAACGGGCCATCAGCTCGTTCATCGGTGCTGCCTTCAACCTGTTGGATGCCGGAGGGGAAGATCACTCGCCCGACACTGCCGTCGAGCCCCGCCATTGTTCGGCGGGAGTCTCGTTTCCTTTAGCTGGATAAAGGGGGGAATCTCCCCCGAAATCGGGCCGTGGCCAGCCGGCGATCAGGCGGGGTTGCCTTCGGGGAACTGGTCGTCCAGTTCGTCTTCCGGCGGCTTCCAGCCCGGCTTCTTGTGCGGGTCGAGTTCGTCCGGCACCGGCGGGTTCGGCACGGCCTGCGGCGAGGCGCCCTGCCCCTTCAGCGCAGCCTTCAGCTGGTACACGTACGCCAGCACCTGCGCCACGGCGCCGAACAGCGCGCCGGGGATCTCACGGTCCAGCTCGGCGTGGGCGTACAGGGCCCGGGCCAGCGCCGGCGCCTGCAGCACGGGCACCTTGTTGTCCTTGGCGATGTCGCGGATCTTGAACGCCAGCAGGTCCAGGCCCTTCGCCACCACGCGCGGCGCGCCGAACTTGGTTTCGTCGTAGACGATCGCGACCGCATAGTGGGTCGGGTTCATCACGACCAGGTCGGCCTTGGGCACCGCCTGCAGCATGCGACGCTTGACCAGCTCCCGGCCCTTGGCGCGCATCTTGTGCTTCATCTCGAGGTTGCCCTCGGCTTCCTTCATCTCGTTCTTGGCTTCCTCGCGGGACATCTTCAGCCGCTTGAGGTACTGGAAGCGCTGCAGCGGCACGTCGATGGCGGCGAACAGCGCCAGGCACAACCCCAGCATCATCAGCCCGCCCATCAGCTGCTTGCCCGCGAAGGCCAGCGCCGACGGCAGCGGCACGGACATGATCCCGATGAAGCCGGCCATGCGATCCTTCAGCGCCATCGCGCCGACGATGCCCAGTACCAGCGACAGCGCCACGGCCTTCAGCGCCGTGGTGAGGTTCTGCATCTGGAACAGCTTGCCGATGCCGGTGATCGGGTTGAGGTTGGAGAACTTCGGCGCCAGCGGCTTCATCGTGAAGTTCCATCCGCCCGAGGCGATGTGCGCTGCGATCGCGGCCATCGCCAGGATGATCAGCGCCGGCAGGCCCAGCATGAACCCCTGCCAGGTCAGCGTCGACAGGCGCTCGGTCATCATGCCGGCGGTGCGCAGCTGTTCGGCATCGAAACGCAGCGCGCCTTCCAGCATGCGCTGCAGGGTGTCCACCGCGTACGGCGTAGACGTCGCGAACAACGCGCCGCCCGTGGCCATCACCGCGAAATGCGGCAGGTCACGGGAGCGCGGTACTTGCCCTTCCTTGCGAGACCTTTCGATCTTTTTCTGCGAGGCGGGTAAGTTGCGGTCTTGTGCGTCTGAATCGGCCATGTGGGGTCACGGCCCTATGCCGTGGCCCCGCCATTGTTCGGCCGGAGAGGGTTTCGCCTTGGCCGGATAAGGAGGAGAAAACCGGCGACTTCCAGTCGCATACCTGCCACTGAGACCCTTTTCCTTGAGGAGTCTGCCGATGAATCCGGTCGCCGTGCCCACTGCCTGGGGCCCCCAGAGCGCAATCTATGGAGATCCTGCGGAAGACGACCCTTCGCGCCGCAAGCTCGAAGCGTGGGGCGCCGCGCCGGGAGCCCAGTACGAGCAGCGCGCCTTGGCTGTGTCACTCATCCTGAATTCGCACAGCGATCAATTGAACCTTTCTCACTTGGGCCTGACGGAAATCCCACCCCTTCCGTCCAATCGGTCATGGCGCCGCGTGGATCTGCGAGGCAATCCATTGGGGCCTCTCCCTGCCTGGGCCGACGCAATGACACAGAGCGGCAAGATCCTGTGCGACGCGCCGCGACCCGCTGCTTCCTCCGGCCGGCGCCCCGATGTGCGGCGCGCAGCAACACTTTTCGCATCAACTAAGACGCCTCCACACGTCCTGGCCTTACTCCGTCGTGCGGCGCTCCATCAGCCCCATCTGCAAGCGGATGAAATCGCCGCCATAGCTGCCGCGTCCCCTCTGACGCATTGCCGTGCAGCCAACTGGGCGCGGCGCCATGCGGTCCCCCTGCGCGCGCTCATGGCCGTTTGCCCAAGAACGCTTCAGGATTCAGGGGCCTCCTACGCGCGCCGTTTGCACCTTCTGGATAGGACCCTGGATTCGACGTCGCTGGCCGCGATGGCCCGGTGCCAGACCTCCCACATCCCACCCGTGTTGCGCCGCTTGCAACAAGAGGGGCGGAGGCGCTAGACAACGCCAAATGAAAAAACCCGCGCCAGGGCGCGGGTTTCGATGCGGCTAGGCCGGCTCCGGGAGATCAGAAGCCCAGCGAGGCCAGCAGGTCGTCCACTTCGGACTGGTTGGCCACGACGTCGGCGCGGCCTTCCGGGTTCACGACCGGACCTTGCAGGATGCTCGGATCGACCTTTTCGCGCTGTTCCGGCGGGACCACCGAAACAAGCAGCTTCACCAGCGAATCTTCCAGATCGTTGGCCAGCGTCACGACCTTGGCAACCACCTGACCGGTCAGGTCATGGAAGTCCTGCGACAGCATGATGTCGGTCAGGTGCGTGTCGATCTTCGTGGTCGAAGACTCGACCTCCTTGACGAAGTTCAACACCGCGCCCGACGCCACCGCGCGAACCGGGTCCGCGGTGATCGCCTGGGCCATCGCATTGGCGGCCTCGGTGATCTTGGCGTGCTCGGCCTTGGCCTGGTCAACCGAGTTCAGCACCTTGTTGGCGGCATCGGCGGTCTTGTTGGCGATGTAGGTCAGGCGGCTGCGCGCGTCCGGCAGTCCGTCGGTCGCAACCTGCAGCTTGGGCATCACGCCCAGTTGCTGCATCGTGTCGTGCAGCACGCGGGTGATCGTGCCGATCTGTTGGAACACCTCGGGCGAGACCGTCAGCGGCTCGTTGGATTGCGAGGTCAGTTTGGCCAGCTCTTCCATCTGCATGGTGGGACTCCCAGCGTCAGGCCGCAGCGGCCAGCTTCTGCATGATCTTCAGGACCTTTTCCTCCAGCGTGGCCTTCGTGAATGGCTTCACGATGTAGCCCGCCGCACCGCTTTGCGCGGCCAGGACGATGTCTTCCTTGCGGGCTTCCGCCGTCACCATCAGCACCGGCAGGTGCTTCAGCGTGGCGTCTTCCTTGATCGCCTTGAGCAGCTCGAAGCCGTTCATGTTGGGCATGTTGATGTCGCTGACGACGAAATCGTATTTCGCCTGTTTCAGCATGCTCAATGCCTCGACGCCGTCTTCCGCCTCTTCGGCGTTGTTGTAGCCGATCTCCTTCAACAGACCGCGCACGATCCGGCGCATGGTCGAGAAGTCGTCGACGATCAAGAATTTCATGTCAGTGCTCATGGCGTTCCTCTGAGGGGACTGGAAGGCGTTGTTCGATTCGGAACGTTATCGGCTCGCGGACGCGGCACTTGAGACCTGCGGCGCGCTGGCCGCAGGATCTGAAGTTTCCTCGTCCTCGTCGGGCAGGTTCTTCAGCACCGCATCTTCGGCATCGCGATTCATCACGATGATGCTGATGCGGCGATTGACTTGGGCTTTGGGGTCTTTCGTGTCGAGCAGTTTGCTCGACGCCAACCCCTGCACGCGAAGGACCCGGGCATCCGGCAAACCGCCCGCCACCAGCTCGCGCCGCGAGGCATTGGCTCGGTCCGCCGACAGTTCCCAGTTGCTGTATCCGCGCTCTCCCGCAGAAAACGGCTGTGCGTCCGTATGACCTTCCAGCGTCAGCCGGTTGGGCACTTCCGACAACACGTTGCCGAGTTCCTGCAGCAACTCGCGCATATACGGCTTCACCATCGCGCTGCCGCTATCAAACATCGGACGATTATTCTCGTCCACGATTTGGATACGCAAGCCCTCGCGTGTCATATCGAGTCGGATTTGTCCACCTAATGCGGCAATTTTGGGGTTGTCCGCAATGATTTTTTCGACCTTGTCCTTCAATTGCTGCAGGCGGACGCGCTCCGCGCGGCGCTGCTCTTCCTTGAGCGCCTTCAGATTGATGGTTTTGCGAGGGGATTGAACGTCGCCGGCCTTGACCTGGCCGGTCTGGCGCGTCAGGTCCTGACCGCCGCCCTTGATGATGTGCGACGCGTCGCCCGAACCCGATCCGCCGAACATCGCCACCTTCAGCGGCGAGGCGAAATAGTCCGCGATGCCCTTCTTGTCGCCCTCGGTCGTCGAGCCGAGCAGCCACATCAGCAGGAAGAACGCCATCATCGCCGTCACGAAGTCGGCGTACGCGATCTTCCACGCGCCGCCGTGGGCGGCATGGCCGCCCTTCTTGACGCGCTTGATGATGATGGGCTGGAGTTTCTTGGCGTCACCGGCCATGGTGATTCACTCCGTTCACTTCTTCTTCACGTGGCCTTCGAGCTCGGCGAAGGTCGGGCGTTCCGTCGAGTACAGCACCTTGCGTCCGAATTCGATCGCCACCTGCGGCGCGTAGCCCTGCATCGAGGCCAGCAACGTGGTCTTGATGCACTGGAGTTCCTTGCCGGCCTCGTCGACCTTGGCTTCGAGCGCGCCGGCCAGCGGCTCGGCGAAAGCGTAGGCCAGCAGAATGCCCAGGAACGTGCCGACCAGCGCCGAGCCGATCATCCCGCCCAGCACCGCCGGCGGCTGACCGACCGAGCCCATGGTGTTCACCACGCCCAGCACCGCAGCCACGATGCCGAAGGCCGGCAGGCCGCCCGCCAGTCGCTGCAGCGCGATCACGGCGAGGAAGGCCTCGTGGTGGTGGGTGTCGATCTCGGCGTCCATCAGGGACTCGATCTCGTGCGCGTTCAGGTTGCCGGACACCATCATCCGCAGGTAGTCGGTGATGAACTCGGTGACATGGTGGTCGTTGCCCACCGTCGGGTATTTCTGGAACAGCGGCGAGCTGTGCGGATCCTCGACGTCCTTTTCGATGGACATCAGGCCTTCCTTGCGGGCCTTCTGCAGGATGTCGTACAGCAGCGCCAGCAGCTCCATGTAGCGGGCCTTGGTGTACTTGCTGCCCTTGAAGCAGTCGCCCAGGCCCTTCATGGTGGCCTTCATGACCTTGGGCGGGTTCGTGGCGAGCATGCCGCCGATCGCCGCGCCGAAGATGGTGGTCATCTCGAACGGCAGCGCGTGCAGCACCACGCTGATGTTGCCTCCGTGCGCGATGAACACGCCGAAGATGCAGGCCAGGGCCAGCAGCCAACCGATGATGACAAACATGAAATGGGTTCCTCAGGCCTTGAGTTCGCGCACCCGGTAGACATACAGCTGATGCCGGGTGCCGGTGTCCAACTGCGCGAAGACGGGTTCTCCCGGCAGCGGAAAGTCCAGACTGACCAGCCAGCTGCCCGGTCTCATCTCGCTGCGCGCCTTGTCCAACGCGCGCGGCATCGATTCGGGCCGCTGGAACAGGTAGACCAGGTCCGTCTCGCGCCACGACTGGGCCCACAGGTCGCCGCGGGCGATGTCGGCCCAGGGGCAACGCAGGCGGGCCAGCAGCCACAGGAAGCCACTGTATTCAATGCCCGCGAACCGCACGCCCGGATAAGCGCGGCGAAGGGCCACCAATCCGTCGCCTAGACCGCAGCCGGCGTCGAGTACGCGGGCGCCGTCGTGCAGCCTCACGCGCTCGGGGAGCTCGCGCAGCGCCTCGTGGGGAGTCGGGAACAGCGGGGCGTCGCTCCATCCGCGGCGGGGATAGGCCAGCACCAGCACGGCCAGCGGAATCAGCCAGATCCAGGCCGGCAGGTCGGTGCCGGTGAACAGCAAGGCCATCGGGAATCCGGCGGCCACGATCATGCGGCGCCAGGTCTGGCGGTGGAGCCCGGCCAGGATCAACCCCAGCCCGGAAGCTACGATCGCTGCGGGCCAGTCGGGGCCGAATAGGCGCCAGACGGCGAAACAGGCACCCCAGCTGAGCAGTGCCAGGGTCGGCCAGCGCAGCGCGGAGGGGGCGTCCCCCGAAGCGGTATGAGGTAGTCGGGCGGCCATGACGGCGCCCTCAATGCATCTGGATGCCGCCGGCTGCCTTGCCCTTGCCGGCGCGGGCCGGAGGGTTGCACAGGCCGCAGACGTAGTGCTTGGCGACCTCGTGCGGGTGGGTCACGAAGTGGCCGCCGCACTTGCTGCACTTGGTCATCGTCAGCATCCCGTTGTCCACGAACTTCACCAGGCGCCACGCGCGGGTCACCGACAGCAGTTGCTCCAGGTTCTGGGCCGCGGTCTGTTCCTGGTACAGCTGGTAGGCCTTGATGACGACATCGATCTCGTCCATCTCGGCGACCTTGTTCAGGTACTCGTGGATGTTGAGGAACAGGCTGGCATGGATGTTGGGCTGCCAGGTCATGAACCAGTCCGTCGAGAACGGCAGCTGCCCCTTGCTGGGGCTCTTGCCCGAGACTTCCTTGTAGAGGCGCAGCAGACGCTCGTAGCTCAGGTCCGTTTCCGACTCCAGCACCTGCAGACGGGCGCCCAGGTGGATCAGCGTCACGGCGCGATCGATCTGCTTGGCTTCGGTCAGGATGGACTTGGTGCGCATGTCGGTGTCTCCGGCTTCAGTTGAGCGTCGATTCAGCTTCAGTCGACGCGAGTGGCGTCGATAAGACTCAGGCGGCTTCCTGATGGCGGCCGGCCATCAGGATGGAGGCATGCAGGCGCGACACGCTGTCGTTGGCGGCCGGCTTGCCGTGCGAGGTCAGCAGGCCCCACACCAGATCGTCGTCCATGCGGAAGCGGCACAGCAGCGTGTTGCCAGAGGCGATCTTCAGCATCTGGGCGGCGCTCAGCGTGGTCAGCAGCGTCGCGGTGTCTTCAGAGATGCCCAGACGATACAACGCCTGCTCGCGGTCGGCACGGATCAGGCTCTGGGCCAGCATCAGGTACGACAGGTTGGCTTCGCGGATCTCGGCGAGGATTTGGTCGGCGTTCATCGTTCGGCTCCTGGGGTGTTGGGTGCTGATGTCGTTTCGTTTCAGCGTGAGACGAACTGTAGAGATGCCGACACGCAAGCAACATCAGGTCGCTTCCATCTCCAGGTTAGGGAGCGCGCCGACGCGCTTGTCAGCCTAATTCCTACAAGATGCCAGATCAGCGCCATCCCGGCGCTGCTTTTTGAGGGATCACCGCGCCTCGCGCAGGGCCCTCGCCTCCTCGTGACGCCCGGTGGCGCCCAGCACCAGCGCCAGGTTGTGGGCGGCCAGATGGCTCCCGCGCCCCTCGACGGCGCCCGGTTGCTCCGGTCGCTCGCCGATTTCCAGGCAACGACGCCAGGCGTCCTCGATCATCGGAATCAAGGCGTCCGCTTGCTGCGGCTCATCCGCCGCCCAATCCAACAGGAGATCGCCCAGCGCAAAGAAGAAGTCCGGCGACTCCGCACATCTTTGCAATTGCGTTTCTGCGAAGACCATGCCGTCGGCATGGCGCTTGAGCGACTTGAACCCGAAGAGTCGTCTCGCGACGAGGTCGTTCCACCATGCGGGCGTCAGGGGCAACGAGGTCAAGCGATCGGAGGCATTCGCGAACGCTGCTTCGGCATCCGCGAAGCGCTCATAGACCGAGAAATCCTTACCGAGCTGGTACCATAGATACGGATTGGCAGGATCGTCATCGATGGCGGCCCGCAGCAATCGCTCGTTGCGCCCCTGCTTCACGTGAAGCCGCTCCGGCTGGTATCCGTCGTGGCCGACCTGGACATCCAGCGCCCGGAGGGGCAGGTCGTGGACAGGCTGTTCGTGAATGCGCCCGGCATAACGGACGTGTCCTGGCAGCACTCGGCTGAGGCGCGATTGCGCAGTGCCGCCGTCGAAGTGGTCTTGGAGCGCGATGGTGCCCACGAACTCGGGAGAGGTGGTGCGCAGCGCTGCAAGCGCCGCCCCACCACCGCCCTCCCCGATCAGCCATTCGTCGGCGTCGAGCACGACGTGCCAGTCGGCGCTGGCGGCGTCGAGCGCGGCATTGCGCGCGGCGGCGAAATCATCGATCCAGGGAAAGTGGGCGATCCGGGCGCCCGCGGCTTCTGACAGATGGACGGTGTCGTCGGCAGAACCGGTGTCCATCACCAGCATGTCGTCCACGAAAGGACGAACGCTGGTCAACAACCGGGTGATCGTCGCCGCCTCATTGCGGGCGATGACGACCAGACAGCTGCGCCAGCGTGTGAGCATTCGACAGGCGTGTCCGGGAGCGATGCGCTCAGTGCATCTGGATGCCGCCGGCGGCCTTGCCCTTGCCGGCGCGCGCCGGCGGGTTGCACAGGCCGCAGACGTAGTGCTTGGCGACCTCGTGCGGGTGGGTCACGAAGTGGCCGCCGCACTTGCTGCACTTGGTCATCGTCAGCATCCCGTTGTCCACGAACTTCACCAGGCGCCACGCGCGGGTCACCGACAGCAGTTGCTCCAGGTTCTGGGCCGCCGTCTGTTCCTGGTACAGCTGGTAAGCCTTGATGACGACGTCGATCTCGTCCATCTCGGCGACCTTGTTCAGGTACTCGTGGATATTGAGGAACAGGCTGGCATGGATGTTGGGCTGCCAGGTCATGAACCAGTCCGTCGAGAACGGCAGTTGGCCCTTGCTGGGGCTCTTGCCCGAGACTTCCTTGTACAGGCGCAGCAAACGCTCGTAGCTCAGGTCGGTTTCCGATTCCAGCACTTGCAGGCGCGCGCCCAGCTTGATCAGCGTCACCGCGCGATCGATCTGCTTGGCTTCGGTCAGGATGGACTTGGTGCGCATGGGGTGCTCCGGTTGTTTTCGGATGTTCTCGGGCGGCAATTTCTCTGCCTGGGGCAGTTGCCTGGATCTGCTGGATCAGGCCGCGGCTTCCTGGTGGCGGCCGGCCATCAGGATGGAAGCATGCAGGCGCGACACGCTGTCATTCGCAGCCGGCTTGCCGTGCGAAGTCAGCAGGCCCCACACCAGGTCGTCGTCCATGCGGAAGCGGCACAGCAGCGTGTTGCCGGAAGCCATCTTCATCATCTGAGCCGGGCTCAGCGTATTCAGCAGCGTCGCGGTCTCTTCCGAGATGCCCAGGCGATACAGCGCTTGTTCGCGGTCGGCACGGATCAGGCTTTGAGCCAGCATCACGTACGACAGGTTGGCTTCGCGGATCTCGGCAAGGATCTGGTCGCTGTTCATCTGGTGGCTCCTGGTGGGTTGCGTTGCTGCGATGGAATGAATTCTGAAGAAACACTCGTTCACGCAACATCAGGTGGACACCAGATACAGGCTAGGGAGCGGGACGACCGCCTTGTCAGCCTGATTCCTACACGCTGACAGGCTCCAATGAGAAAACCGCCGATCGAGGCCCGTGGTTGCGGGCTCGGCGGCGGTTTTTCAGGGAGACAGCCTGTCAGGCTGTCTCGCGGCCGGCGGATCGCCGGTCGATCAGGCAGCTTGCAGGCGTAGCAATTCGGAGTCAACGATCGCCATCAATTCCGGCGAATCGCGACGCAGCATCTCAAGAGCCTGGCCTTGATTGAGGGTGGTCAACACTTCGATCGCGGCCTTCACCTCGCCCAGACCCGACAGCGCGAAGCCCAGGGTGTAGAGGGACGGCGCGTGTTGCGGCGACAGCTCGACCGCGCGGTGCGCATACAGCGCCGCATCGCTCAGTTGGCCCGCGGCCAGCAGCAGCGCGCCGACATCGGACAGCAGGTCGACGCTCATCGGCGCCATTTCCAGCGCGTTGTAGAGCAGCGCAACGCCGTCGCCGATGCGACCCTGCGCGGCCTGCGCATAGGCGGCGTTGCGCGCCTGGGCCAGCAGGAGGCGGGCCTCGCTGGATCCCGGACGGATCGTGCCGTGAATTTGTTGCTCGATCGACGCATCGATCATCGACACGGCGGACCGTGCCTCGGTTTGCGCTTGCAGTGGCATAGACCTCTCCATGGTCGTTGGGACTCGTCGATCGAGTCCGGTCTCAGGCCGAGACCGGTCCCGGCGAAGGTGGCGGATGAGGCGATCCCGCGTGTCAGCATCGCCAGGAAGCACTTTAGGGTGAGCCCCCCGTGATCGAGCACACGAAAAGCGCCGGCATTCCCCCTCAATCCCGCCGCGTTCAGGCCGTAGATACCCCCATGTCCGTCGCCAGACCGACACCTGGGCACCGGTCCGGGTCGAAGTCAAACGACAAACAACGCGTTGCAAGACCCGCTTATCGACAGATCACAAGTCTTGACAAATTGCCCTCAAGTTCTATGTCGAGGGTCCCGATAACCAACTCAACGGGGCTGCTGAACGCAGCGACAAGCCAGCAAAGACAAGCAGTCTTGCTAGCAGGTCGAAGCAGACAGGCGGCACGTGGTCCGGTTAGAAGGCCTGACGTTCTTGGCTTCCGATGAGGGGTGGGACGGCAACGGTTGACTAGCGTCGGACTGGGACCGAACCGGGAAATGGCCCGGGCGGTTCAGCAGGAGCATCCGAGATCCTCGGCCGGTTCGCCTCACGGCGGGCTGGAGGATCGGAGGACTCAGGCGCTCATGTGTGGTTCGGCGCTTTTGCCGGTATTTACGTATAGCTGTTAGGAGCAATCATGGCCCAGATCATCAACACCAACCTGCTGTCGCAAAACGCTCAGCGCAACACCTCCACCAGCCAATCGTCGCTGGCGATCTCGATGCAGCGCCTGTCCTCGGGTCTGCGCGTGAACTCCGCCAAGGACGACGCCGCCGGCCTGGCCATCGCCGACCGCATGAACTCGCAAGTCCGAGGCATGAACGTTGCTCAGCGCAATGCCAACGACGGCATCTCGCTGTCGCAGACGGCTGAAGGCGCGCTGTCCAAGGTGGGCGACTCGCTGCAGCGTATGCGTGAACTGGCGGTGCAGGCCCGCAACGCGACCAACACGACGTCCGACCTGGACTCGATCGGTCAGGAATACAGCCAGCTGGGCTCGGAAATCACCCG
This sequence comes from Mitsuaria sp. CC2, assembly GCF_048957715.1. NCBI lineage: Bacteria > Pseudomonadati > Pseudomonadota > Betaproteobacteria > Burkholderiales > Sphaerotilaceae > Roseateles > Mitsuaria sp. CC2. The sequence goes on along the minus strand of NZ_JARVXN010000003.1, from coordinate 92,844 downwards.
CGTCCTCGGCGGCACGACCTTCAACGGCCGCGCCATCCTGGCCGGCGACGCAGGCACGCAGACCTTCCAGATCGGTGCCAACACCACGACCAACGACTCCGTCGACGTGGTCACGACCGACATGACCGGCCAAGCCGCGATCACTGACGTCACGGGTGGTGCGATCACCAACGGCTCGTCGACCGACGACCTGAAGACCATCATCGACAACATCGACAAGGCGATCACCTCGGTGTCGACCGAGCGTTCCAAGCTGGGTGCCTCGCAGAACCGCTTCGACGCCATCGTGTCGAACCTGCAGATCTCCGTCGAGAACCAGACCGCTGCCCGCAGCCGGATCATGGACGCCGACTTCGCCTCGGAAACTGCCAACCTGAGCCGTGCGCAGATCCTGCAACAGGCCGGCAACGCGATGATCGCCCAGGCCAACCAGGCTCCCCAGCAAGTGCTGGCCCTGCTGCGCTAATAGAAGAAGGAAGAGGCAACCGTCGACGTCCCGACGTCCGCGGTTGCCAGGATCCTCGAAGGGGACGTGGTCCCCTTCTCTTTCCCCATCACGCCCGAGTGGTGGTGAAAGAGAAGTCAACGAGCGAGGGTGGGGTCGGAATGGGGCTTGGGGTTCGCGGACGCGAGGCCCCATGCCCCGTGGAGAGCCCGCGCTTGGCCTGACGAAGGCTTGCGTCTTTCATTGCCTCCAAGCCGCCTACAGAAGCAGCGCGAAAAGGGCTGGTAAGGCCTCCGCAGGGGCGCAGCAAGTGCTCGCCCAAAGTGGCTCCCCGCCACTACTTCACGCCCGCCATGGGGCGTTACAAGCTTTCTTTCCAAGAAGGCCTCAAGTCCATTCCTGCGCGGCCCGATAACTGCATCAACGGGTCCGCAATTCAACAGCAAGGACCACGTGGTCCGGCTCAGTCGGACGATTATTCAACCGTCCGCCGAGACCGCCAAAAGGTCTTTGAAACTTGAAGGAATGAATCATGGCTCAGATCATCAACACCAACCTGCAATCGCTCAACGCTCAGCGCAACCTCTCGTCCTCGCAGTCATCGCTGTCGGTGTCGATGCAGCGCCTGTCCTCCGGACTGCGCGTCAACTCGGCCAAGGATGATGCCGCCGGCCTGGCGATCGCCGAGCGCATGAATGCCCAAGTCCGCGGCATGAACGTCGCGATGCGCAACGCCAACGACGGCATCTCCCTGGCGCAGACGGCTGAAGGCGCGTTGTCCAAGGTGGGTGATTCGCTGCAACGCATGCGTGAACTGGCGGTCCAGGCCCGCAACGCGACGAACACGACGTCCGACCTCGACTCGATCGGCAAGGAATACGCGCAGCTGGGCCAGGAAATCGGTCGCGTCATCGGCGGCACCACCTTCAACGGCAAGTCCATCCTGGGCGACGACGCCGGCACGCAGACCTTCCAGATCGGCGCCAACACCAGCGCCAACGACTCGGTCGACGTGATCACCAACAACATGACCAACGACGCGACGATCACCGCCGTCACCGGTGGCACGATCGACAACGCCTCGACGCCCGACTCGCTCAAGACCGTCATCGACAACATCGACGCGGCCATCACCACGGTCAGCGGCCAGCGCGCCATCCTGGGCGCTTCGCAGAACCGCTTCGACGCGATCATCTCCAACCTGTCGGTCTCGGTGGAGAACCAGACCGCCGCCCGCAGCCGCATCATGGATGCCGATTTCGCCGCGGAAACCGCCAACCTGAGCCGCGCGCAGATCCTGCAGCAGGCCGGCAACACGATGGTGGCGCAGGCCAACCAACTCCCGCAGCAGGTGCTCTCGCTGTTGCGCAGCTGATCCCTCTTCCAACGGTTGACTCCTCAAGCACCGGCCTTCGCGCCGGGCCTCCAAAGGCTCCGCATCGCCCCCCAGGGGACCGATGCGGGGCCTTCTTTTATTGGTGTTTAAAGGCCGGTTTTCCGCCCGTTAATCAGCCAATCGGCGTTGGAGCACGTTTCGCACAATGGGAACCATCGAGCAGGCAGTACCGCTCGACCACCGGTCCAACCGGCAGATCCAAACAATGACTGCGATGGCGCAGCGAGGATCCGCAGGTGCGGTCGGGAACCGACCCACCTAACCGGGATCGCAGCCAGGACAGGATCTCCGCAGGAGTGCATCAATGCCACAGACCATCAACACCAATATTGCCTCGCTGAACGCGCAACGCAATCTGAACTCGTCGCAGTCGTCGCTGGCGACTTCGATGCAGCGCCTGTCGTCGGGCCTGCGGGTGAACTCCGCGAAGGACGACGCCGCCGGCCTCGCGATCGCCGAACGCATGAACTCGCAAGCGCGCGGCATGACGGTGGCGATGCGCAATGCCAACGACGGCATTTCGCTGTCGCAGACCGCCGAAGGCGCGCTGGGCAAGGTCGCCGATTCGCTGCAGCGGATGCGCGAACTCGCCATCCAGGCGCGTAACGCGACCAACGCGGACAGCGACAAGGATTCGCTGGACAAGGAATTCGGTGAACTCGCCAAGGAAATCCAGCGCGTCACCGCGGGAACGACCTTCAACGGCAAGTACATTCTCGGTGCCGATGCCGACCTGCCCCAGGTCTTCCAAGTCGGGCCGAACACGACGTCCAACGATGAAATTTCGGTGACCACGCCGAATATGAGTCGCGACCCGTCCATCACGAGCGTGGCCGGTACCGATGCCAACGGCACAGATCGCGCGGTCATCGACCGCACGGCAGACGCCGGCGCGATTGCGACCGTCGTTGCCAACATCGACGCCGCGCTGGATACGGTCAACAGCAACCGCGCGACGCTCGGCGCCACGCAGAACCGCTTCGACGCCGTGATCTCCAACCTGCAGGTGGCGTACGAGAACCAGACCGCCGCCCGCAGCCGGATCATGGACGCCGACTTCGCGGTCGAAACGTCCAACCTGAGCCGCGCGCAGATCCTGCAGCAGGCCGGCAACGCGATGGTCGCCCAGGCGAACCAACTGCCGCAGCAGGTGCTGTCGCTGCTCAAGGGCTGATAGAAAAACGCAATCAATCCCCCGGGTCACCGTCCTAAAGTCGGTGCCAAGGGCGCCGATAAGCAGGACAGGGCCTCACGCGACACACGCGGGGCCCTGTTGCGCTTGGGACTTCCGCGAGGGGAGCCGGGCCACAGTGATCAGGGTCACAGGGAGCAAGAACGATGGCATCCATCACTTCCGCCGGTCTGGGCAGCGGCCTGGACGTCGAGAGCATCGTCACGAAGCTGGTCTCGCTCGAGCAGCAGCCGATCGTCGATCTCCAGAAGCGCACCGACACGATCAAGACGCAGATCTCCGAGTACGGGAAGATCAAGAGCGCCTTCAGCGCAATGCGCGACGCAGCCGCCAAACTGGCCAACCCGTCGACCTGGGCGGCGCTCACCGCCATGTCGTCCGACACCTCGATGGCCACGGTGATCGCGGGCGCCGGTTCGGGCGCGGGCTCGTACGCGCTCAGCGTGACCAATCTGGCCTCGCCGCAATCGCTGTCGAGCAACGCCTTCGCGACCAACGCGACCGTCGGTTCGGGCTCGATGACCATCGAACTGGGCCAGTGGAGCTCGAACAACTCGACTTTCACCGGCAAGAACGGCGCGACGCCGGTGAGCGTCTCCATCTCGGCCACCGACACGCTGTCCAGCATCCGCGACAAGATCAACGGCTCCGGCGCGGGCGTGCTCGCCTCGGTCGTGACCGACGCCAACGGGCAGCGCCTGGTGATCCGCTCCAAGGACACTGGCGAGGCCAACGGCTTTCGCATCACCACCGCCGATGACGACGGCAATGGGTCAGATGCGAGCGGCCTGTCCGCGCTCGCCTACGACCCGACGTCCTCGATCAGGTCGATGACCCAGAACACGGCGGCCATGAACGCCAACCTCACGGTCAACGGCCTGGCGATCAGTTCCGCCTCCAACAACATTGAAGGCGCCGTCGACGGCCTGACCATCAACCTGCTCAAGGGTGGCACCAAGGATCCCGCGAATCCCGACGACCCCACGAAGAACACTCCCATCCAGTCGACCATCACCGTCGGCCAGGACAAGGACAGCGTCAAGAAGGTCATCAACGACTTCGTCACGTCGTACAACAGCCTCATGACCTTGATGCGCAACGACACCAAGTACGACGAAGCCAACAAAACCGCCGGCGCGCTCCAGGGCGACAGCACCGCCGTGGGCCTGCAAAGCCAGCTGCGCAACATCACGGCGTCCGGCAGCACGCTGGGCGGCCAGTTCGGACGGCTATCGGACATCGGCATCGACGTCGCCGCCGACGGCACGATGAAGGTCACCGACACCAAGTTGACCAGCGCACTCGGCAACATGAGCGACTTGAAGAACCTGTTCATGGGCGTCGACACGAACGATGCGAACAACAACGGCCTCGCCACACGCTGGCGTGGCTTTGCCGACCAGGTCACCGGTTTCGACGGCTCGATCACGACCCGGACCACCGGCCTGCAATCGCGCGTGACCGCCAACGGCAAACGCACCGACGAGCTCAACGACCGTTCCGCCGCCTACGAGAAGCGCCTGCGCGCGCAGTACACGGCGCTGGACACGCAGATGGCCAAGCTCAACGACCTGCAGAGTTACGTCAGCAAGATCACCAGCATGATCAGCAGCAGCAGTTGACGCCGCGACCGCGGTCGCGATCGGAACAAGATCGTCGCCACCGCCCTTCTCCGGCGCTTCGAAAAGAGCACCGACAAGCCTCCTCACGGAGGCTTTCCTTTTTCTTCACACGAGCAGAATTTCGAGACAAATTCGACACGGGGGAGGCTCAAGTTGAGCCAGCGGGGGCCGAAAACTGATTCAAGCACTTCAGCACTCCGCAGCAACACATCATGTACGGCAACTCCTCTCCCTTCGCCTCCCACGGTCAACGCGCCAGCAGCATGTACAACCGTGTGGGCGTGGAAACGGACGTGATGACGGCCTCGCCGCATCGTCTGGTGAGCCTGCTGCTGGACGGCGCGTTCGATTCGATGACGCAAGCCATCGGCGCGATCCGCGCCGCCAATGTCGAAGTGAAGAACCGCACCCTGAGCCGCGCGGTCCGTATCCTGGACGAAGGCCTGAAGGCGGCCCTCAACCTGGAATCGGGCGAGCTGGCCCTGGACCTGCGCGACCTGTATGCCTACATCTGCACCCGGCTGACCTACGCCAACCTGCGCAGCGACGACGCGGCGATCGAGGAATGCGTGAAGCTGCTGCAGCCGATCAAGGAAGCCTGGGCCAGCATCGCCCCGGCCACCGCCGACCAACGCGCCGCGGCCTGAGCCCCGGACGCCACCCTTCAGCCTGACGACTTGAGAAGTTCCATGTCCAAGTACACCGCCAAGCCCCAGACCTCCGCCGCCCACGCCGCCCCGACCCCGGATCGCCTCATGAGCACCCAACTGTTGAGCTACTACGAAGCCATCGAACAAGCCAGCGCCGACATGCTGAGCGCCGCCCGTTCGGGCAACTGGGACGAAGTGGTGAAGCTCGAAGGCGCCTGCGTGCTGCTGATCTCGCAGCTCAAGCATGCGGCTTCCAGCCAGAACCTCGGCCCTGACGAAGCGCAGCTGAAAACGCGCATCATGCAGCGCATCCTGGTCAACGACGCGGAGATCCGCCACCTGGCCGAGCCGTGGCTGGAAGACCTGGACCAGCTGATGAAGGGCAAGTCAAAGACGGTCCACTGATCAGCGCACTGATCCATCCCTCGTCCGACCGCCCCGCGGATTCGCGACATCGGTCACGCGACCCGCTTCCGGGTTCACGACAGCGCCGCGACCGGCCCCTTGAACGGATGGGGTTGGCGCGGCGTTTGCCTTGGGGATGCGAGAGAATTTTCCCAACGAATGCTGCCGGATGCTGGCCTTGCGCGACCTGAAGCTATCCCCGAGTCCCCCCGACGCCGCGGACACCGATTTCCGGATGGACGCGCCCGGCGAGATCATGAACTGGCTGCGCGAACTGCTGCAGTCGCAGGCGCGCATCCAGCTCTCGACGCCGGACGGCGAAGCGATCCACACGGTGCTGCGCGCCCTGGACACGCCGCATGGGATGCTGACGATGGAAGCTCCGCAGCTCGGCGACACGCTCGCGCCGGTGCTGGCCAGCGACGAACTCGTGGCGACCGCCTTCCTGGACAAGATCAAGCTGCAGTTCGACGTGTCCGGCCTCGTGGCCATCCGCGGCGACGGCGCGGAGGTGCTGCGCTCGCCGGTCCCGCTGCGCCTGTACCGCTTCCAGCGCCGTCAGGCCTACCGGGTGGCGTCGGCCGGGCAGCTCTACCCGGCGCTGAAGCTGTCCGATCCGGACCTGCCGCGTCTGCGCGTCATGAACGTGAGCGCCGGCGGCGTCGCGCTGCAATGGCCGGCGAACGTGGTCCCGGTCCCGCAAGCGGGTGCGGAGATCAGCGGCACGCTGGAACTGGAACGCGAAGTCAGCTTCACCACGCTGCTGAGGATCCAGCACATGTCGGGCAGCGATCAAGGCGCGCCGCACCATGCCGGCTGCGCGTTCGTCTCGCTGGCGCCCACGGCGGCCCGCGCGCTGCAGATCTTCATCGACCAGGCGCAGAAGCGGGAACGGTTGATGCGGCGAAGCCTCTGAGACCACGTATCGCAGAATGAACAAAGCCGCCCGAGAGGCGGCTTTTTCGTCTGTGATTCGATCTCACACCTGCATGTTCATGATTTCCGAATAGGCGGAGACGAGCCGGTTGCGCACCTGCAGCGTCGCCTGGAAACCGATCTGCGCCTTTTGCATGGCGACCATGGTTTCTTCGAGGCTGACGGTGGGGTTGTCCAGCTGAACCTCCCGCTGCAAACGAGAGGCTTCGTTCTGCTGCGTGCTCACGGACTTCAACGCCGAGCTCATCGCATCCGCGAAGCTCGCACCGCCTGACGCGGCCTTGGCCACCGGCTGACCTTGGGGGGTCAGCCCGGCGCGTGCCACCGCGTTGGCGAAGTCGAAGGGTTTGAGTTTCAGGTCCACGGAACGCATCGTACGGATCCCCGTGGTGCCCATAGCTCCGAACTGGGGGGCCTTCTTCGGCCTGTTCCCACCATTCTTGAGGGCGTGCGTCGAAATAATCCAGTCCTGTGTCGAGGCGTCCGCCTGGGCACTCCGTTCGACACCAGCCGTACACGCACATCCCATGGACAACGCCCTGAGCAGCCCCGCCGCCGGACTCCCCGAGGTGCAACAGACCGCCAAACCGGCCGGCCTGCCCGCACGCCTCGCGGCCATGCCTGCGAAGAGCAAGATGATGCTGGGCGGCGGCGTGGCCGCGCTGCTGGCGGTCATCGTGGCGATGTCTATGATGACCGCCAAGCCGGACTACCGCCCGCTGTTCTCCGGCCTGTCCGACAAGGACGGCGGCGCCGTCATCGCGCAGCTGTCGCAGATGAACGTCCCCTACCGCAACGACCCGGGCGGCGTCATCATGGTGCCCGCCAACCAGGTCTACGACCTGCGCATGAAGCTGGCGTCGGCCGGCCTGCCCAAGGGCGGCGTCGTCGGTTTCGAGCTGATGGACAAGCAGTCCATCGGCCAGACCGCCTTCAACGAGCGGCTGAACTTCCAGCGCGCGCTCGAAGGCGAGCTCACCCGCACCATCACTGCCATGGCTGACGTCGCCGACGCGCGCGTCCACCTGGCCATGCCGCAGCAGAACGGCTTCTTCCGCGAACAGCAGAAGCCCAGCGCCTCCGTCATGCTGACGCTGCGCGGCGGTCGCACGCTGGACCGCGCGCAGATCGCCGGCATCGTGCATCTGGTGTCCTCGTCGGTGCCGGAACTGAACCCCAAGGCCGTCAGCGTGCTTGACAGCACCGGCGCCCTGCTCTCCCAGAACCCGGACGGCAACGCCATCGGTCTGGACAGTCAGCAGCTGCAGTACAAGCAGCAGATCGAAGCCAATCTGAACAAGCGGGTGGCGGAACTGCTGGAGCCGGTGGTCGGCCGCGACAACCTGCGCTCGACGGTCACTGCCGACGTCGACTTCAACCAGGTCGAATCCACCGCCGAGGAATACAAGCCCAACCAGGGCCCGAACACGCAGAGCAGCGTGCGCCGCCTCACCTCCGAGGAGCAATCCGGCGGCAGCGCCGGCGTGCCCACCGGCGTTCCCGGCGCAACCACCAACCAGGTCCCGCCGCAGGCTGCCGCGCCGATCAACGGCCAGGCCCAGCAGCTGCAGCCGGCCGGCCAATCCGGCGGCACGCAGAACCTGCGCCGCAACAACGACACACAGTTCGAACTCGACCGCACCGTGCGCGTCACGCGCAACGCGATCGGCCAGATCCGTCGCCTGAACGCCGCCGTCGTGGTCAACCAGAAGACCGTCACCGACAAGAACGGCAAGACCTCCAGCCAGCCGCTGTCCGAGAACGAGCTCCAGAAGCTGGACTCGCTGGTCAAGGAAGCGCTGGGCTTCTCGCAGGAACGCGGCGATTCGATCAAGGTCATCAGCACCCCGTTCGTGTCGGACAAGATCGAGAACGCCGACGTGCCGCTGTGGCAGCAACCGTGGCTGCGCGACGTCGCCCGCGACTTCGCCGTGCCCGCCGCCCTGGTGCTGGTCGCGCTGATCGCCGTGTTCGGGCTGGTTCGCCCTGCTCTCAAGGCGGCTTTCCCGCCGCCGGCCGAACAGAAGGACGACACTGCCAGCAGCAATGCCCTCAGCGTGGTCGAGGACGAACAGCTGGCGCTCGGCGGCCCGCGCGGTCCCGGCGGCCTGCCGGCCCTGGAAGCGCCGATCTCCAACGACAAGCTGGAACGCGCCCGCCTGCTGGCCAAGGAGAACCCGATCGCCGTGGCCAACATCATGCGCGCCTGGGTCAACGGCGAGGAGCTGGAAACGGCCGCTCCCGCCGGCGGCCGCCGCTGAGCCCCGCCGATCAGGCACGAGCACCCGGACCGATAGCGAGACACGCGAGACACCACCATGGACGACAAAGGCGTAGAAGACGCAGCCATCCTGCTGATGTCGCTGGGCGAGGAGGAAGCCTCCGAGGTGTTCAAGCACCTCGCGCCCAAGGAAGTGCAGAAGCTCGGCGAGACCATCGCCAAGATGAAGGTCGTGCCGCGCGAGCGCGTCGAGCGCGTGCTGGACAAGTTCGACCTGGTCGCCGAGACCCAGAGCACCCTGGTCAGCGACACCGACGAGTACGTCCGCTCGGTGCTGCGCAAGGCGCTGGGCGAGGACAAGGCCAATCTGCTGCTGGACCGGATCCTGCAGGGCTCGGACGTGTCCTCGATCGAATCGCTGAAGTGGATGGACCCGGGCTCGGTCGCGGAACTGCTGCGCAACGAACACCCGCAGATCGTCGCCGCCATCCTGTCGCACCTGGACTTCGACCAGAGCAGTTCGGTGCTGCGCGTCTTCACCGAGCGCCAGCGCAATGAGGTGCTGATCCGCATCGCCACGCTGGACGGCATCCAGCCGATGGCACTGAAGGACCTCAACGAGGTCATGGGCCAGATCCTGGCCGGCGGCGAGCGCATGAAGAAATCCAACCTCGGCGGCGTCAAGACGGCGGCCGAGATCATCAACATGATGGGTACCAGCGTCGAGGCGTCGGTGCTGGACTACATCCGTGAGGCCGACTCCGACCTGGCACAGAAGATCATGGACAACATGTTCACGTTCGACGACGTGGACAAGATCGACGACCGCGGCATCCAGGCCATCCTCAAGGAAGTGCAGTCGGAATCGCTCATCGTCGCGCTCAAGGGGGCGGGTCCGGAGCTGCGCGAGAAAATCTTCCGCAACATGTCCTCCCGCGCGGCCGAGACGCTGCGCGAGGACCTGGATTCGCGCGGCCCGGTCCGCCTGTCCGAGGTCGAGGCCGAGCAGAAGGAAATCCTCAAGGTCGTCCGTCGCCTCGTCGACGAAGGCCAGATCGTGCTCGCCGGCGGCGGCGACGACCAGTTCCTGTAATACGCTGGTCGACCTTTCCGCCGACGGACACCCGCAACGATGGTCACCCGCCCTCCCCGCCAAGTTCCGCCCCCGCCGCGCGCCGACGGCGATCAGCAGCGCGGCAGCACCTATGGCCGCATCATTCCGCGCGAGGAGCTGTCAGGCTTCGCCGCGTGGAATCCTGGCGCGCTCGACGGCGGCGCCGCGCCGCGCCGCCCTGCCGTCACCGCGCCTGCCCCGGTCGAACCGCCGCCCCCGCCGCCCCCGCCCGGCCCCAGCATCGAAGAACTGGTGCACCAGGCCCGGCAGGCCGGCTACCAGGACGGCTACCGCGACGGCATGGCCGCGCTGGATGCCTTCAAGCAGAGCTTTGCCAAGCAGATCAGCGCCCAGGTGGGCCAGTTGGTCGCGAGCTTCGATCAGGATCTCTCCGCGATGGAGCAGGACATGGCCGAGGCGCTGGCCCGCACCGCCGTCGAACTGGCCCGCCAGGTCGTCCGCAATGAGCTGGAGACTGCGCCCGAACTCGTCTCCAGGGTGGCGCACGACGCCGTCGAGGCGCTGCTGATCAACGCCCGTCACGTGCGCGTACGCGTGCACCCCGACGACCTCCCGCTGGTGCTGGACGGCGCCGGCCAGGAACTGCGCGCCCGCGAGGCCCAGGTCATTCCGGATCCCTCGATCGCCCGCGGCGGCGTCAAGGTCGACGCCGACATCTGCAGCGTCGACGCCTCGCTGCCGGCTCGCTGGCAATCGGCCGTCGGCGCGCTCGGACAGAGTTCCGTCTGGGAGGACCGGCGCAGCGCGTCCGATGTGGCGCGGGATTCGCGCCTGGACTTCCGCACCGACCCCACGCCCAGCCAGTACGGCGGCCTGCCGCACGGCGCCAATCAGGGTCATCCTGAGGACCGCGACTCATGAGCGCGCGCACCGACCGCTGGCGCCAGTACTTCGACGACCTGCAGGCCTTCGCCGGCAACGCGCCGCCGATCGAGCCTCAGGGCAAGCTGGTGCGCGTCGCCGGCCTGGTGCTGGAAGCCACCGGCGTGAAGGTGCCGGTCGGGTCGGTCTGCGAGATCCACATGCCCTCCACTGCCGCGTCGCCCCGTCGCGGGCAGCGGCCGGTCACGGCGGAGGTCGTCGGTTTCTCCGGCGACCGCGCCTACCTGATGCCGACCGATGAGATCCAGGGCCTGGCCAGCGGCGCGATGGTGCTGCCGCGCCCCGCCGCGCTGCACGGCCCCGCGCTGGGCGAGGAGCGCCACCCCTGGCGCCGCGACGAAGACCGCGGCCTGCATCTGCCGATGGGCGACGGCCTGCTGGGTCGCGTGGTCGATCCGCAAGGCCATCCGATCGATCGCCGCGGACCGCTGGCCGACATCCGCGACGAACCCATGGTCCGCCGCCCGATCAACGCCATGGACCGCGACCCGGTCCGCCGCCCGCTGGACACCGGCGTTCGCGCCATCAATTCGCTGCTGACCGTCGGCCGCGGCCAACGCCTGGGCCTGTTCGCCGGCACTGGCGTCGGCAAGTCGGTGCTGCTGGGCATGATGGCCCGCTACACCCAGGCGGACGTCATCGTCGTCGGCCTGATCGGCGAACGCGGCCGCGAAGTGAAGGAATTCATCGAGGACATCCTCGGCGAGGAAGGCCTGCGCCGCAGCGTCGTCGTCGCCGCGCCGGCCGACGCGCCGCCGCTGCTGCGCATGCAGGGCGCCACCTACGCCACCGCGATCGCCGAGCATTTCCGCGACCGCGGCCAGCACGTGCTGCTGCTGATGGATTCGCTCACCCGCTACGCGATGGCGCAGCGCGAGATCGCCCTCGCAATCGGCGAACCGCCGGCGACCAAAGGCTATCCGCCTTCCTGTTTCGCGAAGCTTCCGCAACTGGTGGAGCGCAGCGGCAACGGTCTGGCCGGCGAGGGCTCGATCACCGCCTTCTATACCGTGCTGTCCGAAGGCGACGACCAGCAAGATCCGATCGCGGATGCCGCCCGAGGCATCCTGGACGGCCACATCGTGCTCAGCCGCGAACTGGCGGAGAGTGGGCACTACCCTGCCATCGACGTCGAACGGTCCATCTCGCGCGTCATGACGAGCGTCGCCGACAAGCGCCACGTCGAACTGGCGCGCCGCTTCCGTCAGCTGCTCGCGAAGTACAACAAGGCGCGCGACCTGATCCAGCTGGGCGCCTATCAGCCCGGCCACGATCCCGAGTTGGACATGGCGGTACGCCTGCACGGCGACATGGACCGGTTGCTCCAACAAGACATGCATTCCCCCGCTTCTTTGAACGATTGCCTTCATCAGTTGACCGCCACACTTAACTTTGCGTGATAGCTGCCGACATCCGTAAAGCGAGGTCATCGACATGAGTAGTTCCAATCTGCAGGCCCTGAACGTTCTTCTCGAACGCGCGGAGGCCGAGCGCGATGAAGCGCTGCGTCATCTGCAGGACGCGCAGTCGCGTGCGAACGCGGCGCGCAATCAGCATGACCAGTTGTCGCAGTACCGCACGGACTACCGCACCCGCTGGTCGCAGGAATTCGCCCAACGGACGACCGTGCAGCTGCTGGGCTGCTATCAGAACTTCGGCCAGCGCCTGGATCAGGCGATCGGTCAGCAAGGCGGCATCGCCGACTACGCCGACCAGCGCCTGTCCGCCGCCCGCGACCTGGTGCGCGAACGCGAACTGCGCGTCGCCTCGGTGCGCAAGCTGATCGAACGCCGCCGCGCCGAAACGTTGCGCAGCCAGATGCGCCAGGAACAGCGCGCCACCGATGAACAGGCCGCCCGCGCCGCCTCGCGCGGCGGCAACCCGATGTCCCGGCTGGTCGCCTGATCGCGGCCCGGTCCACCCGGAACCTCCCTCGCCATGACGCAGATCCAGAACACGACCCCGATGCCGGGCGCCCTCGGCGGGCTCGGCGCGAACAACCCCGCCTACGCCGGCCGCAAGGATGGCGCGGCCACGGACTTTTCCCGACTGCTGAGCCAGAGCAATCAGCAGCTGCAGGACCAGTCGGCGCAATCGGCCAAGACGGCCATGGCGAAACTGCAATCGCAGCAGCTGGCGAACCAGCAGATGCAGTCGCAGCAGCAGTCCCGGCAGTTGGAAGCCCAGCAGCAGGCGCAGCGCCAGGAATCGGCGCAGCCGCCGAAGCCCGCGTCGCCGCCCGCGCGCGCGCCTGAAAACAGCGCCGCGAAGGACGAGAACAAGCTCGCCGCGCGCAATGCCGCCGCGCGCAACAGCGCGAACAAGGCCGAGGACGCCAAGACCCCGACCCGCGCCACCAGGTCGGAACCGGCCTCTGCCGGCGACGCCAAGGACGTGGCTGATGCCGCCGATGCCACCGATCCGTCGGACACTGCCCGGGCCGACGCCGCCAGCAGCAAGGACGCCGAGCGCGTCGTGGCCAAGGACGACGAAGGCAAAGACAAGAAGACCGCCAAGGAAGCGAAAGACAGCGGTGCGACCGCTGCCGAGCAGATCCTGGCGATGTTGCGCGGCGACGCGCCCGCCGAGACCAAAACTCAACCGCACGGCGGCACGGCGGAGGGCGACGTGGCAGGGACCGACGCCCTGCCCGGCGGCGCCCATGCCCACGGCAAGCAGGCGACCGCTGGCGACGTCCTGCGGGAGCGCCAGCAGCTCCAGCGTGAACTGAGCCAGGCCGCCTCCGGCACCGCCGGCGCGGTCGAAGGCGCCGACAAGGCCACCCAGACCGACGCGCTGCAGGCCGCCTCCAGCGGCGCGCACGAGATCTCCATGGGCGACGCCGCCAAGGGCCCGCAGCCGAGTTTCGAAGCGCTGCTCGCCGCGGCGCAGCAGACCGGATCGACTGCCGCGGCCTCCGGCGCCGACGCCACGAGCGCGACCCAGGCCCCGAGCGTCCCGCTCAGCCAGCCGCTGGACAGCGCCGACTTCGCGCCGGAACTGTCCGCCAGCGTCAGCCTGCTGATCCAGGACGGCATCCACGAGGCGCAGCTCCAGCTCAATCCGACCGAGATGGGGCCGGTGGCGATCAACATCCAGCTTGACGGCCAGCAGGCGCAGGTGAACTTCCACGCCCAGCACGCCGCGACCCGCGAGGTGCTGGAGCGCAGCCTGCCGGATCTGGCGGCCGCGCTGCAGGCGCAGGGCTTGACCCTGAGCGGCGGCGGGGTGTTCGCCCAGTCGCAGTCCAGCGGCCAGAATCGTGGCGACGGTTCCGCCGACGGCACGTCCAACGGCAACGGCCGTCGGGGTGCCCGCGGTCAGGGCTCGGACGACGACGGGGCGATCGCCGCCGGCCGGTCGGAGCGTCGCGCCGCGCCCATGGCCACAGCCGCCGCAGGCAACGACGCCGCCGTCAAGGGCGGCGGCAAGAAGAAGCTGATCATCATCGTCGCCATCGTCCTGGTGGTGGTGCTGGTGGGCGTCGCCGCGTTGCTGATGATGAAGAAGAAGTCGCATGCCGAGGACGAGGAAGGCGCCGTCGAGGAAAAGCCCGCCGCCGCCGCCCACGCCAAGCCCGGCACGCCGCCCACGTTCGTCCCGCTGGACCCGTTCACCGTGAACCTGGCCGACAAGGAGGTCGACCGCTTCGCGCAGATCGGCCTCACGCTGGAAGTGAACGACCCGAAGTTCGCCGATCAGCTCAAGGCCTACATGCCGGCGATCCGCAACAACGTGCTGCTGGTGCTGTCGCACAAGACGTCGGCGGAGCTCCTGAGCCCTGAAGGCAAGGAAAAGCTGGCGAAGGAAATCCGTCGCGAGGCCGTGCGCCCGATGGGCATCGAGCTCGACGACGAGGACGAGGACGAAGAGGCCGCGCCCAAGAAGAAAAAGAAGAAGAAGCGCGCGGTCGAGAGCCCGGTGACCCAGGTCCTGTTCTCCACCTTCATCGTGCAGTGACGAGCCGCACAGCAAGGAGCGCGCGATGAATCAGCAGATCCTGTCGCAAGACGAAGTCGATGCCCTGCTGCAGGGCATCACCGGCGAGAGCCAGAAGCTTGAGGCCGAAGAGGTCCAGACCGGCGGCATCCGCGAGTACAACCTCGCCAGCCAGGAACGGATCGTCCGTGGGCGCATGCCCACGATGGAAATCATCAACGAACGCTTCGCGCGCAACATCCGCATCGGGCTGTTCAACTTCATCCGCAAGAGCCCGGAAGTCGCCATCGGCGGCATCAAGGTGCAGAAGTACAGCGCCTTCCTGCGCGAGATCGTGGTGCCGACCAACTTCAACATCGTGTCGGTGAAGCCGCTGCGCGGCAGCGGACTGATCGTCTGCGACCCGACGCTGGTGTTCGCGGTGATCGACTCGCTGTTCGGCGGCATCGGCAAGTTCCACACGCGGATCGAAGGCCGGGACTTCTCCGCCACCGAGCAGCGCGTGATCCTGCGCCTGGTCGAAGTGATCATCCAGGAATACACCAAGGCGTGGAAGGGCATCTATCCGCTGGAGCTGGAATACCAGCGTTCGGAGATGCAACCCCAGTTCGCCAACATCGCCACGCCGAGCGAGATCATCGTGTCCACGTCGTTCACGCTGGAAATCGGCGAGACCAGCGGCACGGTGTACTTCTGCATTCCGTATTCGACGCTGGA
Organism: Mitsuaria sp. CC2; assembly: GCF_048957715.1. NCBI lineage: Bacteria > Pseudomonadati > Pseudomonadota > Betaproteobacteria > Burkholderiales > Sphaerotilaceae > Roseateles > Mitsuaria sp. CC2. The sequence continues at coordinate 77,304 of NZ_JARVXN010000003.1, read as the reverse complement.
GCCCATCCGCGACGTGCTGTACAGCACCACGCAGGGCGACTCGAGCGAACCCGACCGTCGCTGGGTCAACCTGCTCAAGCACCAGATCCAGTCGGCTGAAGTCGAACTGGTGGCGGAACTGGCCAAGGCTCCCGCGACGGTGGAACAGCTGCTGGCCTTCAAGCCGGGCGACTTCATCGAGCTGGACCTGGAGCAGATCATCCAGGCCAAGGTGGACGGCGTGCCGGTGTTCGACTGCCATTACGGCACCTCGAACGGCAAGTATTCGATCAAGATTGACAAGATGCTGACCGGCCCGGATGCCGGCTGGCTGGGAGCCCGCAATGGCTGACAACACCCCGATGGACGAACAGGACGCGATGGCCGCCGAATGGGCGGCGGCGCTGGCGGAAGCCGGCGGCGGCGGCAGCGAGGTCGCGGCCGAAGTGCAGCAGGTGGCGGAACAGGTCGCGCCGGCGGCCTTCACCAACTTCTCGCCGACGCCGGGCAACCTGCCCGGCAGCGACATCAACATGATCCTGGACATCCCCGTCCAGCTCACGGTTGAACTCGGCCGCACCCGCATTCCGATCAAGAACATCCTGCAGCTGGCGCAGGGCTCGGTCGTCGAGCTCGACGCGCTGGCCGGCGAGCCGATGGACGTGCTGGTCAACGGCTACCTGATCGCCCAGGGCGAGGTCGTGGTCGTGAACGACAAGTTCGGCATCCGCCTCACCGACATCGTGACCCCGTCCGAACGGATGCGGCGTCTCAGCAAGGCCTGACCCCTCCTCAGCCCCACTCCGGTGGGGCTGATGCGTTTCAGGGACGCATAATTCGTCGCCATGAACAACAGCCTCGTCCCCCTCCTCTGGTTCCTGGCCATCCTGGCCTTGATCCCGGTCGTGTTGTGGCTCCTCAAGCGCACGCCGCTGGGCGGGAGCGCGATGGGTGGACAGCTGCGCACCGTCGCGCAGCTGGTGATCGCGCCCAGCCAGCGCATCGTGATCGTCGAAGTCGGTCAGGACGAGGACCGCCAATGGCTGGTGCTCGGCATCACCGGCCAGCAGATCCGCACGCTGCATGTCATGCCGCCGCAGGCCGACGCCGGCGCGGCGCTGCAGGCGGCGCAACCGTCGTTCTCCTCGCTGCTCAAGCGCAGCCTGGGCGGCAGGCACGCCGATGGCCCCGGTTCCAGTACCTCGGCCTGATCGGGAACGGCGCATGACCGCTTCGACCTCCCACGCGTCAGCCTCGCCCGAACCGCTCCGTCGGCGGCTGTCGCGGCGAACGCTCGGCATCGCCGGCGTCCTCGCGCTCGGCGGCTTCGGTGCAGCGGCCTGGGCGCAGCAAGGCGGCGCGCCCGCCAGCGTGCCGCTGATCATCGGCCAGGGCGCGGGCGGCAACAGCTATTCGGTGCCGATCCAGACGCTGCTGTTCTTCACCGCGCTGGGCTTCCTGCCGGCCGTGCTGCTGATGATGACCGGCTTCACCCGGATCGTGATCGTGCTGTCGCTGCTGCGCCAGGCGCTGGGCACGCAGGCGGCACCGCCGAACCAGGTGATCGTCGGCCTGTCGCTGTTCCTGACCTTCTTCGTGATGAGCCCGACGCTCGACCGCGTCTACGCCGAGGCCTACCAGCCCTACCAGGCCGGGCAGATCGGTTTCGAGGTCGCACTCGACCGCGCACAGGTGCCGATGCGCGCCTTCATGCTGAAGCAGACGCGTCAATCGGACGTCGCGCTGTTCGCCAGACTGGCCAAGCTGGAACCCAACGTCGCGCCGGAAAACGTGCCCTTCCGCGTGCTGGTGCCGGCCTTCGTGACGAGCGAGTTGAAGTCCGCGTTCCAGATCGCGTTCCTCATCTTCATCCCGTTCCTGGTCATCGACATGATCGTGTCCAGCGTGCTGATGAGCCTGGGCATGATGATGCTGTCGCCGGTGCTGGTGTCGCTCCCGTTCAAGCTGATGCTGTTCGTGCTGGCGGACGGCTGGAACCTGCTGCTGGGCTCGCTGGCGGCGTCGTTCGCGCAGTAGCGGCGCTCGACGCAACCTGCAAGGCGATAGCAAGGACAAGCCATGGACGCACAACAAGTCTTCTCGGTCGGCCAGCAAGGCCTGTATGTACTGCTGATGGTCGCGGCCCCCATCCTGCTGACGGTGCTGGCGGTCGGCGTGCTGGTGTCGGTGTTCCAGGCGGCGACGCAGATCAACGAATCGACGCTGTCGTTCGTGCCCAAGATCGTCGCCGCGGTGCTGGTGCTCGCGGTTGCCGGCCCCTGGATGATCACCACGCTGGTCGAATACATCCAGCGCACGCTGCAGAGCATTCCGCAGGCGCTGGGCTGAGGCAGGTGCCACCTCATTCCCGATGATCTCCTTCAGCGAAGCGCAGTTGCTCGCCTGGATCAGCCCGATCCTGTGGCCGTTCATCCGCACGCTGGCGTTGTTCGCCGGGATGCCGGTCTTCAGCCAGCGACAGGTGCCGGCGCGCGTGCGCATCGGACTGGCGCTGTTCATCGCGGTCGCGGCCCAGCCCTCGCTGCCGGCCATGCCGGTGATCCCGCTCGACTCGCTGCCGCAACTGCTGGCCGTGACGGGACAGCAGTTGCTGATCGGGCTGGCCATGGGCTTCGCGGTCCGGGTCGTGTTCGCCGCGCTCGAATTCGCCGGCGAGTTGATCGGCCTGCAGATGGGCCTGAACTTCGCCGGCTTCTTCGATCCGTCGACCGGCTCCCAAGGCACGTCGACCTCGCGCTTCCTGGGCTCGATGGTGGCGTTCCTGTTTGTCGCGATCAACGGGCACCTGATGCTGATCAACTCGCTGGTCGAGAGCTTCCAGGCCTTCCCGGTGGGCGAGGAGCCCTTCCGTTTCCTGCGCATCGCGCAGCCGCAGGTCTGGGGCGCGGAGATCTTCCGCATGGGGCTGTGGATTGCGCTGCCGCTGATCACGATGCTGATGTTCGTCAACCTCGTGCTCGGCATCATCTCGCGCGTGGCGCCGCAGCTGAACGTGTTCTCGGTCGGTTTCCCGCTGACCGTCAGCATCGGGCTGGTCGGCCTGGTCGCGACGCTGCCGTTGATGCATCAGCCGTTCATGATCGCGCTGGAGCGGATGCTGGCGGCATTCAACTGAGATCGGCGGCTTCACGCCGGCCGACGCTTCCCAGCGCGGGGCCGGCGTTTCCTTGTCAGAGCTCGCGCAGCGCGGTCGTGACCGGCAGGCTGGCCGCTCGCACCGCGGGGAACAGGCCCCCGATGAAGCCGATGGCCAAGGCCCACTTCAGGCCCTCCCACAGCAGTTGTCCCGAGACGCGCAACTCGAAGCTCAGCTTGCCCACGGCGCCCGCGCTCATCGTCGATGCCGCGTGGCCGTTGAACAGCAGATAGGCGACCGCGCCGCCGATGACGCCCCCGAGCGCGGCCAGCAGCATCGTTTCCAGCATCACCGCCACCACCACCGGCAGTCCCGGAAAACCGATCGCCCGCAAGGTCGCGATCTCGCGCGCCCGCGTCGCCACCGCCGCGAACATGGTGTTGAGCGCGCCGAAGATGGCGCCGATCGCCATGATGGTGCCGACCACGATGCCGATGATGCGCAGGATCTTCGTCATCTGCTCCGACTGCTTCGAGAAGAATGCCAGCGTCGTCGAGGTGTCCACCTTCAGCTGCGGATTGCCGTCGAGGGCCGCCTTGAACTCCTTGAAAGCGTTCGCATCGGTCAGCTTCACCGTCACCGAATTGCGGCTCGCACCACGGCGGTAGGTCTCGGCGACGACGGGCGCATCAGCCCACAGCTCCGAGTCCATCGAATCGCCGGACGCGAACACCCCTGTCACGGTCCACATCTGGCTGCCCAGGCGGATCTGCTTGCCGGGCTCCAGGCCTTCGAACTGACGGGCGGCGCCTTGGCCCACGATCATTTCCTTCAGTCCCGGCTGGAACTTCCGGCCCGCGACGATCTTGACCTGCGGCCGTACCGCGAAGGCCTCGTCGCCGACGCCGCGGACCTGGACGCTGCCCTCTTCATCGCTCTTGGTGCCCTTCACGGGGAGATTGGCCGCGACCACCGTCTCCGCCGAGGCCAGCGGTTCGCCCTTGGCGCTCTTCGCCACGCCGGGCGCCTGCGCGATCTGCACGATGTCGTCGCGGGTCATCACGGAGGCCACTTCCGCGGCCGAGCCACCGCGCAGGACGATGGCCGTGTCCTCGCTGCCAGACTTGCGCAGCGTCTCGGCGTAGCCCTCGGCCATCGCGAGCAACGCCACCAGCACGCCGACGACGCCCGCGATGCCCACGACGATCACGGCCGACGAGCCGATCCGCTGCGACAACGTGCTCACGCCGACGCTGGTCACGGAACGCGCCTGCGCGCCGCGCCGCGTCAACAGCATCCACAGCGCCAGCAGGACGGCCACCCCGACCGCGCCGAACCACGGCAGCAACACCCAGCCCGCCAGCACGAGCGCCAGCAGCACGATCAATCCCAGGTTCTTCAGGAACTTCATGATCACGCCCTCCCCGCCAGCGCATCGGTGATGTTGAGCCGCATCGCGTTCAGCGCCGGCAGCGCGCCGACGATCACGCCGAACAGCACCATGAAACCGACGCCCATCGTCCAGCTGCGCAGCCCGGCCGCCGGCAGGTTCAGCGCGCCGCCGCTGCCCGCGCTGACGACAGGGCCGATCACGCTCGCCAGACCGAGGCCGATCACGCCCCCGATCAGCAGCAGCAGCACCGATTCCGCCAGCACCATCGCCAGCACGCTGTGCCCGGAGAACCCGATCGTCTTCAGCACGGCGATCTCGCTGGTGCGCTCGCGCACCGCCTGCATCATGGTGTTGCCCGACAGCAGGAGCAGCGTGAAGAACACCGCGCCCATGATCGAGCTGACGATCAGCCCGATGTCCGCGATCTGCTTCATCCAGGAGGCCATCGCCGCCTGCTCGGTCTGCGTGCGGGTTTCATGGTCGGAGTTGGCGGAGATCGCGTCGATCGCCTTGGCCACGCGGTCCGCCTGGTTGGCGTCGGCCACGCGCGTCACATACCAACCGACCTGGCCCTGGTTGTAGGGCGTCGTGTCGTCGAAGTACTTCCAGTTCAGCAGGAACAGCTGGTCGTACCAGCCGCCGGCCTTCTTGTCCGCAGACCCGATCAGGCCCACGATCTCGAACTGCCAGTTCTTGCTGCCGTTGCGATCGGGGAAGATGGTCGACTGCAGCGGGATCTTGTCCCCGACCTTCCAGTTGAAGCGCTTGGCCAGGCGCTCGCCGACCAGCACGCCGATGCGCGTCGAGGCGAAGGCCTGGCGCGCCTGCGCGCTCACGACCATTTCGGGATAGGCGTCCAGGTAGTTGGGCGCGACCGCGAAGCTCACGACCTGGTTGTGCGGATCCTGGTAAGCGCCGCCGAACCAGTTCGCGTAGGTCACGGTCTTGGCGCCGTCCACGGCCTGGATGCGCTGCGTCAGCGCCATCGGGAGCGTCTGGATGAACGACAGCCGCGAGCCGGTCTGCAGCCGCGACGCGCCGTTCGCCGACTGGCCGGCCTGGTCGAAGGAGGTGCGGACCGCGTCCAGCAGCCCGAACAGCAGGAACGCGGTGATGATGGACACCAGCGTCAGCACCGTCCGGAGCTTGCGCCGGAACAGCGCCGCCCAGACGAGGTGAAGGTATTTCATGGCGAGCCCTTTCTTGGGACTTGACCCGGACGCCGCGGCGTCAGGCGGTCGCGGAGACGGTCTGCTCGACCAGCGTGCCCTTGTCCAGGTGCAGCGTCTGGCGGGCGCGCTCGGCGGCCTTCGGATCGTGCGTGACCATCACGATGGTCTTGCCATGGTCGCGATTGAGCGCCTGCAGCAGCGCCAGCACGTCCTCGGCCGATTGACGGTCCAGGTCGCCGGTGGGTTCGTCGCAAACCAGCAGCGTCGGGTCGGAGACGATCGCCCGCGCGATCGACACGCGCTGCTGCTGGCCGCCGGAGAGTTCCGTCGGCTTGTGGCTGGCGCGGTCCGACAGCCCCACCAGCTGCAGCGCGATCGCGGCACGCTTGCGGCGCTCCGCCGAGGACAGCTTGGTCAGCAGCAGCGGCAGTTCCACGTTGCGCTGCGCCGAGAGCGTCGGCATCAGGTTGTAGAACTGGAACACGAAGCCGACCCGGGCCGCGCGCCACTTCGCCAGCGCCGCGGAGCTGAGTTGGTCGATGCGCTCGCCGCCGATGGCGATGCTGCCGCCGCTGGGCTGGTCCAGTCCGCCGATCAGGTTCAGCAGCGTCGTCTTGCCGGAGCCCGACGGCCCCATCAGCGCCAGGAATTCGCCCTCGCGCACGTCGAGGTCGATGTGATGCAGCACCTCCACCTTCTGCTTGCCGCGGGTGTAGACCTTGGACAGGTCACGGATCTCGATCAGATTGCTCACGGTGACTCCTCGATTCGGTTTCCTGGACTTCCAGCGGGGACAGACCGTCCCCGCGCCAGCGGCTTCACTTGCCAGCCGCCGGCTTGATCTCGCCGCCGTCGCGCAGGGCGTCGGGCGGATTGAGGACGACGGTGTCGCCGGCTTTCACGCCGTCGAGCACCACCGCCTGTTCGCCGACGGGCGTGCCCTGGCGCACCTTGCGCTGGGCCACCGTCTGGCCGTTCACGACGAACACGACCTCGGCGCCGTCGCGCGGCACGACGGCCGACTTCGGCACCAGCACGCCCGGCGGCGGCGCGGTCTGCGCGCTGTCTTTCGCGGCGAGGAAGGACACGCGCACGCCCATGTCGGGCACGACGCGTTGATCCTTCTGTTCGAGCGCGACCCGCACTTTCACGGTCGCCTTGCCGCGGTCGGCCGAGGGGACGACCGCGATCACATGCGCCGGGATGCGCCAGTCGGGATAGGCATCCAGCACCGCCTGGGCCGGCATGTCGGCCTTGACCTGCCCGATATAGGCCTCGTTGACGTCGACGTCCACTTCCAGCGAGTCCATGTCGACGATGGTGCCGACGCCGGTCCGCGTGAAACCGCCGCCGGCGGACAAGGGGGACACGATCTCGCCGACCTGCGCCGCCTTGGCGGTGATCACGCCCGCGAACGGCGCCTTGACGACCGTGTAATCGAAATTGACCTGCGCCTGCGTCGCCTGTGCGGTCGCGGCATCGGCTTCGCGTCGGCGCGCTTCCAGTTGCGCCGCGTAGGCGCTGACCGCGGTGCGGGCCTGCTCGGCGGATTGCTTGGTCGTCATGCCGCTGAGCGACAGTTCGTCCTGCCGCTTGAGGTCGGACTGCGCCTGCAACCACTGCGCGCGCGTCGCCTCGATGTTGGCCTGCGCGCTCTTGACGTTCGCCCGGGCCATGTCCAGCGCCGCGCGCAGGGCGTGGTCCTCGAGCCGGGCCAGCACCTGGCCCTTCCGGATCTTGTCGCCTTCCTCGAACAGCACCTCGGTCAGCGTGCCGGTGATCTGTGTGGACACCGTCGCGGCGCGACGCGCCGTCACGTAGCCGGTGGCCTGCAGCACGGCATTGCCGCCCGCGCCGCCGCGCGCCTGCGCCGAGGCGGTCTCGACCTCGGGCACCTGCGACTGGCGCCACCACCACCATCCGCCCGCCGCCAGCAGCGCCAGCACCACCAGCGCCGCCAGCAATCCCCAGACCCACCGCGGCGGTCCGCCGCCATGGTCCTCGCGCTCGTTCCCCTGGATGCGCAGCTCTTTCAACAGTGCGGTATCGATGACAGCCCCCTGTGTGTCAGTACGGGGCGCATTCTCCGAGGCGCGCCCTGCTCGTCAATCAAGACTTGCGATGAATGGCGGCTGGCTGGCGTGAACGTCCCCGGACGACGACGAACGGGAACGGAGGATTTCGACTCAGCTCTCGACCAGTCCGTTGCGGATGGCGTAAACGGTCAGTTCAGAGTTGTTGGACAACGCCAGCTTCTCCAGCACCCGCGCGCGGTAGACGCTCACCGTCTTCGGGCTGAGCATCAATTCCTCGGCGATGTCCGACAGGCGCTTGCCCGACGCGATCATCACCAAGGTCTGCAATTCCCGGTCGGACAGCTTCTGGTGCGCCTGCTCCGGCGCCGGCGCGGTCAGGCTCTCGACCAGCATCTGGGCGATCTCGGGCGTCACGTACTTGCGCCCCTGCGCCACCGTGCGCACCGCCTGCACCAGCAGTTGCGGATCTCCGCCCTTGTTCACGTAACCGAAGGCCCCGGCGCGCAGCGCGCGGATCGCGTACTGGTCCTCCGGATACATCGACACGATCAGCACCCGCGTCGTGGTGCCCTCGTCCTTGAGGACATGCAGTACGTCCAGGCCGCTGCGGCCCGGCATGTTGATGTCCAGCACCAGCACGTCGCACTGCTTGTCGACCGGCAGCGTGCGCATCAGGCTGCGCAGCTCGCCGTAGTCGCCCGCCTCGCCGACGACCTCGATGTCGGGCGCGTCGGAGAGCGTGTCACGGATCCCGCGACGGATCAGCGCGTGGTCGTCGCAGAGGATGACTTTGATCATAGGGCGCCCCACGAGGAGGGATCATGTCCGCCGCCGGCCGGGATCGGCTCCCCGTCGTCGTCGAACTCGAAGTCGCCGATGACGCCGCGCAGCGGCACCGACAGGATCAGTGCCGTGCCCTGCAGGCCGCTGCTCAGGTCGACCCAGCCGCCCACCGTGGCCGCGCGCTCGCGCAGGCCGCGGATGCCGAAGCTGCGCGCCTTGCTCAGGTCGCCCGGCGCGACGCCGTGGCCGTTGTCCTTGATCTCCAGCGTCAGCACGCCGCCCTCCATGCTCAACTCCACGTCGACCTTGGTCGCCCCGGCATGTTTGGACACATTGGTCAGCGCCTCCTGCGCGCAGCGGTAGGCCACCAGCGGGACACCCGCCGGCAGCTGGAACTGTTCGCCGACGTGCCGCACCGCGGTCGCGATGCCGGTACGGCGTTCGAAACGCGCGGCCAGCCATTGCACCGCTGCGAGCAATCCCTGTTCCAGGATCGCCGGACGCAGGTTGTGCATGATGCGCTGGCTCGATTCGATGGCGCTGGTCACCGTCTCCAGCGCCGACTGCACGCGCTGCTGCACGTCCTCATCCTTGCTGTGACGCGCGATCCAGGCGAGGTCGAACTTCAGCGCGGTCAGCGAGCCGCCCACGTCGTCATGGATCTCGCGGGCGATGGCCGCCCGCTCCATCTCGACGCTGGTCTGCAGATGTCCCGCCAGCTCGTGCAGCTGCTGCTTGGACTTGAGCAGTTCGCGGTCGGCCTCCTGCCGCGCGAGTTGCGACTCGCAGGACTCGATCGCATGCAGCAGCGCCGGCGCGAGCCGCGTCAGGTTGTTCTTCAGCAGGTAGTCCGAGGCGCCGGTTCGCATGGCAGCCACCGCCGTGTCCTCGCCGATCTCACCCGATACCAGCACGAACGGCAGCGCCAGTTGCCGCTGCTTGATCATGTCCAGCACGACCAGGCCCGAAAACCCCGGCAGGTTGTAATCGGAAATCACCGCGTCCCAGGCCCGGTCGAGGGCTGCCTCGATATCGGGCAGCGTGTCCAGCCGCGTGATCTCGAATCGCAATCCGGCCCGTTGCAATTGGGCCAGGATCAGTTGGTGATCCAGGTCGGAATCCTCGATATGAAGCAGGCGCAGAGAGCGCTCGGCCAGGGGGAGAGTCGGCATGGCCGGGAGTATGCCAAGTTTGTCGCGCATCCCTCATCTATGCAGGGAACCCCCACGTTTTATTCATCTGGAAACCGTAGAGTCTTGGGTTTACCCTTATCGAGATTTGTCACGGTCACGTCGATGACCAACCGATCTGAGCTATTGGGATGACTTTGCACGGTTAGTCCCGTCGACAGATCCGTGGCAAACGCCGAAGATTCTTGCCAGCCGACAAGTCCGGGCGCATGTTTGAGTTGGGCAGACATGAAGACGCACCAGGACACCCCTAAGTGGAGCCAAGATGCAAATCGATGAGACGTCGGTCGAGCCGGAAGGCGCAGGACTGATGCCGCTGCTCGCCGCTGCCGAGCTGCAGGACCATCTGATGACGGTCAACAACGATCTCGAGCGCCTGCAGCGCCTGCTCGACGACGCGTGCGAGGCGTTGTCGACGCATTTCTTCGGCGCATCCAGTCTGGTGGACCAGATGCGCGAACGCCTGCCGGAAGCCAAGGACCAGGACGCGCTGCAGCAGTTGATGCTGCATCTCGCCGGCGCGATCACCGCGCTGCAGTTCCAGGACATGTCCACGCAGTTGATCGCGCATACCAGCCAGCGCCTGCGCAACTGCTCGGACCAGCTTGCCCGGGACACCTTCGGGGACGACGAGGACGGCCTGGCCGTCGTCGAAACGGCCCCGTTGCGTCCCAATCCCGTCACGCAGGACGAGATGGACGCCGGTTCGGTCGAACTCTTCTGAATGTTCATCCGATCCGTCCGTTAGGTCACGAAATCACTGGGCACCGTCACCAGACCGCCCTCAAGGTCCTCAAGAATCTTCAGGTCCACCCGAAAACCGCTTGTCATCCGGAGAACTCAAAATGCCCTCGATCCTCGCCGTAGACGATTCGGCCTCCATGCGCCAGATGGTCTCGTTCACCCTCAAGAATGCGGGTTTCAACGTCGTGGAGGCGGTGGACGGACAAGACGCCTGGGAGAAGTCGTCGCAACGCGATTTCGATCTGGTGCTGACCGACCAGAACATGCCCCGGATGGACGGGATCAGCCTGACGAAGAAGCTGCGCGACAACCCCAAGTTCAAGACGACGCCGATCCTGATCCTGACCACCGAGTCCAGCGATCAGATGAAGCAGGCGGGCCGCGCGGCAGGCGCCACCGGATGGCTGGTGAAGCCGTTCGACCCCGCCAAGCTGATCGAAGTGATCGGCAAGGTGATCCGCTGAAGGCTAGCTGGAGAGATTCATGGGAGATATGACCTCCGAAGGCGCCAACCTGGGCGCAGGCATCGACCTGAGCCAGTTCTACCAGGTCTTCTTCGAGGAAGCCGGCGAGAACCTCGACAACATGGAACAGCTGCTGCTGAACCTGGACATCGAGAATCCGGACGACGAGCAGATGAACGCCATCTTCCGTTGCGCCCACTCGATCAAGGGCGGCGCGGCGACGTTCGGCTTCAACGACGTGGCGGAACTGACGCACCAGATGGAGACGCTGCTGGACAAGCTGCGTCGCCATGAACTGGCGCCGACCTCGCCGATGGTGGACGTGCTGCTGCAGTCCGGCGACGCGCTGAAGGCGCAACTGGCCCGACATCAGGGCTCGGGCGCCGATGCGGTGGACACCTCCGCGCTGCTGAGCAGCATCCGCACGCTGGTGGACGGCGGCACGCTGGACGGCGTCCGCGCCCCGGCACCGGCCGCCGCCCCGACGCCGGCACCGGCGCCGAAGGCGGCCGCTCCCGCCGCCGCCCCGCTCAAGTCGACCGTGCGTCAGCTCGAACTGCTGGTCGGTCCGCTGAGCGACGCCGCGCAAGCCGACAACCTCGTCGAGCTGTTCAAGGAGATCACCGACCTCGGCACGATCGAGCCGCTGGACGGCGGCATCTCCGCCGACGGCATGCGCCGCTTCAAGGTGCTGACGAGCAGCACCGACAACGATCTGCTGGACCTGTTCACCTTCCACGTCTCCCGCGAGCAGGTCAAGCTGCTGCCGCTGAGCGAAGGTTTCGGCTTCCACGAGGGCGCCCCCGGCGCCCCGGCCGAAACCAAGAAGGACGAGGATCCTGGCTACGGATTCTTCGACGACGCCCCCGGCATTCCCGAGGCGACCGCCGCCGAAGTCAAGGCCGAGGCACCCAAGGTCAGCGTGCCGGTGCCCGCCGCCAAGCCGGCCGCGCCCGCGCGCACCGAGGTCGCCCCGCGCGCCGGCGGCGCGAGCCCGGACCAGTCCACGCTGCGCGTGTCCGTCGAGAAGGTCGACCAGCTGATCAACCTGGTCGGCGAGCTCGTCATCACGCAGGCCATGCTGGCGCAGAACAGCCGCAACCTGGACCCGGGCCTGTACCAGCAACTGGCCTCCGGTCTGGCCGACCTGGAACGCAACACGCGCGACCTGCAGGAATCGGTCATGTCGATCCGCATGATTCCGATGTCGGTCGTGTTCAACCGCTTCCCGCGCATGCTGCGTGACCTGGCGGCCAAGCTCGGCAAGAAGGTCGAGCTGGTCACCCAGGGTGAGGCCACCGAACTGGACAAGGGCCTGGTCGAGAAGATCACCGACCCGCTGACCCATCTGGTGCGCAACAGCTGCGACCACGGCATCGAGTCCCCCGCCGACCGCGTCGCCAAAGGCAAGCCCGAGCAGGGCACGATCACGCTGGTCGCGTCCCACCAGGGCGGCTCCATCGTCATCGAGGTGCGCGACGACGGCCGCGGCCTGAACCGCGACAAGCTGATCAAGAAGGCCCGCGAAAAGGGCATCGACGCGCCGGACACGATGACCGACCAGGAAGTCTGGGGCCTGATCTTCGCGCCGGGCTTCTCGACCGCGGATCAGGTGACCGACGTCTCCGGCCGCGGTGTCGGCATGGACGTGGTGAAGAAGAACATCACCTCGCTGGGCGGCACGGTGGAGATCGATTCCGCCGAAGGCTACGGGATGAAGGTCTCGGTCCGCCTGCCGCTGACGCTGGCCATCATGGACGGCATGAGCGTGGGCGTCGGCGAAGAGGTGTACATCCTCCCGCTGTCGTCGGTGGTCGAGTCCTTCCAGGTCCAGTCCGACACCATCAAGACCGTCGGCGGCTCCGGCCGAGTGGTCGAGGTGCGCGACGAATACATGCCGGTGGTCGAGCTGGAGCAGGTCTTCAACGTGCCCCGCTTCGATTTCGAGCATGTCAGCTCGATCATGGTCGTCGTCGAGGCCGAAGGCGGCCGCGTCGCGATGCTGGTGGACGAATTGCTCGGCCAGCAGCAGGTCGTGGTCAAGAACCTGGAGGCGAACTACCGCAAGGTGACGGACGTCTCGGGCGCGACCATCATGGGCGATGGCCGCGTGGCGCTGATCCTGGACGTGGGCAGCCTGGTGCGCCGCTCGCGTCATTGAGATCTCCGGACGTTTTTGAATCAGGGCGGACGTCGGCCGGCAGGCCGGCGCCCAACGCATAAGAGGTAGACATGAATTTCAGCGCGTTGATGCGTCAATTCAGCATCCGGACCCGCATGATCGGCGCGATCGGCATCGTCCTGGCGCTGCTGATGGTGGTCGGCAGCGTCGGCCTGTTCGGCATGCAGTCGATGCGCGGCCTGACGCAGGAGTTCCTGGAGAAATCGACCGCGCGCGGCAATCTGCTCGGCGATCTCACGGGCACGATGGGCAAGCTCCGTGTCCATGAGAAGGACATGATCATCAACTACGAAAAGCCCGAGGTGGTCAAGGACCGCCACGCGAAGTGGGATGCCGCCCGCAAGAAGGCTTCGGAGCAGTTGACGGAACTCGCCAAGCTCAGCGGCGCCGACGACCAGGATGCGATCAAGAAGCTGCAGACCGCGCTGGAAGCCTACGCCGCAAAGTCCTCGAACGTGGTGACGCAGCTGGAAGCCGGCGCGTACGACCATGCCGCGGTCGCCGACCGCCTGCTGCAGCCGGCCAAGGACCAGGTGGTCGAGGCGGAGAAGCAGCTCGATGAACTGGCGACCCGCCTTGAAGCGCAGTCCGAAGCGATGCGCCAGGGCATGGAAAGCACCCAGGGCGGCGTGTTGTGGACCTTCGGACTGGTGCTGGTGTTCGCCGCGATCGTCGTGGTGCCGCTGACGCTGCTGAACATGCAGACCATCTGCGCGCCGCTGGCCGACGCCGAGGCCCTGGCCGCCGCGATCGCCGAAGGCGACCTGTCGCGCACGATGAAACCGGTCGAAGGCATCGACGAGGCGTCCAAGCTGATGCGCTCGCTGCACCACATGCAGGAAGCGCTGCAGTCCATGGTCGGCCAGCTGCGCACGGCCGCCGATTCGATCCGCACCGCCTCGGTCGAGATCGCCACCGGCAACCAGGACCTGTCCAGCCGCACCGAACAGACCGCCTCCAACCTGCAGGAAGCCGCGTCCTCCCTGGTCCAGCTGACCGGCACCGTCAAGCAGACCGCCGACTCGGCGCGCACCGCCAACCAACTGGCCTCCTCCGCCTCAGGCGCGGCGGCCAAGGGCGGCGAAGTGGTGAGCCAGGTCGTCTCGACGATGGATGAGATCAACGCCAGCTCCAAGCGCATCAGCGACATCATCGGCACCATCGACGGCATCGCCTTCCAGACCAACATCCTGGCGCTGAATGCCGCCGTGGAAGCGGCGCGCGCCGGCGAACAGGGCCGCGGTTTCGCGGTCGTGGCCGGCGAGGTCCGCTCGCTGGCGCAGCGCAGCGCCGAAGCCGCCCGCGAGATCAAGACCCTGATCGGCGCCAGCGTCGAACGCGTCGAGACCGGCTCGCGCCTCGTGCAGGAAGCCGGCAGCACGATGAGCGACATCGTCTCCAGCGTGCAGCGCGTGACGGACATCATCGGCGAGATCACCGCCGCGTCCAGCGAGCAGAGCGACGGCATCAGCCAGGTCAACCAGGGCGTCAGCAACCTGGACCAGATGACGCAGCAGAACGCCGCGCTGGTGGAGCAATCCGCCGCCGCCGCCGAAAGCCTGAAGGACCAGGCCGAGCGCCTGGGCGGCGTGGTCGACCGCTTCCGCGTGTCGGGCCATGCGCCGGCACTGTCTGCGACCGCATTCACGGCCAAGTCCGACGGCGTGACGAAGCCCGCGGCTTCGTCGACGTCGGCGGCGCACAGCACCACGACGACGATGGCGCCGGTGAAGCCTGCCGCCAAGTTCGAGAGCAAGGCCGCGCCGGTCAAGCCCGCCGCCGCCAAGGCAGCGTTCAAGGCCACGCCGGCGAAGCCAGCGGCCACGACGGCCGCCAAGTCCACCACCACCACCACGACGGCGGCCAAGCCGGCCGTCGTCAAGCCCGCGGCCTCGCCCAAGGCCGCGCCCGCACCGCTCACTCCCAAGCCGGCAGCACCGGCGACCACCGCCGACGACGGCGACTGGGAAACCTTCTAATCAGCCGCACGAGGTCAACACATGGAAATCGTCCAACAAACCGGCACGCAAGTCGTGCAAGCGAACTCCGGCGCGCTGGTCCCGCACGGCGCCGCGAATGCCGCGCCCGCCAGCGGCGAGTACCTGACCTTCCGCCTGGGTCAGGAGGAATACGGCATCGACATCCTGAAGGTCCAGGAGATCCGTTCCTACGAGCAGCCGACCCGCATCGCCAACGCGCCCGACTTCATCAAGGGCGTCGTGAACCTGCGCGGCGTGATCGTGCCGATCGTCGACCTGCGCCTGAAGCTGGGCTGCGCCACGGCTGAATACAACAGCTTCACCGTCGTGATCGTGCTGAACGTCAAGAACCGCGTCGTCGGCGCGGTGGTGGACTCGGTGTCCGACGTGCTGGAACTGAACCGCGACGTGATCCGTCCGGCGCCGGAACTCAGCGCCAGCACCGTGAACACCAGCTTCATCATGGGCATCGGCGCCGTCGCCGAGCGCATGCTGATCCTGATCGACATCGAAGGCCTCATGTCCAGCGCGGACATGGGACTGATGGATGCGATGACGGTCGCCTGACCGAACGACAGAACGCCCGGCCAGTCCGGGCGTTTTTTCCGGTCGGTGCGCGCCGTGGCGGCGCGCGAATGAGAAACAGAGAGAGCGGATCGTGGAGGCGGCGCCAGAGAGCGGAATGCCCGGCGTCGGCAGACAGGCAGACGGCATCAGCCAAGGAGCCCGTTCATGTTCGACTCGATCAAGACCCGCCTGATTGCGTTGGGCGTCGGCATCGTCACCCTGACGCTGCTGGCGATCACCGTCGCCAACTACGTGACCGTGCGGGGCCATACCCGCCAGCAGGTCTCCCAATCCCTCGACGAACTGGCCGCGGCCAGGGCCGACGCGATCCGCCAGTGGGTCCGCTCGCAGCGCGACATCGTCGCGTCCCTGCAGCCGGCCGTCGCGTCGGCCGATCCGGTGCCGCTGCTGCAGCAGGCGGCGAAATCCGGGCGGCTGGAAGCCGCCTACGTCGGCTTCGCCGACAAGAAGATCGTCTTCAACACGCCGCAGAACCTGCCGGCCGACTACGACCCCACCGGACGCCCCTGGTACACCGGCGCGGCGTCCGCCTCCGGCACCGTGCTGACCGCGCCCTACATGGACGCCTCCAAGGGTCGGCTGGTGGTCACCTTCGCGGCGGCGGACAAGACCGGCGGCGCCACCAAGGCCGTGATCGCCACGGACGTGTTCCTGGACGACGTCGTCGCGACCGTCCAGTCGATCAAGCCCACGCCGGGCGGCTTCGCGTTCCTGATGTCCAGGGACGGCAAGATCGTCGCGCACCCCGACCCCAAGCTGGCGCTGAAGGACGCCACGGCCGTCTCCGACCAGTTGACGCCGCAGGCGCTGGCCACGGCGCTCGATCCGGCTGCCGGCTGGGTGGAGGCGAACGTCGGCGGCGACATCTTCCTGGTCAGCGGCACGCCGATCGCCGACACCGACTGGCAGCTCTTCGTCGCCGCGAAGAGGGACGAGGCGCTGGCCTCGCTCAGCGCGCTGCTGCGCACGGCGGTGATCACGGCGCTGATCATGATGGCGGTCGCGGCGCTCGCGATGACGGGCACGATCAGCGCGATGCTGCGCGGCGTGGACCGCGTGCGCGCCGCGCTCGACGACATCAGCGCCGGCGACGGCGACCTGACGCAGCGCCTGCCCGCCGGCGGCCGCGACGAGGTCGGCCGCATCGCCTCCTCGTTCAACCTGTTCGCCGAGAAGATCCAGCGCATCCTGCTGGACGTGCGGTCGGCGAGCAACTCCATCACGACCGCCTCCAGCGAGATCGCGATCGGCTCTCAGGACCTGTCGCAGCGCACCGAGGAGACGGCGTCCAACCTGCAGCAGGCCGCGTCGTCGATGGAGGAGCTGACCGCGACGGTGCGCCAGACCGCCGACGCGGCGCAGACGGCCAACCAGCTCGCCTCGAGCGCCTCCAGCGCGGCGGCGCGCGGCGGTCAGGTCGTCGGTCAGGTGGTGTCGACGATGGACGAGATCAGCGCCAGTTCCCGCAAGATCAACGACATCATCGGCACGATCGACGGCATCGCGTTCCAGACCAACATCCTCGCCCTGAACGCCGCGGTCGAAGCCGCACGGGCCGGCGAGCAGGGCCGGGGCTTTGCGGTGGTCGCGAGCGAGGTCCGCTCGCTGGCGCAGCGCAGCGCCGAGGCGGCCAAGGAGATCAAGACGCTGATCGGCGCGAGCGTGACGAGCGTCGAGGCCGGATCGCGGCTGGTGCAGGCGGCGGGCGAGTCGATGAACGACATCGTCGGCAGCGTGCAGCGGGTGACCGACATCATCGGCGAGATCACCGCGGCGTCGACGGAACAGAGCAGCGGCATCGCGCAGGTCAACGACGCCGTCGTGCAACTGGACCGGATGACGCAGCAGAACGCGGCGCTGGTCGAGGAATCCGCCGCCGCGGCGGAGAGCCTCAAGGACCAGGCGCACCGCCTGACCGAGATCGTGTCGGTCTTCCGCCTTGGCGCGGAAGGGATGCCGACGGTCGCCCGCAGCGCGAAGCCTGCGTCGTCGGCCCGACCGACGGCAGCGGCGTCCACCGCGACGCCGAGCCGGGCCAAGACCCCGCAGTCCTCCGCCGGGTCGACACACGCGTCAACCGCCGCGCGCAAGTCGCCGCCCGCGCCGCCCGCGCCGCCCTCTCCCAAGGCTCCGTCAGCGGCGCCCGTTCCTGTCGCGAAGGCTTCGCCGCCGTCCGCCCCGCCGCCGCCCCGCCCCGCGCCGGCGGCCGACGACGGCGACTGGGAGACCTTCTGAGGCAGAGAATGCAGGTGTCGCGCGGGACAGTCCCGGCTTGATAGCCCGGGCATCGCCCCCACGATAGAAACCTCCCGCGCAAACGCGCGCGAAAGGCTGAGACACTGTTCCGGCATTTCGTCAGACTCACGAGGCCTGCATGACCGATTCCACCGCCGCCGCATCCGGCACCACGCCGGGCACCACGCCGGGCGCCGCGTCTCCCACCGCGAACCCGCTGCTTTCCACCGCGTCGCTGCCGGACTTCGCCGCGATCGACCCGTCGCACATCCAGCCCGCCGTCGCCGAACTCCTGGCCGAGGCCCAGAGAGCACTGGATCAGGTGACCGCGTCCGACGCGCCCGCCGACTACGACTTCCTGTCCCGCACGCTCAACGTCGCCTCGGAGCGCCTGGGCACCGCCTGGGGCGCCGTGGGCCATCTGAACGCGGTCGCCAACACGCCGGCGCTGCGCGAGGCCTACAACGCGATGCTCCCCGCGGTCACCGAGTTCTACACCGCGCTCGGCGCCAACGAGGCGCTCTACGCCAAGTACAAGGCGATCGCCGACCAGCCCGGGCTGGCGCCGGAACGCGCTCAATTGCTGAAGCACGCGATCCGCGACTTCGTGCTGTCCGGCGCCGAGCTGCAGGGCGAGGCCAAGGAACGATTCGCGAAGATCCAGGAGCGCAGCGCCGAACTCGGCCAGGCCTTCTCCGAACACGTGATGGACGCGACGGACGGTTGGAGCTACCTGGCGAAGTCGTCCGAGCTGAAGGGCGTACCGCCGGACGTGATCGCCAACGCGCGCGCCGCGGCGGAGAAGGACGGCAACACCGATCCCGACACCCACAAGCTCACCCTGCACTTCCCCGTCTACATGCCGGTGATGCAGTACGCCGAGGACCGCGCGCTGCGCGAACGGCTCTATCGCGCCTACGTGACGCGCGCCAGCGAGCTGGGTGACAAGCCGGACCACGACAACGGCCCGCTGATGCAGGAATTGCTGATGCTGCGCCAGGAAGAAGCGCGGCTGCTGGGCTTCGCCAGCTTCGCCGAAGCCTCGCTGGTGCCCAAGATGGCCACATCGCCCGCCCAGGTGCTGGCGTTCCTGCGCGACCTCGCGGGCCGTGCCCGGCCCTATGCGCAGCGCGACCTCGACGAGCTGCGCGACTTCGCCACGGCGGGCCTGCGCATGGACGACCTGCAGGCCTGGGACCTCCCCTTCGTTTCCGAGAAGCTGAAGGAGGCGCGCTACGCGTTCTCCGATCAGGAAGTGCGGCAATACCTGACCCTGCCGCGCGTGCTGGACGGTCTGTTCCGCATCGTCGACCGGCTGTTCGGCGTGCAACTGGTGCCGGCGGAGGCCTCGGTGTGGCACGACTCGGTGCAGTTCTGCGAACTGCGTCGCGATGGACGCCTGATCGGGCAGGTGTACCTCGACCTCTACGCGCGCAACGGCAAGCGGCCGGGCGCCTGGATGGACGAGGTCCGCAGCCGCTGGGCGCGGCCGGACCTCGCGGGGACGGGCACCGAGCAGATCCCCGTCGCCCACCTGGTGTGCAACTTCCCGCAAGGCGCGGAAGGCAAGCCCGCGCTGCTGACGCACGACGACGTGACGACGCTGTTCCACGAATGCGGTCACGGCCTGCACCACCTGCTGACACGGGTGGCGGAACTGGGCGTGTCGGGTATCTCCGGGGTCGAGTGGGACGCGGTCGAACTGCCCAGCCAGTTCATGGAGAACTTCTGCTGGGAGTGGGAAGTCATCCAGCAGCTCTCGGCGCATGTGGACACCGGCGAACCGCTGCCGCGCGCGCTGTTCGACAAGATGCTGGCGGCGAAGAATTTCCAGGCGGGCCTGCAGACGCTGCGCCAGATCGAGTTCTCGCTCTTCGACATGCGGCTGCATGCGGAGCCGGGCTCCGAGACGCGCGTGCAGGAGTTGCTGGACGAGGTGCGCGCTGAAGTCGCCGTGCTGCCGCCACCGGCGTTCAACCGTTTCCAGCACAGCTTCTCGCACATCTTCGCCGGCGGGTATGCGGCGGGCTACTACAGCTACAAGTGGGCGGAGGTGCTGTCGGCCGACTGCTGGAGCGCGTTCGAGGAAGAAGGCGTGTTCAACCCGGCGACGGGCCGGCGCTACCTCGAGGAGATCCTGTCGATGGGCAGCGTGCGCGACGCGATGGACAACTTCAAGGCATTCCGCGGCCGCGAGCCGCAGATCGACGCGCTGTTGAGACACCAGGGCATGGCCTGAGGTCCACGGCCCCAACCCGTAGCCTCAAAGCGGCTTCTTCCACGGCACTGTCTGGATGAGCCGCTTCGCCTCCTCGGCTGGCAGCGCCTTGGCGAACAGCCAGCCCTGCGCCGCCTGAACGCCGAGATCCTCCAGCAAGCTCGCCTGCGTCGCCTCCTCCACGCCCTCGGCCAAGGTCTGCTTGCCGAGGGCGTCGGCCAGGCCGACGATGGTGCGCACGATCTCCCGCGATTCTCGACCGGCCCCCAGCCGCGTCACGAAACTGCGGTCGATCTTCAGCGTGTCGAACGGGAAGCGGTGCAGGTAGGCGAGCGACGAATACCCGGTCCCGAAGTCGTCGATCGACAGCTTGAAGCCCATGCGCGCGAGCTCCTGCAGGATCGCGGCGCTGCGCTGCGGATTGGCCATCGCCATGCTCTCCGTGACCTCGAGCCTGAGCTGCGACGGCGGCACGTCGCCCAGCGCCTTGAGCGACTCGCGGGCGTCGTTGAGGAGCTGGTCGTCGCGCTCCAGCTGCACGCCCGACACGTTGACGGCGATCTCGCCGTGGAAGCCGATCTCGCGCCAGCGGCGCAGCTGCAGCGCGGCCTCGATCAGCGTCCAGCGGCCGATCTCGACGATCTGTCCGCTCTCCTCCGCCGCCGGAATGAAGTCGCCGGGCATCACCGTGCCGCGCGTCGGATGTTGCCAGCGGATCAGCGCCTCGAAGCCGAGCAGCGCCCGGTCCGACAGCTTCACCAAGGGCTGGTAGTGGAGCTGGAATTCCCCCGCCTCCAGTCCGCGCGCGATGTTTTCCTTCACCCAGCGCCGCGATTGCTCGACCAGTTGCTGCGCCGGATCGAACAGGCGGGCATGACCGGTGCCGGCGGCCCTGGCGCGGGCCAGCGCGCTTTCCGCGGCGGCCATCAGGTCGTCCGGGCTGAAGTTGCCCTGCCCCGTGTACGCCCAGCCGGCGCAGGCGGTGAGTCGATGCGCGCCGGTGCCCTGACCGGCATCGACGGTGTCGAACAGGAACGGTTCCTCGATGCGCGCCAGCGCCCATTCCGGCACCCGGTCGACGAGCGCGCCGGCCTCGATGCGCGCCTCGAAGAGCACGCCGAACTGATCCGCGCCCAGGCGCGCGACGACGCGTCCGGCGCGCGCCGTGCGGCCCGTGCCGCCGGCCAGGCGCCGCGCGCTCTCGACCAGCACGGCGTCGCCGGCCAGCAGGCCGTGGCGCTCGTTGAACGCGCGGAAATCGTCCAGGCCCACGAGCGCCACGGCGACCGGTACGCCGGGCGTCGGGTTGGCCAGCCGCTGCGCGACGAGCTCGACGAAGAGCGCGCGATTCGGCAGCCCCGTGAGCCGGTCGTGCATCGCCTCGTGCGCGACCCGTGCCTGCAGCCGCTCGTGCTCGCTGATGTCGGTCAGCGCGCCGGCCATGCGGACCGGCTTGCCGTCCTGCCGCACCGCCACGCCGCGCGCCAGCAGCGCGCGCGCCTGTCCGCCCTGCTCGAAACGCAGCACATGGTGGAACTGGAAACTGCGGCCTTGAAGATGCGCGTCGAGGTCGGCGCGCAGGAGGCCCGCCGCCGCCTCGCCCAACGGGCGCGTGAAGCGCTCGATGCCGCGCGTGGTGTCCACCGGCGCGCCTCGCTTTCCGAGTCGCCAGAAGCCGCGCCTGACGCCGGCCGGCTGCTCGTCCGGCGCGCGCACGTCGCCCATCAGCGCCAGCCAGCGCGCCGAGACATCGAGCTGGTCCGACGGGATGTCCCAATCCCATAGCCCATCGTTGGCGCCCTGCGCGGCGAGCGCATGACGGGCCTCGCTCGCGGTCAGGCGCCGGAGCGCCTCGCGCCGACGCGACTGGCGCGCGAGCGCGCGCAGCGTCAGCGCGGCGAGGCTCGCCGCCGTCACGGCCAGCAAGGGGTAGGCGAGCGAGAGGACGAGACGTTCCTCTTCGAACGCCCACTGCGCGCCGTAGAGACCGCCGCCGACCAGCAGCGCCACGATCGGCAGGCCGCGCCACAGCGATCCGCGCGCAAGCAGCAGCGCGCAGAGCAGCGGCAGCACCAGCAGCGCGCCGGACTCGGCGAGCGCGGCCCAAGGCGGCCGCGTCAGCGTGCGGCCGGTCAGGAGGTTGTCGACGACGGTCGCGAGCCGCTCCACGCTGGGGAGACCGGCGTCGAAGGGACTGGCGGAATGATCGCCGGCGCCGAGCGCCGACACGCCGATGATCACGATGCGGTTGCGCAGCGCGTCCTCGGTCACCTTGCCGTCGACGAGGTCGGCCATCGACACCGACGGGAAAGTCCCCGCCGGACCGTAGTAATTGACACCCTGGCGCGACAGCAGATCCAGCGGCACCTGCAGCGTGCCCCAGCGGATGTCGCGGCTCCAGCGCAGCGTGGCCTCGGCCCAGGGCTGGCGCATCGCGTCGCCGGCGATGCGCACGGCCAGCGACGGATAGACCTTGCCGTCCAGCGGCAGTGCGGGCAGATCGTGGCGCAGGCTGCCGTCCACCTCGCGCGCCGCCTGGACATGGCCGAGCGACGTCGCCGCCGACAGCAGCGGCTCCGGCGGCGCGTCGGCCCGTTCCGGGATCAGCGCGCTGCGCGGCGTCCCCTCGGCACGCATGAAGGCCTGCTTCAGCAGGCCGGTCGGCGCGTTGGCGGCAGGCGCCGAGGCCGTCTGCGCGGGCGGCAACGCGAACGGCAGCAGCACCGGCGCGCCGCCGCGCATCGCGTCGGCCAGCACCATGTCGCTGTCCGGCTTCGGGTCGAGCAGCAACATGTCGACGGCGATCAGCCGCGGCTTCGCGGCCTGCAGCCGCATGATCGCTTCGGCGAGCAGCGGCCGCCCCGGCGTCATGCCGCCGAAGCGCGCGGCACTGACGTCGTCGAAACGCACCAGCGTGATCGGATACGTCGTCCCCGGCGCGATCCGACCGCGCCACTGGGCCTGCGCGTCCTGCATCACGCCGTCCAGTCGCGCCAGCGGTCCGGCCTGGACACGCGACAGCCACAGCATGGCCACGACCCCCGTCACCAGGAGTGCGACGACCAGTTGGGCCCAGGCCCAGCGAGACGGCCAGCGAGAGGGCCAGCGCCACGCACCGCGTTGCCGCTCCCTCATCAGGTCCCCGACGACCGTCCCCGCAGCCCCTCTCAACACTGGTTTCATCGTTGTGGTCATGGTGTGTCCATCCGGCGCGAGTATCGGCCCCAACGCGACATCGGTACGCCCAGACGCCGCAGGCCGCCGTCCCCCGCCGCCGACGGCGCATCCGCACGCAGGGTCGCGGCCTTGTCCGACAGACCCGCCCGCTCACCGCCCGTAAGGTGAATCAACGGCTCCGGCCAGCGATGGAGTTCGCCATGCGTTCCTTCCCGCACTTTTCCGCGCCGCATCCCGGGCGCCTGTTCCGACATTCGAAGCATCCGAGGCCACACCATGGCGCGCTTTTCTGGATCGCGCACGCTACCGTGTTGCTGGGGCTTCTGCTGATCGCCACCGAGGTGTCGGCGCAGCAGGGCGCGGGGCTGCGCGCGCAGTACGACCAACTCGCACCGCAGCTGTCCAAGAGCCCGTTCCAGAAGCCGATCGTGCTGAACTCCGTCGACGACACCGAGCGGCCCACGGGGGAAATGCACGCGGTCGTCCAGCATCCGTTCGGCGCGCTGTCGGGCGCGCTGCGCAACGCCGAGGCCTGGTGCGACCTGCTGACGCTGCCGGCCAACGTCAAGCGCTGCGCCGTCGAGGACGACGCGGCACCGGGCGCCACGCTGCACATGGCCGTCGGCCGCAAGTTCGACCAGCCGATCGAGGATGCCTACGCGCTCGACTTCCGCTTCCAGGTGCTCGCGTCACTGCCGCAATACCTGCTGGTGGAGATGAGCGCGGACAAGGGGCCGATGGGCACCAGCAACTACCGTCTGACGCTGGAGGCGGTACCGATCGACGCCACGCGCTCGTTCGTGCGCCTGCGCTACGCCTACGTGAACAACTTCGCCGCGCGCGTCGCAACCGGCGCCTACCTGTCCACCTCGGGACGCGACAAGGTCGGCTTCACGGTGGTGGGACGCGACAACGACGGCCGCCCGCGCTACGTCGGCGGCATCCAGGGCATCGCGGAGCGCAACACGATGCGCTATTTCCTGGCCATCGAGTCCTACCTCGACACGCTGCCGGCGCCGTCCGGACAGCGGCTCGATCGGCGCCTGCGCGATTGGTTCGCGGCCACCGAGCGGTACGCGCGACAGCTGCACGAGCAGTCGCTGGAGGAATACGTCGCGATGAAACACAAGGAGGCGCGGCGGCAGGTCGCGATCGCACCCGGCGGCGAATGATGGTGGGCGGTCGCCCGAAGCGGGACCGCTGAACCTCATGACGCTACTGAGTGCGCTTTCCCCACCGGACGTCGGACATGCATCACGTGACACCGGGGCTGCCACAGGGCAGCCCTTTCCCTTTGCTGGATCACTGTGGCCTGTTCGACAGCCAGCTCGATCGGGATCGCGGAGAGGTGCGCATCCGGGCTCTCCAGCGGTGCGGAGCAGCCGGCAAGCCGCCTCGCTGCTCTCATATCCACGTGCGTCCGTTGGAAGGCCCGGGCCGGGTCACCGCAGACCAGCAGGACGCCGATCTCGCCATCGTCGAGCGTTTGCTCCTGCTTCACCTGGAAAAGGCGCGCCGGCGGTCGACATGTCAACCCGCGCCCGGCCTCTCCGCCCAGTCGATCATCGAGGAGATCGCGAACAACTCGAGAAACGGTGCCCGCATGTCAACGCTCGCACCCGAATGGACACTTGATCATCGCGTGCTGCGCACGCATCGACAGCCGTTCTCCCGACTGACGCCACGACCGGACAGCTCGCATGAATGGACGACGGTTCGGACACGGTCCGACCACGCTGCATTGTGGAAGTGGACCATGGCTCAGTTCAACCTTCCTCCGAAAGCGGCGATGCCGCTGCCTCCACGCATCAGGCCTTCCCACCCGAAGGACTCGAAGCACGGCATCTGGGTCGCATTCCAGATTCGCGGCGGTGACGAGACATGTCACTTGATCGCGCGCCGACTGGCCCACGCCCCCACGGCGATTCTGGTGCAGGGCGAGCACGACGGTCGGCAGCGTCACTTCCACCTCGATCGCTCGACCCTCGACTGGCGGACCGGACTACCCCAGGAACTCCCTGAACGTCTGTCATCGGACCCGGTCCGCTTCGTGGCGGTCGGCCATCGCACTTTCGCGCCAGGCGGCAACCAACTGATTCTCAACACTTGGCCGGCCTCCGCGCTGGTCGATCATCTGCTTCGATTCGTGGATCAGACGACCACCATGGCCGGCAGACCGCAAGGCTCCTGGAGGCCTGCCCATGTGAGCCTGGCCTCTTGCACCCTCGAATCGCCGGTCAGCCCGTACAGCTACGCCGAGGACGTGCTGCGTCGCCTCTCCGATGCCTGGGGCGCTCGCACGCCGACCGTGTCCGCGCGGTCGAGAGTCTGCGGGATGCGGGCGGAGGCGCTTGAGGACCGCGCATCCGGGCCATCCCGCCTTCGCGCCTTCATCATCTTCGACCAGGACGAGCCGCATTCGTATTCGAGGCCACCTCGTCCTCGCCTGTGGATCCAGGACTCGCATCCGGATGGGGGCCCGAGCAAGAGCGGCGACTGGGCCAAGAACGTGCCGCGTGCGACATGGCTCTTCCGCCGGGGTCCGAGCGGCGACATCGAACGTGCCGACAAGTATCCGCACGGCGGCAAGGCCTGGATCACCGACGAGCGGATCGCGGACCCGCCGCCCGCCGGAGCGCTCATCGCCTGGCTGGGCGCCCGGCCTGCGCATCGACCGGCGCCGGGGCACCGGCCTCAATGGGAATCCGACCGCACGCATGTGATGCTGGGAGAGGTCTGGATCTCGCTGAACGTGCTGCATTGCATGGGAGCGCGGGTGGGCGACCGGTGCCCGCCCGATACCGCCACGCTGGCGGTGCCCGGAACCTATGCCCGTCTGCGGTTCGACCCCGTGCGGCTGCTCGCATTCGTGCGGGGATGGCCCGCGCCGGACGATCTGATCCCCGCCCTGCGGCTGCTGAAGCAGGCGCTGCGGGACGAGGTGCCGCCGCTGACGCCTTCGATGCCGACCGACTCGTTGCGGGCCCTGGCCTCACGCGCGTCGGCGCAACCGCTGCTGCGCGCCGTGGCACGTTCGATCGGCGAGGACCTGACCCTCGCGGAGCCGCTGTGGCGGCATCTCCAGTAGCACCCCGCGGCCTGCGCGCGAGGCGATCAGGCGCCCGCCCGGCTGGCGATCCTCGACGCCGCCCGCTGGGCCAGCAGCAGGAGACCTGCCATCAGCCACAGCGGAGCAGCGGCGAAGCTGGCCGTCGCCAGCGCGCCGAATCCCAGCGGCATCGCCACGGTCGCGCCATTGGACGCCAGCATGCGCAGCCCGAGCGCCTGGCCGTGGCGGTCCGGCGGCGTGACCTGGTGCATGGTCGCCAGCACCATCGGCTGCACCGCGCCGAGCGCCACCCCCAGCACCGCGGACCCGACCATCAGCCCCAAGGTGCCGGGCAACCACGCGTAGACGAGCAGCGTGACGGTCGCCACCGCCATGGCGACGCGCAGCGCCTTCACGTCGTCGATGCGGTGGGCCCAGCGCACGATCGCCAGCCGGACCAGCGTCGCCGCCGCGGCGAAGCTGCCCAGCACCAGGCCGATGCCGGACGCGGACAGCCCCTTCGCGTGACCGACCACCGGCACGACGAAGCTGTGGGCGTCCCAGCAGGAGGACATTGCGACGTTGACGATCAGCAGATTGCGCAGGCCTGGATCCTTCAGCAGGTCCCAGGCGGGACGCGGCTTGACGCCGCTGGCGGCGGGTGCCGGCGCATGGCGCGGCACGCGCTTCGCGATCATCCAGGCCGCCAGCGGCAGCAGGGTGGACAGGACGAGGGCCGCGGTGAACCCCGCGGTGTCGATGACGATGCCGGTGATGACCGGCGCGAAGGCGTTGGACAAGGCCGGACCGAGCGCCACCCAGCTGAACACACGCTTGAGCTGCGAAGCGTCGTGCGCCATCAATCCGGCCTCCCGCTGGATGGCGACGGCCGCGAGCGCGACGGCACCGCCGCACAGCAGGCAGCCCAGCGCCAGCAGCCAGACCCATCCGAGCACCTGCGCCCACAGCGCCAGCACGGCGCCGGCGAAGGCCATCGCCACGCCGATGCCGACCGGGCGGTGGAAACCATGGCGATCGGCCAGCCGGCCGGCCCACAGCGACAGCCCCAGCGGCGCGACGGCGAACAGACTCAGCAGCACGCCGACGAAGCCGCCGCCGTAGCCCTGATGCAGCACCCACAGCGTGGCCGCGACACGCGTCGTCGCCATGCAGGCATGCACCGCCACCAGCGAGGCGATGACGGCCGCGAAACCGGCATTCAAGCCGGTGTAGCCCCTCGCCGCGGTCGCGTCGTCGTTCATCGGGCGGCGCCTTCGTCCCCGATGTCGGCCTCGCCTTCGGCATCGATGCCGGGATCGGTGGCGGGATCGGTGGGGGCGCCCAGCTTCAACACCCTTGCGGCCTGCGCCTCGGGCAAGGCCTCGACGGACTTCAGCTCACGGGTCATGACGCGCGTGCGCCGCTCGGCGAGCTCGATGTTGTTGCTGGCCTCGTCGAGTTTCTTCTTCGTCTTGGCCAGGACGTCGCCGAACTTGCCGAACTCCGTCTTCACCGCGCGCAGCACGTCCCACACTTCCGCGGAACGCTTCTCCAGGGCCAGCGTGCGGAAGCCCATCTGCAGGCTGGACAGCGTCGCCAGCAAGGTCGTCGGGCCGACCAGCATCACCTTGTGCTCGATCTGCAGCGCCTGGCTCAGGCCGGGTCGGCGCAGCGCCTCGGCGTAGAGGCCCTCGGTGGGCACGAACAGCAGCGCGAAGTCGGTCGTGTGCGGAGGACCCAGGTACTTCTCGCGGATGCTCCTCGCTTCCAGCCGCAGTCGCGTCTCGATCGCGCGACCGGCGAGCTCCGCTGCGGGCGCGTCGGCGCGCTCCTGGGCGTCGAGCAGGCGCTCATAGTCCTCGCGTGGGAACTTGGCATCGATCGGCAACCAGATGGGTTGACCGTCGTCGCGCTGGCCCGGCAGCCGGAGCGCGAACTCGACGCGGGCGCCGGAGCCCGGCACCGTCTCGACATTCGAGGCGAACTGCTCCGGCGTGAAGACCTGTTCCAGCAGGGCCGCCAATTGGACCTCGCCGAAGATCCCGCGCGTCTTCACGTTGGTCAGCACCCGGTTGAGCGAACCGACGTCGCGCGCCAGCGTCTGCATCTCGCCCAGGCCTCGGTAGACCTGCTCCAGCCGCTCGGCGACCTGCTTGAAGCTCTCGCCCAGGCGCTGCTCCAGCGTGGCGTGCAGCTTCTCGTCCACGGTCGCCCGCATCTGCTCGAGCTTCTTCTCGTTGTCCTGCTGGATCGCCTGGAGCCGGGCCTCGACGGTACGCCGCGTCTCGGCCAGACCGGCCTCGTTGCGCTGCGCGAGCGCCTGCAGTTGCTCGGTCAGCACGGTGGTCATACGGGACGCGGCCGCGGCCTGCGCCTCCCTCGCGCGCTCAGCCTGCTGGCCCAACGCCTGCTGGAACTGCGTCAGCGTCACCAGCGTCTCCTGGCGCAGCCCGGCGTTGCCGCGGCTGAGCTCGTCGCGCAGCGCGCGTTCCAGGCGCTCGATACGTTCGCCCGACTGCTGCATCAGCGGCGCCAGCGCCGCCGCTGCCGCTTCGCCGCTGTCCGAAGACCGTCGCCGGGCGAGCAGCACCACGACGAGAAGGATCAGGATCAGCCCGGAAAGGGTCAGCTGCAGCAGGTCGGGAAAAGACATGCCTCCGATTCTCTCAGCGCTTGAGCACCTCGGGATTCAGGGCCGTCGGCGGAACGCCGTCGGTCAGCGCGGCGATGAGGTTGTCCACGGCCAGGTCGCTCATCGCGCGGCGCGTCGCGATCGTGGCGCTGGCGATGTGGGGCGTGAGCACGACATTCGTGCAGGCCAGCAGCGCCGGATGCACCGTGGGCTCGCCTTCGAACACGTCCAGGCCCGCGGCGGCGATGGTGCCGGCCTGCAGCTCGGCCGCCAGCGCCGCGTCGTCGACGACGCCGCCGCGCGCGATGTTGGTCAGCGTCGCGGTCTTCTTCATCAGGCGCAACTCGCGCTGGCCGATCAGGTGGTGCGAGGACGCGCTGTACGGCACGACGATGACGAGGTGGTCGGCGCGCTGCAGCAGCTCGTCCTTCTCCACCCATTGCGCGCCCAGCGGGCCCTCCTGGTCGGCCGGCAGCCGCGAACGGTTGTGATAGATGACCGGCATGCCGAAGCCCAGGTGGCCGCGCCGCGCAATCGCCGCGCCGATACGGCCCATGCCGAGCACGCCCAGCGTCGCGCCGTGCAGGTCGGCGCCGGCGAACATCGTCACCGACCATTGCTTCCACTCGCCGCGGCGCAGGAAGTGTTCGCTCTCGGTGATGCGGCGCGCGGTGGCCATCATCAGCGCGAAGCCGAAGTCGGCGGTGGTCTCGGTCAGCACGTCCGGCGCGTTGGTCACCAGCACGCCGCGCGCGGTGCAGGCCGGCACGTCGATGTTGTTGTAGCCGACGGCCATCGTGCAGACGGCCTTGAGGTCGGGGCAGGCGTCGAGCAGCTTCGCATCGATCTTGTCGCCGCCGGCGATGTACACGCCGGCCTTGCCCTGCAGGCGCCGGATCAGCTCGTCCTGCGACCAGCCGGTGTCGCTGTCGTTGGTCTCGACTTCGAAGTGCTGACGCAGCCGGTCGACGATGTCGTCGAAGGTCTTGCGGGCCACCAGGACGCTGGGCTTGCTCATGGACGATGCTCCTTCTTGAAGGGAATCGTCAACTGTATGCAGGCGCGGGCCGATCGCTGCCCCGCGCCATCCATGGCGCAGCCGAGGATCGCCCAGGGCGTCCCCGCTTCAGGCGTACGTCTATTCGTGGAAACGGGTGAAGGCCGCCACCGGGTCGCGTTCGGTGACCAGGGTGTTCTCGGCCGCCGCCGGATCCGCGTAGCCCAGCGACATGCCGCAGACCAGCTGCTGCTGCGGCGACAGGCCGAGCTCCTCCGCGATCACGCGGTGGAATTGCGTGAACGCCGCCTGCGGGCAGGTGTGCAGGCCGCGGCCGCGGGCAGCGACCATCAGGTTCTGCAGGAACATGCCGTAGTCCAGCCAACTGCCCTGCTGCATCACGCGGTCGATGGTGAACATCAGGCCCACCGGCGCGTCGAAGAAGCGGTAGTTGCGGCCGTGCTGCTCATGCATGCGCAGCTTGTCGCCCTTGGTGATGCCCAGCAGGCTGTACAGGTCCCAGCCGACCTTGCGGCGGCGGTCGATGTAGGGGGAGATCCACTCGCGCGGGTAGTAGGCGTATTCCTCGCCGTGCGTGGCCAGTTCCTCGGGATCGTCATAGGCCGACTGGATGCGCGCCACCAGCCGGTCCTTGGCCGCGCCGGTCAGCACGGGACCTGCCAGGGCTGCGTGTTGGTGCCGGACGGCGCGCGGGCGGCGACGTTCAGCAACTCCTCGATCAGCGCACGCGGCACCGGCGTCGGCAGGAAGGCGCGCATCGAATGCCGCGTGACGATCGCGGCGTCGACCGCGGCCGACTGCTCGGGCGTGGGCGGGGCGAAGGGATCCGGGAACGACGAGGGGAACGATGAGGGGACGTTCATGGCATCTCCAGCGCGACCAGCGCTTTCACGTAAGGCTCGGGCAGTTGCGCCACCGGACGGCGCGTCTCGCGATCGACGTACACATGGACGAAGTGTCCGCGCGCCGCGCACAGCGGCTCGCCTTCGGCGAACAGGCCGATCTCGTAGCGGACGCTGGAACGGCCGCGCTTCGCGACGCGCAGACCGGCTTCGACCTGCTGCGGGAACGCGAGCGAGGCGAAGAAGTTGCAGTGCGTCTCGATGACCAGGCCGATGACCTCGCCGTGGTGGAGGTCCAGCGCGCCCTGCTCGATGAGGTAGCGGTTCACCGCCGTATCGAAGAGGCTGTAGTAGACGACATTGTTCAGATGGCCGTAGAGGTCGTTGTCCATCCAGCGCGTCGGCACCGGAATGAAACGGGCGAAGGCCTCGCGCGGCTCGGGGGCCGGGCGAGCCTCGGCGGCGGCGACGGTGGTATCGGCAGTCATGGTGCCGATTCTTCCATCGCGGCGCGGGGTCAGGTGTCGCACGGGCTACTGGAGCGGATCGAAGACCGTGTTGCCGCCCTGCCAGTCGGCCGGGACGACATCGAGCAGCTTCAGCAGCACGCGCTCCCGACCGACCTTGACGCCGTAATGCCGCTGCAGCACCGATTCGGCGATCAGATCTCCCGGACGGAAGACGCGCTCCTCGCCCGTGCCGACCTGCACGACCCGCAGGTGCCCCTCGCTCACCCAGCCGAAGCGCGGGAAGGGATGGTGATGCTCGGGGAGCGGCTTCGCGTCCGCGAGCTCGAACGTCTGGACGATCGCCTGGTAGCGGTCCGGCCATCGCAGCACCTGTCCAGTCCAGGTCCGGGCGATGGTTTTCGCCTCGGCGATCATCCTCGCCTTCTCCGCGTCGGAGATCGGCGGCAAGGCAGCGGCGGCAGTCGCCTCGGGGGTCGGACAGTCGTGGTGGGCCACGGGCGGGCTGACATCGATCGGGAACATGGGCGGACTCGAAGTGAAAAGGGCCTCAGTGGTCCCGCCAGCGTTCCCACGCGCGCGCCGCGGCGTCCAGCGTCCGCATCTGCACGTCGACGGTGACGCTCAGGTCCTCGCCGTAACCGCCGGCCATGCTGAGCGCCACCGGGACGCGTCGTTCGAACAGCGCATCCAGCACGATCCGGTCGCGGCGCAGCAGGCCGTCGGCGCTCAACTTCAGACGACCGAGCCGGTCGCCCTCGTGCGGATCGGCGCCGGCGAGGTAGAAGGCGAGTTGCGGCGGCCGGTCCGCCATCCGCCGCCAGGCCTCGGCGAGCGCCGCCTCCAGCGCCGGCAGGTAGACCGCGTCGCCGCAGGCGTCCGGCAGGCCGACGTCCAGGTCGCTGGCCTCCTTGCGGAAGGGAAAGTTCTTCTCGCCGTGGATCGAGAGCGTGAACACGCTATCGTCGTCCCGGAAGATGCTCGCCGTGCCGTTGCCCTGATGGACGTCCAGATCGACCACCAGCACGCGCAGCCCGGCACGATCAGGATTCCGGCGGTGCCATTCGGCCTGCATCAGCCGGGCGGCCACCGCGACATCATTGAAGACGCAGAACCCGCTGCCCTTGTCCGCATACGCATGGTGCGTGCCGCCCGCCAGACTGGCGGCGACGCCCTCCTCCAGTGCGGCGCGGGCCGCGGCGATGGTCGCGCCGACCGAGCACAGCGAGCGCCGCGGCAGCCCGGGCGCCCAGGGGAAACCGATCTCGCGCTGCGCTGCCGCGCTCAAGGTGCCGTGCAGGACGGCGTCGATGTAGTCCGGCGTGTGGACCAGCGCCAGCGCCTCCGGCCCGGCGGCGTCCGCCACCTGGGGCCGCATCACGCCCGGTGTCCGCTCCACCCGCTCGCGCAGCATCTGGTACTTGGACTGCGGGAAGCGATGGCCGGGCGGCAGCGCCAGCGTCAAATGGTCGTAATGGAAGGCGAGCATGGTCTGACCCTAGCAGAGCACTCCAAACCCCACAGCGGCGGGCATTCGGGGACATGGCGGCCGACTGCGCCGGGACTTTGCTGCAATGCACAAAAAGTGCTTGCAATCATCGTCGGCAGTCCTATACTAATTCCATGCTGCACCGCAACAAATGTGCGGCGACGGTGCTCAGCCCGCCGCGTTGTCCCCGGCTGACCTCATTCCTCAAGGAGATTTCGCATGCTGACTGCTGACCAAGTGATCGACCAACAGAAGAACCTGCAAGCCTCGTGGTTCGGCCTGACTGCCAAGGCGTTCGAAGGCTATGAGAAGCTGGTCGAACTGAACCTGCAAGTCGCCAAGACCGCGCTTGGCGAAGCCGCCGAAACCGCCCAGCAGGCCGTCACGATCAAGGATCCGCAGGAGTTGTGGGCCCTGCAGACCGCGCTGCTGCAACCGTCGGCTGAAAAGGCCGTCGCCTACAGCCGCCACCTGTACGACATCGCCACGTCGACCTCGTCGGAATTCGTGAAGCTGGCCGAGTCCCAGGTTGCGGACGCCCAAGTCAAGTTCGGCACCGTCGTCGACAACGCGACCCGGAACGCTCCAGCTGGCACGGAAAATGCTGTTGCTTTGGTGAAGTCGGCGGTGGCCGCGGCCAACAACGCTTACGAAAGCCTGCACAAGGCCGCCAAGCAAGCCACCGACATCGCGGAATCCAATTTCAACGCCGTGACCAGCACGGCGGTGAAGGCGACCCAGACCGCCGCCCGGGGCGCCAAGCGCGCCACGGCCTGAGCGAACGAGTTGCCGTATCGGTTGTCTCCTCGGTACCCAAGGAAGTCAAGCTTCCCAAGTGCCCTTCAAAGCCCAGCGCAAGCTGGGCTTTTTTTTCGTCTGTAGCGCCCCAACAGGCGTCAAGGGCACCGGCAAGGTGCTCCGGCAATCGCCCGGGTGCCCGGTGACGGGCGCAGGGTCCCCGCGAATCCCGGGACCCACGGGGCGCCGCGGCGCGGTGGTCTCAGTCCGCCGCCGTGGAAGGAGTGTCGGACGCCGCGCTCTCGGCGGCCGCCGGGCGCGCCCCGGACGAGAATTGCGCGTACTGGTCCGCCACATCGCGCAGCACGCCCTGGACGGTGAACTCGCGCAAGGCCTCGCGGTCGTACAGCGGATACCGGGGCAGCCCGATGGTCATCATCATGAAGCCCATGGTGCGCACCGACATCTGGTCGCACATCGACCGGATTGCCATTTCCCCCGGCTCGAAACCCGCCGGCGCACAAGCGGCGACGCGCTCCCGCATCAAGCCGAGCAGCCGGTTGTAGACAGGCTGCTGCGCCTGGCCGATCTCGTCCAGCGTGCCGGTCTGCGTCAAGGACATGTAGATCATTCGGAACTGCTCCGGGTGCCGTTCCCAGAAGTCGAGCAGACAGCGCGTGTGCGCCTCCAGCACCTTGCGCGGACCGCGCTGATCCTTGGACGCGTCGAGCAGCTCGTCGGTCAGCGACTCGAACACCTCGATCCACAGACCGTCGAGGAGGGCCTTCTTGCTCTCGAAGTAGCTGTAGATCGCCATCGTGGAGATGCCCAGTTCCTGCGCCAGCCGGCGCATGCTGAGCGCTTCCACGCCTTCATCGCGGTAGATCTTGCGCGCGCGCTCCAGCATCTCGCGCTTGAGCGCGGCCATCTCGGCGGGTCCTCGGCGCAACCGCGGCCGCTCGCGCTCGGAGTCCTGATCAGTGTTTCGCACGGCGATTCCTGCATCAAAAGGTTATTTTTCGTGTACGTTATCCCACACCCAGGGCCACGTTTCATCCTCAAGAACCCTGGCTCCAGCATCATCACAAATTTCGTACACGTACGAAACGCACAGCGCAGTTATTCAGCCGGCAGGCGGCTGGACGGGGCACCCGCGAGTACCGGCTGCTGTTCCCCGAGGGCAATGCGCGCGCCAGCCATGCCGAGAAGGTCGCGCTGGGTCGCCCCCTCCACCCCGTTCTGCTGCGCTCAGGGCGCCGGGCATACTTCCGCTCCATGGCCACCCGCACCCCGATCTTCTTCGCCAGCCCCGAGGCGTTCCGAGCCTGGCTCGACGAGCACGCCGCCACGGCCACCGAGGTCCTGGTCGGCTTCCACAAGCGCGCCACCGGCGAGCCCAGCATGGCCTGGCCGGAATCGGTCGACGAGGCCCTGTGCCACGGCTGGATCGACGGCGTGCGCACCCGCATCGACGACAAGCGCTACAAGATCCGCTTCACGCCGCGCAAGACGGTGTCCATCTGGAGCGCCGTCAACATCGGCCGGGCCGAGGCGCTGATCCAGGAAGGCCGCATGAAGCCGTCCGGTCTCGCGGCCTTCGAACGCCGGCAGGAAGAACGCTCGCGCGTCTACGCATTCGAGCAACCGAAGGAACTCGTCGAGCTGTCGCCGTCGCATGAAGTCATCTTCATGCGCAACGCCCAGGCGTGGGCGTTCTTCCAGGCGCAGCCGGACGGTTACCGCCGCACCAGCATCTGGCACATCCTCAGCGCGAAGAAGCTCGAGACGCAGCTCGCCCGCCTGGACAGGCTGATCGAGGCGAGCGCGCGCGGCGAACGGCTCTGAGGTCCTGCGCTCCGGGCAAGCGCCCGGTTGCCATGTCCACACCTGACCGTCGGACCACTGGCGAGCTTTGGATTTCGACCGGAGTTCCGATGCGTTTCTTTCCGCTGCTCGCGGCCAACGCCGTCCTGGCCGCCGCTGGCGTCTTCACCTCCGCATCCGCCGCCTCCGCCGTCACCGATGCGCCGGATCCGGGGAGGGCTGCCGCCCCGACATGGCGGGCATACAACGGCTGGCATTTCCGGATGGAGGACGGCCAACTGGCCTGCCACAGCGAGGATGGCCGCCACTGCAGCATCGCCGTTCCACCGCGAGAGGCCGCGAGCGCGCCGTCGTCCACCTTGCGCTGCGATCGCTTGCCGCGCCTGGGGCGCGGGCCGACCGATCCGGGCTATCAGGGCAATGGACATCGCCGGCCGTTCCACTGGTGCAACGGCGCCTATGCCAGCCGCTTCGCCGAATGGACCGACCATGCCGAGGCCGGTCACGCCTTGATGCTGTCCAGGACGCCGCGCGGCGACACCATGTGCCGTTCGCTGGACGGCGTCACTTGCCTGTCGAGCCGCTCGACGCACCTGCCCCTGACGCCGGGGATGCCCGAACAGCCGGTCGTCTGCGGCCGCGCCCTGGAGCGTTCGGCCAACGTGGACGGTTACGCCCCCGACAACGCCGATCATTGGTGTCAATCGATGGAGGTGCTCCGTCACGTCGGCACGCCCGACATGGAGGTCCAGCCGGATCGCGGCACCCGTTCATTCCGGGTGGCGCTTCCCCCATGGGACGCCGGCGAGCGGCTCGCCTGGGTCGTCGCCTTGAAGGCCCCGCCGGCCGCGGCGTCCCGGCCCTCCGCCACCGACGTGCGGCTCGCCATCGAGAACGACAAGGGCGGTCAGACCGGCCTGTCCTATTCGCTGCGGGCGGCCATGATCACCGTCGAGAACGACGATGCCCACTATGCCTTCGGCAGTCACGTGGTCGCGGACGGCGAGACTTTCGCGCTGGCGATCTCGACGGAATCCGGCCATCCGCACCAGCCGGCCTACCTGCTGACCACAGGCACAGCGCAGGCGCCGCTCCGCGCGATCGATGCGTTGCGGCCGGCGGGCCGTGTTCCGTTGCGTGCCAGGCATCTGGGGCGACGGGCCGCGGCTTTGGTGTCAGGGCCGAGCGGCCCGCGGCCGTGGATGCGGATCACGGTCTACGACGGCCAGCTGGAAGCCGGAGACCGCATCGAGGTACTGGGCGTCACGGCGTTGCGCCGCAGGCCGCCGCCGCCGCCCAGGTGATATCGGATGTCGACCCTCACCGGGTCTTCGCCGCGATCTTCCTCCTGATGTCCGGCAGCATCGCCGTCGCTACTTCGCGACCCAACGCGATGGCGCGTCGGCGCGTGGTGAAGTCCGACCCGCTGAAGCCGTCCAGCTTGGGTCGCAGCACGACGTCCGCGCCCTGCAACTCGTACTGGTTGATCGACTTGCCCATGATCGAGAAGGTCTGCAGCAGCATGCGCATCGCGTCGCCCGGAATCTTGGGGTCGGGCGGTTCGCCGATATCGACGGCGATGACGAACTCGGCGCCCATCTGCCGGGCGAATCGCACCGGCACCGGCGCGACCAGGCCGCCGTCCACGTATTCGCGGTTCCCGATCTTCACCGGCTGGAACACCGCCGGCACCGCGCTCGACGCGCGCACCGCCGTGCCCACGTCGCCTTGCCGGAACAGGATGGGCGAACCGTCGCCCAGGTCCGTCGCGACGATGCCCAGGGGCAGTGGAAGTTGCTCCAGGCCCCGGCCGCCCGTCATCTGGCGGACGTAACGCGCCAGCGCCTCGCCCCGGATCAGGCCGCGCATCGGGAAGGTCCAGTCGGTGATGGCGCCTTCGTCCATCGCTTCGGCGACCGTCTGCAGTTCCTTGCCGGTCCGGCCCGCCGCATACAGCGCGCCCACCAGACTGCCAGCCGAGGTGCCGCAGACCAGGTCGACCTTGAGGCCGTTCTCCTCCAGCACCTGGATCACGCCGATGTGCGCGAAACCGCGCGCCGCGCCGCCGCCCAGCGCCAGCCCCACCCGCGGTGGCTTGGGGATGGGCCTGGGCGTGACCGGCGTGGGCAGTTCGGGGTCGGGCGTTGTGACGACCGGCGGCGGGGTCGGGGTCGGCGTGAAGGTCGAGCAGGCGCTCAACGCACTCAGGCCCAGCGCGCCGGCGGCGGTCAGCCAGCGGCGGCGGGAGGGCAGCGCCGGTGCGGCGGTGGCGATTGGGGTCGGGTCTCGATCGTCTCGGAGCATGGCGCGCGATTCTAGGGAAGCTCTGTAGCAGTCCTGTTGCAGCGCGCACGCACAATCGCGGCCCGGAAATCGGCGTCGACAATCGCGGCCGGGACAGCGCGGCCCAGGCGGCGAGGTCTCAGCGCCGGGGCCGGACTTCGGGACGCGGATCAGGAGAGCACATGAGTGGAAAAAGCGCGCTGCGGCGCTGGACCGTGCGGGGCCTGGTCGGGCTGCCGTTCCTGCTGGTGGCCTTGGCGATCACGGCCTGGGCCTGCGTGCGCGCCAGCCTGCCGCAGCTGGACGGCAACGTCGCCATCCCCGGCCTGAGCGCGCCCGTGAGTCTGGGACGCGATGCGCTGGGCACGCTGGTGGTCGAGGGTCGCACGCGATTGGACGTGGCCCGCGGGCTCGGCTTCGCGCACGCGCAGGAACGCTTCTTCGAGATGGACCTGACGCGCCGCTCGGCCGCCGGCGAACTGTCCGCGCTGTTCGGCGCCAAGGCGCTGGACCGCGACCGCTCCCGTCGCGTCCACCGGCTGCGCGCGCGGCTGACCGAGCGCTTTGAGGGCCTGTCGGGCGAGGACCGGCTGCTGCTGCTCGCCTACGCCGAAGGCGTCAACGCCGGCCTGCACGGACTGCCGATGCGCCCCTGGCAGTACCTGCTGCTGCGCACCAAGCCGCAGGACTGGACGCCGGTGGACTCGCTGCTGGTCATTTCGGAGATGTACTTCATGCTGCAGTCGGGCAGCTTCGAGACCGGCTTCGACCGCGCGACGCTGCGCGAGCACGCCGGCGACGTCGTCTTCGACTGGCTCAACCCGCGCGGCGGCCGCTGGGACGCGGCGCTCGACGGCAGCCAGATGCCGGCGCCGACGATGCCGACGCCCGAGCAGCTCGACGTGAGCCGATCCCGTGCTCCCGCGGCACCGGCGAGCGATGCGGCGAGCCGCCCTGCGGCCCTGCCCGCCAGCGTCCATGCCGACGGCGATCTGCCGGTCCTGGGCAGCAACAACTGGGCGGTGGCGGGTTCGCGCTCGGCGCACGGCGGTGCGATCCTGGCGGACGACATGCACCTGGGCCTCGGCGTCCCGAGCATCTGGTATCGCGCGCAGTTCCAGATCGGCGCCGGTCGCACGGGCCTGCGCGCGGCGGGTGTGACCTTGCCCGGGCTGCCGGCGCTGGTCGTCGGCTCCAACGGGTCGGTCGCCTGGGGTTTCACCAATGCCTATGGGCAATGGTTCGACTGGATCGAGGTCCCCGCCGATGCGAAGCTGACGACACGCACTGAAACGCTGGAGGTGCACGGCGGGCCCGCGGTC
This sequence comes from Mitsuaria sp. CC2, assembly GCF_048957715.1. Classification (NCBI taxonomy): domain Bacteria; kingdom Pseudomonadati; phylum Pseudomonadota; class Betaproteobacteria; order Burkholderiales; family Sphaerotilaceae; genus Roseateles; species Mitsuaria sp. CC2. Next base: position 38,403 of record NZ_JARVXN010000003.1, on the reverse strand, counting down.
ACTCTCGAAGTGAACGAGATCGGCGACGCACCGATCGTGACCGTCGAGGACGGACGCCGATTCGCCCTGCACTGGATCGCGCATCAGGGCGCAGCCTACAACCTCGAACTCGATCGCATGCTGCAGGTGCGCCACGTCAGCGAGGCGCTGGCGCTGGCGCAGCGTGCCGGCATGCCGCATCAGAACCTGCTCGCCGCCGACCGCGACGGCCAGATCGGCTGGACGGTCGCGGGTCGCCTGTGGGCGCAGCCCGGCCTGCCGGAGCGCTATGGCCGCTTCGTCGCGCCGACGGCGATGCGGCGCGACTGGCTGGACCCCGATCGCACGCCGCAGGTGCTGTCGCCGACACAGGGACAGCTGTGGACCGCCAACAACCGTCAGCTCGACGGCGCGCCGGGGGAACTGCTCGGTGACGGCGGCTTCGACCTGGGCGCGCGTGCGCAGCAGATCCGTGACCGGCTTTCGGCCACCGAAAAACACGACGAAGCGTCGATCGGCGCCATCCACCTGGACGACGACGCGCGCTTCATGAAGACCTGGGCGGCGCGCCTGCTGGCGGCCGCGCGCGCCGATGCCGGCGCGAACCCGACGCACAAGGCCTTCGTCCAGCTGCTCGAGAACTGGAACGGCCGGGCCGACGCGGACTCGGCCGCCTACCGCCTCGTGCGCCAGGCGCGACTGCGCGTGCTGGACACCTTGTGGGAGGCCTGGACCGTGCCGTCGCTCGGCGAGCGGCAACTGGACCCGAAGCGGCGCCTGCGCTGGCGCAACCAGTTCGAGTACAGCGCCGCGCGCGCGCTCGACGAACGCCCGCCGCACCTGCTGCCGGCGGCCTTCCCGAACTGGGACGCGCTGCTGCTGGCGCAACTGGACGACGCGGCGCGAGAGATCGCGCCGGATGGCAACCTCGGCGGCGCCACCTGGGGCGCGCAGAACGCGAGCCGCATCCAGCACCCGCTGGCCAAGGCGATCCCGGCGCTCTCGCGCTGGCTGGACATGCCCTCGGCGCCGCAGAGCGGCGACAGCCACCTGCCCCACGTCGCCGGCCCCGCGTTCGGACAGTCCGAGCGGATGGTGGTCTCGCCGGGCCGCGAGGAGCACGGCTGGCTGTCGATGCCGGGCGGGCAGAGCGGCCACCCGATGTCGCCGTTCTACGGCGCGGGACATCAGGACTGGGTCGACGGCAGACCGACGCCGCTGCTGGCGGGTCCGGTGATCCACCGCATCACCGCGCATCGCGATTGACGCGCCTATCCCCTCTTTCATCCTCTCCCGCTTGCGGGAGAGGCAGGGGTGAGGGCCAGCGGCCGCCGAAGGCCTTGCCGCCTATCGCGGACTGGGCACCTTGAACACCTGCCGCAGATAGGCCAGGAAGGTCTGGTCTTCGCACATGGTCTTGCCGGGGCTGTCGGAGAGCTTGGCCACCGGCTGGCCGTTGACGTGGGTGAGCTTGATGACGATGTTGAGCGTCGGCAGGCCCACGTCGTTGCTGAGCTTGGTGCCGATGCCGAACCCCAGCTGGACGCGGTCCGCGAAGTGGCGGTAGAGCGCCAGCGCCTTCGGCATGTCGAGCGCGTCGGAGAACACCAGCCGCTTGGTATTGGCGTCGATGCGCAACAGGTCGTAGTGGGCGAGCGCCTTCTCGCCCCACGCCACCGGATCGCCGGAATCGTGACGCAGCCCGTCGAACAGTTTGGCGAAGTAGAGGTCGAAATCGGCGAGGAACGCGTCCATGCCGATCACGTCGGTCAGCGCGATGCCGAGATCGCCGCGGTACTCCTGCACCCAGTCCTCCAGCGCGGCCTTCTGGTGGTCGCGCAGCCGCACACCGGTGGCCTGGTAGGCCTGGAGGTACTCGTGCGCCATCGTGCCGATCGGCACCAGGCCGAGCTCCTTGGCCAGCAGCACGTTGGAGGTGCCGCGGAAGGTCTCCGGCAGCTCGTCGCGCAGCGTGCGCAGCACCTCTTCATGCCAGGCGCCGGAGAAACGCCGTCGCAGGCCGAAGTCGAAGAACTGGAAGGGATGGCGGCGCGGCGCTTCCTCCCGGGTGAAGGCCCGGATCAGATCGATCTTCTGCGCGAGCCGGCGGCGGCCCTCCCCGATCGCTGCCGCGGGATCGAAGCGTCGGAAGTACAGCTCGTTGACCATGGCCAGCACGAAGATCTCGAAGGCCATCACGTGCACCTGCGGGCCGCGCACGACGATCTCCAGCTTCTCGCCCTCGGCCCGCACCGAGATGAACGCACGCTGGAAACGGAAGATGCGCAGCAGATCGATGAAGTCGGGCTTCATGAAGCGCAGTCCGCTGAGGTACTCGAGCTCGTCGGCGCGGAAGGTCAACGCGCAGAGGTGGTCGATCTCGCGTTCCAGGTCCGCGACCAGTTCCGCCAGCGGGTACTGCGGCGTGTTGCGGCACGCGAAGCGATACTCGGCCTGCGCCTGCGGGTAGCGATGCAGCATCGCCTGCCACATGGTGAACTTGTAGAGATCGGTCTCCAGCAGACTGCGGATCACCGGAGGCGGGGCGTCGGGACGGCTCATGGGCGGGGACTGTACCCGTGGGGGACGGGGCTCGGCGATGATCGCGACTTCGCCACACGCCGAGCCCGCCCTTCGTGCACGAGCCCCTCGCCCACCGCCGCAGCCTCGGCTTCCTTCGTCGCCTGTGCGCCGCGGCGCTGCTGTTGCTCGCCACGGCGGTGCGCGCCCAGATCCCCATCGCCATCGACAAGCCGCCCGATGCCGCCACGGCGATGAAGCTGGTCTACGGGGGCAACACCTGGCGCCACGAACGCGCGGCCGCCTTCTTCGGCGGGCGATCGCCGACGCTGCGCGCGGAGATCCGCGAGGTGTTCCGCGCGCGTTACGTCGAATCGAACGTCGACAAGCTGATGCTGGTCTACCAGCTGACGCCCGGCCCGCGCGACCAGTTCCGCTGCGCGGCCTGCGTGCCGGCGCTCGGCGCCGCCGTGCTGGCCGCCGACGAGGCCGGCCGCTGGAAGCTCCACGCCAAGGGCCTGCTGCTGATGCCGGGCGCGCCCGGCTCCGGCGACGAGGACCTGCAGTTGCTGCAGATCGCCGACGAGCGCTGGATCCTGCGCAGCCGCCGCTACGACATCGACCGCGGCCGCGAAAGCCGCACCGAACGGCTGGTGCTCGAGCGCGACGGCGAGATGCAGCTCGGCGCGGAACTCGGCTTCGACAACAAGCCCGGGCCGCTCGCCTGCGGCGCGAATGCGGCGCCGCAGACGTCGGGCGTCAGCGTGCTGAGCCCCGGACGCGGCCCGCGTGTCGAGATCGTGCTGCGCTTCAACGAGGGCGCGTGCAACGCGCTCCGCGCGGTGGTGCAGCGCACGCGCATGGAGCTGCGCGACGGCCGCTTCCAGCTCGAGCCGGATGCGCCCGAGCCGGACGACGACGATGCGCCGACGTCCGCCAGAAGCGTGGAGCCGCAGAGGCGCTGACGCGCCGATGCGCCGATGCGCCGATGCGCTGACGCGCTCAGGCCAGCTTGTACGTCTGCAGGTGGATGCTGGTCTCGGTCGCGCCGATGCCCTTGATCAGACGCACGCGTTCCAGGATCTCGGCCAGCTCGTTGAGGCTGTCCGCGCGCAGCTCGGCCAGCAGGTCCCAGCGTCCGTTGGTATCGAACAGTCCCGCCACGCCGGGCTCGCCGAGCAGGATGCCGACGACCTCGCGCGTGCGGTTGCCCTCCACGGCGATGCTCATCCATGCCGTGATGTGCGGCTGGACCACGTCGGCCCGCAGCTTCACGGTGTAGCCGACGATCTGCCCGCTGTCCTCCAGCCGCGTCAGCCGGTTGGTCACGGTCCCGCGCGACACCTTCAGCTTGTGCGCCAGCGTCGCGATGCTGGCGCGGGCGTCCTGGCGCAGCAGCGCGATCAGTTGATGGTCGAGTGTGTCCATGTTGGTGCGCCGGCGGCCGCCTTGCGCGCGGACCGCCCTGGGTTAACCCGAATTTCACAGCATTTCGTCAGAGTTCGCTGACGAAATGCGCAAGGCACTTCGATTATTGATCAATTCTCCGGCTTCCTGCTGACACGCCGATCCGAAGAATGGAGGCATTCCAACAGCCATGAGACTGCCGATGACGACCCGCCTCCTCCTCACGCCCGACGTCGCCCGCGTCGTCCGGCACGACGGCATCGCCCGGAGCTTCCAGACCCTCGCCCGCTACATCGCCGACGACTACGTCCGATGGAGCCAGTTCGACAAGAGCGCCCGCGTCGCCAACCATTCGGACGACGGCGTGATCGAGCTGATGCCGATCTCGGATGCCTCGCTCTACAGCTTCAAGTACGTCAACGGCCACCCCAAAAACCACCTCGTGGGCCTGCCCACCGTGATGGCTTTCGGCGTGCTCGCCGACGTCGCGACCGGCACGCCGCGGCTGCTGTCGGAGCTGACACTTAGCACGGCGCTGCGCACCGCGGCCACCTCCGCACTGGTCGCGCAACACCTGGCACGACCGGGCTCGCGCAAGATGGCCTTGATCGGCAACGGCGCGCAGAGCGAGTTCCAGGCGCTGGCCTTCCACCACCTGCTGGGCATCGATGAGATCCGCCTCTTCGATGTCGACCCGGCCGCGACCGACAAGCTCGTCCGTCACCTGTCGCGCATCGACGGTCTGACGCTGATCCGCTGCCGCGACACCGCCGAGGCCGTGCGCGGTGCCGACATCGTCACGACGGTGACGGCCGACAAGCGCAACGCGACCATCGTGACGCCCGACATGATCGAGCCCGGCATGCACGTGAACGGCGTGGGCGGCGATTGCCCCGGCAAGACCGAACTGCATCGCGACGTCCTGGCACGGGCCAACGTGTTCGTCGAGTACGAGCCCCAGTCCCGCATCGAAGGCGACGTGCAGCAGATGCCGGCCGACTTCGCGGTCACCGAGTTCTGGCGCGTGCTGCGCGGCGAGGCGGCCGGCCGGCGCAGCGCCGACGAGGTCACCGTCTTCGATTCGGTCGGCTTCGCGCTCGAGGATTTCGCGACGCTGCGCTGGTTGGGCGACCGCGCCGAGGCCCTCGGCCTGGGTCGCGAGCTCACGCTGGTGCCCGAGATGGACGATCCGAAGGACCTGTTCGGCGAACTGGACCTCCCGTCCGTCGCCGAAGCCGAAGCCGAGACCGCGACAGGCGTCCCGGCGGGCCTGCGGGCGGCCCTCTTAAACTGCGTCCCTCACCGGAAGGACGCATGGACTACGCCCCCCTCCTCAAGGAAATCGGCCGAGGCGCTCGCGGCGCCCGCGACCTGACGCGCGAGCAGGCGCGTGCGCTGTTCGCCGCGCTGCTGGACGGCACCGTGCCCGACCTGGAGCGCGGCGCCCTCCTGATCGCGATGCGCATCAAGGGGGAAAGCCTTGACGAACTGCTCGGGTTCGTCGAAGCGATGCAGGCCGGCGCCGCCCGCGTGGACGCACCGGCCGGTGCGCGGACCGTCGTGCTGCCAACCTTCAACGGCGCGCGCAAGCAGGCCAACCTGATGCCGCTGGTGGCGATGCTGCTGGCGCGCGACGGCATTCCGGTGCTGATCCACGGCCGGCACGACTTCGACAGCCGCATCAGTCCGTTCGAACTCTTCGACGCGCTGGAACTTCCCGTCGCCCGGAACGTGGACGAAGCCGGTCAGCGACTGGCCGCGCACCGTCTCGCCATCCTGCCGACCGAACTCATCCACCCAGGACTGGACGCCATGATGGCGCTGCGCCCGCGCATGGGCCTGCGCAACAGCAGCCACAGCATCGCGAAGCTGCTGGACCCGCTGCCGGGCCGCAGCGTGCGCGTGGTCGCGGTGACCCATCCGGAATACGTGGACAGCATGGGCGAGGCGCTGCCTCAGCTCAGCGCCGACGACGGGCGTGCGCTCCTCATGCGCGCCAGCGAGGGCGAGGCTTACCTGCACCTCCGGCGCAAGGCCCATCTGCAAGGCTTCGCGAACGGGCAAGTCCTGGATCTCAACCCGGCAAGCAACGAGGATCTGGACTGGGCGCTGTCGCCCGCCTGCGAGCCGGCGGCCAACGCCGACCTCATTCGCGCGATCCTGGCCGGCTTCGAGCCGTTGCCCCCTCGGATCGCCGACCAGATCGCGGCCCTGCGCCAGCTGGCCACGGAATGATCCGGTTGTCCTGTCTTTGCAGAAATCTTCATATGCTTATATCGCCATAAGCAATCTACGATTTTGTAGTTCTCATATATATAAAGCGTTCATAGAGTGCAGACTCCCGGCCAGCCCTGGGCCAGCCGCGGTGTCTCTGACGCGCGGCGGGCCCCCTGAGAAACCCGGCCGGGTCCAGCCGACGCCATGTACGCCTATACCGATTTCGACCGCCAGTTCGTCCACGCCCGCGCGGCCCAGTTCCGCGACCAGCTCGAACGCCATCTGGCCGGTCAGCTTCCCGACGACGACTTCCGCGCGCTGCGCCTGCAGAACGGCTGGTACATCCAGCGTCATGCGCCGATGCTGCGGGTCGCGGTCCCTTACGGCGTGCTGGACAGCCGCCAGCTGCGCCAGCTGGCGCGCATCGCCCGCGAGCACGACCGCGGCTACGGCCACTTCACCACGCGCCAGAACCTGCAGTTCAACTGGATCCCGCTGCCGCAATCCGCGGACGTGATGGACCTGCTGGCCGATGTCGACATGCACGGCATCCAGACCAGCGGCAACTGCATCCGCAACATCACCAGCGACGTCACCGCCGGCGTGGCCGCGGACGAGCTGATCGACCCGCGCCCCTACGCCGAAGTGCTGCGCCAGTGGTCGACGCTGCATCCCGAATTCGCCTTCCTGCCGCGCAAGTTCAAGATCGCGATCTCGGGCGCGAAGGAAGACCGCGCCGCCATCGCCTGGCACGACATCGGCCTGCAGCTGCGCAGGAACGACGCCGGCGAGATCGGCTTCCAGGTCTTCGTCGGCGGCGGCATGGGCCGCACGCCGATCATCGGCCAGGAGATCAGCCCCTTCGTGCCGTGGCAGCACATCCTGCTGTACCTCGAGGCGATCGTGCGCACGTACAACCGCTTCGGCCGCCGCGACAACATGTACAAGGCGCGCATCAAGATCCTGGTGAAGGCCGAGGGCCAGGCCTACTTCGACGCGGTCAACGCCGAGTACCAGGCCATCCTCGGCGACGACGCCGGCAGCCACGAGCAGATCATCCCCGAGGCCGAGCTGGCGCGCGTCGCCGCCAGCTTCGTCGAACCGCAAGGCGTGACCCCGGTGCCGGGCATCGACCTCTTCGAAGGCGCCTCGCCGGCCTACCGCCGCTGGCTGGAACGCAACGTCCACGCGCACCGCGTCAGCGGCTACCGCTCGGTGACGCTGTCGCTCAAGCGCGTCGGCCTGCCGCCGGGCGACATCACCGACGCGCAGATGGACGCCGCCGCCGCGCTGTCCGATGCCTACAGCCACGGCGAACTGCGCGTCTCGCACGACCAGAACCTGCTGCTGCCCTGGGTGCGCGAGAGCGACCTGCCCGCGCTCTTCGAGGCCGCGAGGGAACACGGCTTCGCCACGCCCAACATCGGCCTGCTGACCGACATGATCGTGTGCCCGGGCGGCGACTTCTGCGCGCTGGCCAACGCCCGCTCCATCCCGGTCGCCAGCGAGATCACCGACCGCTTCCAGGACCTGGACGAGCTCTGGGACATCGGCGACATCGACCTGCACATCAGCGGCTGCATCAACAGCTGCGGGCACCACCACAGCGGCCACATCGGCGTGCTCGGCGTCGACAAGGACGGCAGCGAGTGGTACCAGATCACGCTGGGCGGCTCGGACGGCTCGACGCTGTCGGGCGCCGCGGTGCCGGGCAAGGTGATCGGCCCGTCCTTCGCCGCCGATGAAGCCGCCGACGCGGTCGAGGCCGTGATCGCGACCTACCGCCGCGAACGCGAGGCCGGCGAACGCTTCCTCCAGACGGTCCGCCGCATCGGCCTGGACGCCTTCAAGCAGGCGACCAACGAGATCCGCCGATCGACCGCCAAGCAATGACCGCAATCCCGGACACGGAACGCCCCCGCACCATGAAGTTCGTCTCCAAGGCCCAAGATCCCTGGCACACCTGCGCCGGCGAGGACGGCCCGCAACCGCATCCCGCCGCCGCCGACCACAAGCTGCTGACGCTGGAACAGTGGCACGCCGTGCGCGACACCTGGCCGGAAGGCCTGGCCACCGGCGTGATCCTGCCCAACGATGTCGATGTGCTCGATCTGAAGGCCGACCTGCCGCGCCTGGCGCTGATCGCCCTGCAGTTCCCGAAATGGGTCGACGGCCGCGCCTACAGCCAGGCGCACGTGCTGCGCTCGCGGCTGCGCTACGCCGGCGAGGTCCGCGCGACCGGCGACGTCCTTGTCGACATGCTGCCGCTGCTGCAACGCTGCGGCGTCGATGCCGTCCAGATGCGCGGCGACCAGAATCAGGAAGCAGCCGAGCGCGCGCTGGGCTTCTTCCCCGGCCACTACCAGGCGGACGTCAACGAGACGCGCCCGCTGTTCGCCCGCGCCGGCACCGCCGGCCAGAAGTCCGGGGCCTGAGCATGAGCGGCGAGGTGTCTTCGCTGGACTTCGCGCCCCTCGGCGAGGTGTCGGCCTTGCCGGGCGCGACGAACGTCGGCTCGGCGATCGGCCTGTACGCCCGCAAGACCGCCGGTTTCGACGAGCGCGTTGCGCGCACGGTCGAGGTCCTGAAGCAGGCCGCGGCGGACTTCGGTCCTGGCGCGCTGCAGTCGACCTCGCTGGGCGTCGAGGACATGGTCATCACCGACCTGATCGCGCGCCACGGCCTGCCGATCGCGCTGGCGACGCTGGACACCGGCAAGCTGCACGCGGAAACGCTGGCGCTGATCCCGCGCATCCACGACCGCTACGGCATCGAGGTGGAAGTCTTCGCGCCCGTGCAGGAGCAGGTCGTCCACTTCGTGCGAGCCAACGGCGAGGAGCCGATGTACCGCAGCGTCGAGCTGCGCAAGGCCTGCTGCGGCGTGCGCAAGCTGGAGCCGCTGTCGCGCATGCTGGCCGGACGCACGGCCTGGATCACCGGCCTGCGTCGCGAGCAGAGCGCCAACCGCGCCGAAGTCCCCTTCCGTGAGGACGACGGCCAGGGCCGCACCAAGATCAACCCGCTGGCCGAGTGGAGCTGGGCCGACGTCTGGCACTACGTGCAGCAGCACGTCGTTCCCTACAACCCGCTGCATGACCAGTTCATGCCCAGCATCGGCTGTGCGCCCTGCACCCGCGGGATCGCCGTCGGCGAGGACTTCCGCGCCGGCCGCTGGTGGTGGGAAGACAGCTCGAAGGAATGCGGGCTGCACGCCACGCATGCCGAGCACGACAGCCCATCCGCCACCGAATCTGAACCCGAAGCGTCCCCCCCGACGTTGAACGCGACCTCCGGAGCCCAGGCATGAACGCCCCCGTGAACCTCGAACAACTGCTGCCGCTGGCGGACCACCGTCACCTGGACCACCTCGAAGAAGAGGCCATCTTCATCCTGCGCGAGGTCGCCGCCGCCTTCGAGCGCCCCGCCCTGCTGTTCTCGGGCGGCAAGGATTCGTGCGTGGTGCTGCGCCTGGCGGAGAAGGCCTTCAAGCGCCGCATCGCCGGCAACGAGTTCGCCGGCAAGCTGCCCTTCCCGCTGGTCCACGTCGACACCGGCCACAACTTCCCCGAGGTGATCGAGTTCCGCGACCGTCGCGTCGAGGAAATGGGCGAGCGCCTGGTCGTCGGCCACCTGGAAGACTCGATCAGGAAGGGCACGATCCGCCTGTCGCATCCGCTGGAATCGCGCAACGGCCACCAGACGGTGACGCTGCTGGAGACCATCGAGGAGCACCGGTTCGACGTGCTCATCGGCGGCGCCCGCCGCGACGAGGAAAAGGCGCGCGCCAAGGAGCGCATCTTCAGCCACCGCGACAGCTTCGGCCAATGGCAGCCGAAGGAGCAGCGGCCCGAGCTGTGGAACCTCTTCAACACCCGCATCCGTCCGGGCGAGCATTTCCGCGCCTTCCCGATCAGCAACTGGACCGAGCTGGACGTGTGGCTCTACATCGCCCGCGAGAACATCCCGCTGCCATCGCTGTACTTCGCGCACGACCGCCAGGTGATCCGCCGCAAGGGCCTGCTGGTGCCACTGACCGACGTGACCCCGCCGGAAGCCGGCGAAACCGTCGAGACGGCGCAGGTGCGCTTCCGCACCGTCGGCGACATGACCTGCACCTGCCCGGTGGAGAGCCCCGCCGCCAACGCCGCCGACATCGTGGCCGAGACCTTGACGGTCACCGTCTCCGAGCGGGGCGCCACGCGCATGGACGACCGCACCTCCGATGCGTCCATGGAACGTCGCAAGAAGGAGGGCTACTTCTGATGTCCGCCATCCTGAATGCCGAGAGCACCGATCGTCCCGTGAGCCCTGTGAGCCCCGCGAGCACCGTGAACAAGATCCATCAATCCGACGTCGACACGACGCACCGCGCGCTGCGCTTCCTGACCGCCGGCAGCGTCGACGACGGCAAGAGCACGCTGATCGGGCGCCTGCTCTTCGACAGCAGAGCGATCCTCGCGGACCAGCTCGACACGCTGAGCAAGCGCGCCGCCGGCCAGCCGATCGACCTGAGCCTGCTGACCGACGGCCTTGAAGCCGAACGGGAACAAGGCATCACGATCGACGTCGCCTACCGCTACTTCGCGACCAAGCAGCGCAAGTTCATCATTGCCGACGCGCCGGGCCATGAGCAGTACACCCGCAACATGGTCACCGCCGCCGCCGGCAGCGATGCCGCCGTCGTGCTGGTCGACGTGACCAAGCTGGACCTGTCGGTCGACGAGGTCCCGCTGCTGGCGCAGACGCGCCGCCACAGCCTGCTCGCGCACCTGCTGCGCGTGCCGAGCATCGTCTTCGCGATCAACAAGATCGACGCCGCCGCGAACCCGGGCGACGCCTTCCGCAAGGTCTCGGCCGCACTGGAGAAATTCGCCTCGGCGGCCGGCATCCGCGTGACGGCGGTCGTCCCCGTCTCCGCGCTGCGCGGCGACAACGTGACGCAGCCGCTCGCGGCCGACTGGTACGACGGTCCGTCGCTGCTGCAGGTGCTGGAGTCGCTGCCGACCGTGCAGGAAACCGTGGAAGCGCCCTTGGCGCTGCCCGTGCAGTACGTGGCCAAGGACGGCGACGGCACCGGCAACAACCCGCGCGTGCTCTGGGGCCGGATCGCCCAGGGCCAGGTGCAGGTCGGCGATGAAGTGCAGATCCTGCCGAGCGGCCAGACCGCCATCGTCGGCGAGCTGCGCCGGGCCGGCGAGCCGGTGGCGACCTCGGTCGCCGGCGAATCCGCCGGCCTGCTGCTGGACCGCCAGGTCGACGTCTCGCGCGGCGACTGGATCGTCGCGCCCGGCGCGGCCACGCCCCGCCGCACCTTCGAAGCCACCCTCGCGTGGATCGACACCGAACCGGCCGTGCTGGGCCGAAAGTACTGGGTGCGCCACGGCAACCGCTGGGTCCAGGCCCGCATCGCGGCGATCGATCATCGCCTGGACATCCAGACGCTGGCCGAGACCGAGGCGCACGAGCTGTCGGTCAACGAGATCGGCCACGTCACCATCGAGCTGCAGGCCGAGCTGCCGCTGCAGCCCTACGCGGACAACCGCGTCGGCGGCGCGCTGATCGTCGTGGATCCCACCAGCAACCGCACCAGCGGCGCGCTGCTGGTCCGCTGAGACCGCCCGCCACGGCCTGACCGCCCCGCCGCCCGCCCTCCGTCCACCCCGAACGAAAGCCAGGAGCCATCGATATGGGACGCGTCCTCTTCGTCAGCGCCGGCCCCGGCGCCGCCGACCTGATCACGCTGCGCGGCGCGCGGGCGCTCGCGCTGGCGGACGTCGTGCTGTTCGACGCGTTGACCGACCCGGCGCTGCGCGAGCTCGCACCGCAGGCGAAATGGCTGGATGTCGGCAAGCGCGGCTTCTGCCATTCCACGAAACAGACGGCGATCAACGCCGCGCTGGTCCGGGAGGCGAAGGCGCACGACATGGTCGTCCGTCTGAAGGGCGGGGACGCCAACGTCTTCGGCCGCCTCGAGGAAGAGCTCCTCGCGCTGGCCGAGGCCGACATCGCCTACGAGATCGTGCCCGGCGTGACCGCGGCCATCGCGGCAGCCGCGCAGACCGGGCGTCCGCTCACGCGGCGCGGCACGGGTCGCAGCGTCGCGCTGACGACCGCGATGACGAAGGACGGCGAACTCCACGCCGGCAAGGCCGCCGACACCGAGGTCTTCTACATGGCGGGCCAGCAGCTGGCCGCCCTCGCCCGACGGCTGCTCGCCGCGGGCTGGGACGCCGCCACGCCGGTGAGCGTCGTGTCGCGGGCCGGCTGCGCCGATGCGTTGTCCAGCGAGCACGACGTGGCGTCGCTGGGCGCGGCGTCCATGCTGCACAAGGGTCGGCCGACGGTGGTGATCGTCGGCGCGGGCGCGGCCCCGCTGGCGGGGGCGCCGGAAGCTGCTCTGGGGGCCGGTGCGGAAGCTGGGCGGAAGAGCGGTTTGGGCGATTACGCGACACCGTCCTCACGCCAAGACCTTGAGCCGGAGCGGCTGGAATCCCTGCCGCAAAGCCCGAACGTTTAAAATCTCGTGTTTACCGTCAGCGCGAACTAGCCCACGCCAGGGGATCGCTGATTTTCGAGGGCCCGTGTTGTGCCGGCCCCGTCACTAGAAGAGCCGCTATGACCCACGTCGTCACCGAAGCCTGCATTCGCTGCAAATACACCGATTGCGTCGATGTCTGCCCCGTCGACTGCTTCCGCGAAGGTCCGAACTTCCTGACCATCGACCCGGATGAGTGCATCGACTGCGCGGTCTGCATCCCGGAGTGCCCGGTGAACGCGATCATGCCGGAGGAGGACGTGCCCGGCGATCAGCAGATCATGATCAAGCTGAATGCCGACCTGGCGAAGAAATGGCCCAGCATCACCAAGCGCAAGGCCGCGCTCCCGGACGCCGAGGAGTGGAAGGACAAGACGGGCAAGATCGATCAACTGGTCCGCTGACCGATCCCCTCATCCCGCGGCGCCGGGTCCTGCCGGCGACCGCTCCCTACAAGAATGGAAACGCAAGTGACTGAATCGACCTCCGCCCCGCACGCGGGCGTGATCGAAACCGACGCCGTCATCGTCGGCGCGGGCCCGGTGGGCCTGTTCCAGGTGTTCGAACTGGGCCTGCTCGAGATCAAGGCGCACATCATCGACTCGCTGGCCTATCCCGGCGGCCAGTGCATCGAGCTGTACCCGGACAAGCCGATCTATGACATCCCGGCGCTGCCGGTGGTGACGGGCAAGGAGCTGACCGACAACCTGATGAAGCAGATCGAGCCGTTCGGCGCGACCTTCCATCTGGGGCAGGAGGTCACGACGGTCGAGAAGCAGGAAGACGGTCGTTTCTTCGTCGCGACAAGCAAGGGCACGCAGTTCCTGACCAAGACGATCTTCATCGCGGGCGGCGTGGGTTCGTTCCAGCCGCGCACGCTGAAGGTCGAGGGCATCGACAAGTACGAGGGCTCGCAGGTCCATTACCGGGTGCGCAACCCGTCGCAGTTCGCCGGCAAGAACCTGGTGATCATCGGCGGCGGCGACTCGGCGCTGGACTGGGCGCTGAACTTCTGCGGCGGCAACGCCGACGGCAACCCGCACAAGGCGGAGAGCGTGATCCTGGTGCACCGTCGTGACGGTTTCCGTGCCGCGCCGGCGTCGGTGGCCAAGATGAAGGAGCTGTGCGACGCCTATGAGATGCAGTTCATCGTCGGCCAGGTCGCCGACCTGGACGAGGGCGAGGATGCGCTGAAGGGCCTGAAGATCACGGGCGGCGACGGTGTCACGCGCGTGGTGCCTGCGGACCAGGTGCTGGTGTTCTTCGGCCTGTCGCCGAAGCTGGGCCCGATCGCCGAGTGGGGCCTGTCGCTGGAGAAGAAGCAGATCCAGGTCGACACCGAGAAGTTCCAGACCAACGTGCCGGGCATCTTCGCGGTGGGTGACATCAACACCTACCCGGGCAAGAAGAAGCTGATCCTGTCGGGCTTCCACGAAGCCGCGCTGGCGGCCTTCGGCGCGATGCCGATCATCAATCCGGAAAAGCGCGTCCACCTGCAGTACACGACCACCAGCCCGAAGCTGCACAAGGTGCTGGGCGTCGAGACGCCGAACTTCGACTGACCGTCGAATAGCGCGCCGGAACACGAGCCCGCCTGGCGAAAGCCGGCGGGTTTTTTCTTGGGAGGGGGAGCTCCATGCCTATGAAAACGATCCATGTGGATGGCGCCAAGATCATCGACTGGCCATCCTTCTACGACACCTTCGCTCGGGCGTTCGGTTTCCCCGCATTCTTCGGTCGGAACATGGATGCCTGGATCGACTGCATGACGTCTCTGGACGAGACCATGAGCGATGTCCAGGTGGCCCCCGGTGAACTGGTCTGCCTTGCGCTCGATGCGGCGGACGTTTTCAAGGCCGCTTGCCCTGAGCAATACCTGGCCCTCGTGGAATGCGCGGCGTTCGTCAATTGGCGACGTATCGACATTGGCGAGCCGCCAATCCTGGTGCTCTCGTTCAACGTTTAGCCTTTCCAGGATCAGCGTCGCGTTGTTGAACGCGTTCGCCAGAAAGCACAACGCCCGGCACGAGCCGGGCGTTTGTCTTGGAGCGGCACGGACGTTGTCAGCCGGAGGCTCCCTCCATCGATACAGCGCAACCGACAGGGCTTACTGGGCCGAAGCGATCTGGACGGCGTCAGCCGACGTGTCGCGCCGGCCGGTGATGTAGACGGTCGGCAGCTGTTCGCGCTTGGCGGTGATGACCACCGGATCCAGCGTGACGATCGAGGCGCGCATTTCGCGCTGGCCTTCGGCGTGGGCGATGCCCAGGCCCAGTACCACGGCGGCGACGGCGCCGAAGAGGACTGCCTTCACGGTGGTGTTGGTGGCGGAAGTGATGTCGAGGCGGATGGTGTTCATGTCGATCTCCTGAAGGGGTTTGCTGTGTCGATGGAGTCAGTGTCGTCACAGCCCCGGTGGCTTGCGAGCGTCAGGAGACGAAGCTGCATCGCGGCGGCGTGAACTGCATCAGCGACGGACAAACGGAAAGCGCCATCGGGCGCTTTCAACGGGAAGCGCCGCCAGGACATGCATCCTGGCGGCGCCGAGCGGCGCGAGTTCAGGGCTCAGCGGGCGGACACGCCTTCGATGACGGCGCCCTTGTTTTCCTTGGCGGCGAAGCGCTGCACCAGTTCGGCGTACTTTGGCGAGGACTTCAGCTCGGCGTATCGGGCTTCGGCCTTGGCGCGCTGGGTGGCGTTCAGCGCGAAGTCCTCGGTGCGGTCGACGGCGGCCAAGCCGGATTCGCGGTAGATCTGCAGATCGGCCAGCACTTCGGCGCGGGTCTTCTGGCTTTGCGTGATCGGGTCGAGGTGGCTGTAGCTCTGCGCGAACACCGGCGAGGCGGCTGCGGACAGGGCGATCAGAGCGGTGGCGATCACGGTCTTGGTGGTGGTCATGATCAATCCTTTGAGAGTGGTGCAGGTGGGTGTCTGGTGTCGGGACCGGCTTCGTTTGCCGTTGACTGAACAATAGAAGGCGGCTCGCTCTGCATAAATACGGGCGGAAGCAATGGACGGATGCAGGGGGAACAACAATCCGTTCGGGCGCCCAAATGCAAACGCCCGGCAAGAGCCGGGCGTTGGGGGAGCGGAGCGGGCGGTGTCAGCCGGAGGCTCGCTCCATCGATACAGCGCAACCGTCAGGGCTTACTGGGCCGAGGCGATCTGGACCGCGTCGGCGGATGTGTCGCGACGACCGGTGATGTAGACGGTCGGCAGCTGTTCGCGCTTGGCGGTGATGACCACCGGATCCAGCGTGACGATCGAAGCGCGCATCTCGCGCTGACCTTCGGCGTGGGCGATGCCCAGGGCCAGCACCATCGCGGTCACGGCGCCGAAGAGGACGGCCTTGACGGTGGTTTCAGTGGCGGAAGCAACGTGGAAGCGGCTGGTGGTCATGTCGTTCTCCTGAGGCGGTTTGCTGTGTCGATGGAGTCAGTGTCGTCATCGACCCGTCCGCTTGCGAGCGCCAGGAGACGAAGCTGCGCCGCGGCGGCGTGAACTGCATCAGCGGCGGACAAACGGAAAGCGCCATCGGGCGCTTTCAATGAGAAACGCCGCCTGGACTTCCGTCCGGGCGGCGCTGCGGGGGCTGGAGCGGGGCTCAGCGTGCGGACACGCCTTCCGTGACGGCTCCCTTGCCTTCCTTGGCGGCGAAGCGCTGCACCAGGGCGGCGTACTTCGGGGATGCCTTCAGTTCAGCGTAGCGAGCCTCGGCCTTGGCGCGCTGGTTCAGCTCCAGCGAGCTGTCTTCGGTGCGGTCGACAGCAGCCAGGCCCGACTCGCGGTAGATCTCCAGATCGGCCAGCACTTCAGCGCGGCTCTTCTGGCTCTGCGTGATCGGATCGAGGTGGCTGTAGCTCTGCGCGAACGCCGGCACAGCAGCGGCGGACAGGGCGATGAGGGCGGTGGCGATCAGGGTCTTGGCGGTCATGATGGGTTCCTTTGAGAGCGCGTTGGATCGGGGTGTCTGGGGTCTTGGCCGGCTTCGTTTGCCGATGACTGAAGGTTAGATGCGAGCCTCGTTCGGATAAACGGCCGGCGTCGCAATGGGCCGTTGTGATCGCAGCAACAATCGCCTGCGCGCTCCTAAAAGCAAGACGCCCGGCATGAGCCGGGCGTCTTGCATGGGAGCGAACCGAAGGGCGTCAGTCCGTGGATCGCTCCACCGATACAGCGCGACCTGGGACGTTCACTCGGCCGAGGCGACGTGCGCGTCGACCGCGTCGGCGCTGCGGCGGCCGGTGATGTAGACGGTCGGGAGTTGCTCGCGCTTGACGCTGATCACCACCGGATCCAGCGTGACGATCGAGGCACGCATCTCGCGTTGACCTTGTGCATGAGCGATCCCGAGACCCAGGGCCAGCGCCGCGACAGCACCGAAGGCGACCGCCTTGACGGTGGTGTTGGTGGCGGAAGTGATGCTGAGGCGGGTGGCGTTCATGTCGATCTCCTGAAGGCGTTGGCTGTGTCGATGGAGTCAGTGTCGTCATCGACCCGGCCACTTGCGAGCGTCAGGAGACGAAGCTGCGCGGCGGCGGCGTGAACTGCATGGGCGGCGGACAAACGGGAAGCGCCTTCGGGCTTCCGGACGCCTCCAAAGCCCTCTTTTGGCCTCGCTAGACTCTCGTCCGCTCACCGGGACTGCCGGCGAGCGCCGACAACACGACCTGATTGATCCAACAGGCGACAACACGAGGAACAGGGATGGAGAGCAATCACCGGCACGAGCGCGAGACCTACGCCATCTTCGCGTCGCCCGACGACTACGCGTATCACATCGGCCAAGTGGTGAGCATCGGGGACGACGGCCTGCGGGTGCTGCGCAAGCAACTCTCGATCAAGACGCCCTATCGGATCGACGTCGTTCCCACCGAGCGGGTGTCTCATGCGGTCTACGACGCCAGGTTGGCACCGATGCGCATCGTGGCCGGTGTGATCGTGCTCCTTCTGCTGGCAGGGGTACTTTTCGGTCTCAGCGTCTATTGGAACGATCTCCAGCCGGGTACCCACATCCAGATCGGCATGCTGGCGCTGGCAGGTGGCTATGGATTGAGGTGGGCGTTCATGTCGCGCCAGCACCGACTGACGTTCCAGTTACACGACGGCACACGCCTTCGGTGGTTCTCGCGATCGGGCGACTTCAAATACAAGACGGGATCCGTCCATCGGGGCATCGAGCGACTCACTGAGCTCGGACTGCTCCGTCCTCCTCCGACGGCTCGATGAGCGCTTGGGCGCACGACCCGAGGACGAGCCTGGCCTGCTAAATCCCTGGACGCCAAGGTCCTCTGTGGGCCTCCCGCTAGAATCACCACCACTCACCGGCCCGTCCGGTGAGTTCGCTAGGGGTGCTGCGCCATCGATCCGTCGATGGCCCGGCTGAGAAAGTCCCTTTGAACCTGATTGAGGTAATCCTCGCGCAGGGAAGCATGCCTTCGACACGCCTCGTGTCCCGCACGCCGCCTTCTCATCGGCGTGCCCGGTTTGCCGACCTGCCATCGCATTTCTGGCTTCGGCACATCGATGGCAACTTCGTCCGCTCTGAATTCCTTCCCGCTGCATCGGCTCGCGATCGCGCTGATCGCCGGCGGCGTCTCGCTGCACGCCACCGCGCAGTCGACCGACTCTCCGGCCGGCACGCCGGCCAACGCGTCGGCCAATGCGCAGACCCCCTCCCCCGCCCTGCCCAGCGTTGTCGTCAAGGGCAAGTCCGACGCGCCCGTGATGGCCGGCGGCTTCGGCGACACGCCCGTCGCCAAGCTCCCGATCCAGGCCAGCCTCGTCAGCGCCGAGCAGCTCAACGACCGCGGCCTGTTCAACCTCGCCGGGCTGACGCTGCTCGACGCGAGCGTGGGCGACTCGTACAACTCGGCGGGCTACGTTTCCTACCTGAAGATTCGAGGCTACGACCTCGACAACCGCTTCAACTACCGCCGCGACGGCCTGCCGATCAACGCCGAGACCGCCCTCCCCCTCGCCAACAAGAGCAGCATCGAAGCCATCAAGGGCACGACCGGCATCCAGGCCGGCACCAGCGCGCCGGGTGGACTGGTCAACCTCGTGGTGAAGCGCCCGACGGTTGAGCTCACCAGCGTGCGCTTGGGCGTCAGCGAGCGCGGCACCGTCGAGTCCGCGATGGACTGGAGCCGCCGCTTCGGCGACGGTCACGGCAACGACAAGGCCTTCGGCCTGCGCGTCAACGTCGAGGCCGCCAAACTGCGCCCCGAACTGCGCGACGCCGACGGCAACCGCTGGATGATGGCCGTCGCCGGCGACTGGCGTGTCACGCGCGACACGCTGGTCGAGGCGGAGGTCGAGATCAACCGCCAGGCCCAGCCGAGCCAGCCCGGCTTCAGCCTGCTCGGCGACAAGCTGCCCGACGCGAAGGCCATCGACCCGCGCACCAACCTGAACAACCAGTCGTGGAGCCAACCGGTGGTCTTCGAAGGCCGCACCGCCTCGCTGCGCGTGCAGCATCAGTTGAACGCCGACTGGAAGCTGCAGGCGCACGCGGCGATCCAGCGCCTGGTGACCGACGACCGCCTCGCCTATCCCTTCGGCTGCACGGCCGGCGACGGCACGTATTACCCGAGCACCTACTGCCCCGACGGCACCTTCGATCAATACGACTTCCGCAGCGACAACGAGCATCGCGACAGCGACGCGCTCGACCTGTCGGCGCAGGGCAAGCTGACGCTGCTGGGCGTCGAGCACCAGGTGTCGACGGGCGTGCTGTTCTCGCGCTTCAAGAGCCGGCTGCAGGGCCAAGCCTACAACTGGGCGGGGACCGGCAACATCTGGGGCACGCTGCCGACGGTGGCCGACCCGACGCTCGGTTCGACCAACACCAACCGTACCGAGCGCAGCACCGAGGTCTACTTCCGCGACGCGATGCAGTTCAGCGCGCAGTGGCAAGGCTGGCTGGGCCTGCGGCACACGCGTCTGGATCGCGATTCGATCCAGGTCAACGTGCCCGCCGGCGAGGACAACGAGGCGACGAGTTATCGCCAGTCGGTCACGACGCCGTGGGTGGGCGTGAGCTACGCGATCGATCCGCAGCTGCTCGCGTATGCGAGCTGGGGCGAAGGCGTCGAATCGGCCGTCACGCCGCAACTGCCGATCTACGCGAACGCCGGCCGGGCGCTGTCGGCGATCCGCAGCAAGCAATGGGAGATCGGTCTGAAGTCGGGCAGCCGCACGGTGGACTGGTCGATCAACTACTTCGACATCAGCAAGCCGACGACGAACGACGTGACGGTGGTGGTGAACAACGTCGACCGGCTCGAGCGCCGCATCGACGGTGAGCAGAACCACCGCGGCGTGGAAGCGCAGGCGGATCTGAAGTGGACGGGCGGCGGCCTGATGGCGAGCGCGATGAAGCTGCACGCGCGCCGGGAGGGCAGCGCGGATGCGACGCTCAACGGCCTGAAGCCGACGAACGTGCCGGAGACGGTGCTGAAGCTGCAGGCGCGGCACAGCGCGGGCGTGCCAGGTCTTGAGCTGTTGGCCGGCGTGGTCTACGAAGGCAAGCGGATGGTCGTGCCGGACAACTCGGTGGCGATCCCGAGCTGGACGCGGCTGGACCTGGGCGCGCGCTTCGAGCAGAACGTGGGTCGGCAGTTGCTGATCTGGCGCGTCGGCGTGGACAACGCGACCAACCGTCGTGCGTGGCGCGAGTCGCCGTACCAGTACGACCACGTGTACCTGTACCCGCTCGCCAATCGCACATGGCGAGCGTCGGTGGAGTGGGTCTTGTGAGGTACTGATTTTTCTGTGTATACTCTTAGGCTCTGATCCCCGATAGCTCAGTCGGTAGAGCGCCGGACTGTTAATCCGTAGGTCCCTGGTTCGAGCCCAGGTCGGGGAGCCAAGATCAGATAACGAAGGTCCTCGGACCTTCGTTCTTTTTAAGCCAGTGTCCTACCGAAGATGCTGGCCCAAGAATTCAGATCGATTGGATCTGAGCAGACTTTTCCTCGATAGCTCAGTCGGTAGAGCGCCGGACTGTTAATCCGTAGGTCCCTGGTTCGAGCCCAGGTCGAGGAGCCAAAATTGAAGCCCCATTCGTGCAAGCGGATGGGGCTTTTTCTTTGTGGCGATCGACCTCGCACGACGTGCGGACTGCTGCTCGTGCAGGCACAGCGGTAGACGAAGCCTTGCGGATCTTTGGGCTTGCGCAAGCCCGTGTCTTCGGCAATCCCGGACTGCCAGTCCGTAGGCTCAACGTCGAAGTTCATTGTCGAACGAGGGCTTCCCGAGCGATCGACATGACGGAGACTCACCATCCATCGGTGCGCTCCGACTTCTGTCGATCGCAATCGACGGATACCCTTCGCAACGTTTCAGGTCAACTGCGCAGGGCGCCAGTGCGTTCGACCGGTTTCAGGGAGACATGACATGCACAAGATCCATCTGGCCGTGATCGGTGGACTGCTCGGCGTCTTCGCCGCCACCGGCGTCCAAGCCCAAGTCTGGAAATGCACCACCGCCGGCAAAACCCATTACTCGGACCAGCCCTGCGCGGCGAACGGCGAGCAGATGAGGCCGCAATCGCTGCAGAGCAACGTCATTGACACGTCTGCGGACCGGGCGGCAGCGGAGCGCGCCAAGGCTGCCGCTGAGCGAGAGCAGCAGCAAACCAACGGCGTGCAGGCTTCCCAGCCTGCGGCGCCTTCCAACTTCTGCCCTTCCGACCGCGACATCGCCGCGATGGAGACCAAGGCCAGTTCCATTTCGCTGAGCGCCGAAGCCAAGAAGTTCGTCCAGGACGAGATCCGCCGCGCTCGCCAATGCCAGAAGGGTCAGGGCAGCTACTCCGCTTCGGACTGGAACGTGAGCAAGCAAGCCGTCGACGCGCAGAGCAGCCTGACCGGCGGCGCCGATGCCCGCCGTCGCGCTGAAGCCATGCACAGCGCCGCCAACGTCAGCGAGGGCGACCGCATCGCGCGCCAGCGCGAAGCCGAAGAGCGCAACGCCAAGCGCGGCAGCTTGAACTACCAAGCCCCGCTGCGCGATCGTTGAAGATGGAAGACACTCTGCTCAAACCGAACGGGGAGGCAGAGTGGACACCACCGACATCCGTACCGACGCCAAAGTCGCCGTCCTTGTCGACTGCGACAACACGACGCCGGAGATCCTTCAGCACGCATTGAGCGTCGTCGCCCAGTTCGGGCGGGTGATCATTCGGCGCGGCTACGGCAATCACACGACGCTCGCGAACAAGTGGCAGGAGGCGCTGGTGCGCCTCGCCTTTACGCCTTGCCTGCAGTACCAGTACGCGGCGGGCAAGAACACCGCGGACATCGCCCTCGCGCTCGATGCCATCGAAGCGCTCTTCGATCGGCGCGCCGACACCTTCTGCATCGTCACCAGCGATTCAGACTTCGCCTATCTCTGCCGGAAGCTGCGGGAGCGCGGGTCGACCGTGCTCATCGTGGGCGAAGCAAAGACCCCCGCAGCACTGCGCAACGCGAGCGATCAATTCTTCGAGTGGACGCCGCCCGAAGTCGCCGCACCAGTCGCGGCCGAACCCACATCGACCGAGCCCGCTGCCGCCAAGCCAGCAGCCCCTGCACCAGCGTCCAAGCCGAAGCAGCGCCCGAAGGCGCTGGTCAACGCAGTGAAGCTGATGGCGGCCGACACGTCCGATGGCCGCGTCCATGTCGGAACGCTCGGCTCCTATCTGCGTCGCACCGATCCGGGTTTCTCGCCGCAGACCTTCGGGCATTCAGGGTTGGTCAGCATGCTCAAGACCTACGACTTGCTCAACGTGCGGCAGGAGCCCGGCGGCCACTGGACCGTCGCGCTCGCCGCCGGCAACAACGCCGCGTGACCGTCCCTCGGTCTGACCTTGGTCACACGCCGCGGCACGCATACTGCCCTGGTCTCCACGCCTTCCGTTCCCGATGAACAGCGACACCCTCCGCCTCCTCACCGAGGCCATGAACAACCGCAACCAGCGGGAACGCGCCTTTCGCGAGGACTATCACACCTACCTCGTCGAGCAGAAGGGCGAGACCGAGAGCCTTGAGGAACACCTCAGGCGCTACGCCTCAATGGCTGCATTCGGCCAACCGCTGCCCGCCGAGCTGATCGAGCGCTTCCAGCCCGCCATCCCGTTCCCCGCGGAGCTCGTCGAGTTCTATCGGCAGCACGGCTCGTTCAAGGGCGGCAACCGCCTGTCGACGTGGACCCTCCTGGACCTCGCCGAACTGGAGCGGAATCGCACCACCGATCGGGACTACGAGCGCTTCCATTCGCTCGGCCTCGCCGACATGATCAAGTACGTCTGGGGCAACGACCGACCCGAGGTCGACCTGGACAGCGGCGATGTGATCTTCAGCCGGGAGCAGCTGGAGTACCTCAACCAGAACTACCAGGTCGTGGGCTTCTGGACCGACGTCGACGCCGGCGAAGAGGCCCACTACTACCTCTACTACGACCAATCCGGTCGTTTCGGCCTGGCCCACCTGCACCAGGACGAATGGGACATCTTCGACCTGCTTGAGGAAAGCGGCGCCATCTACACCTGGGACGAAGTGATCGTCGCCTCCCTCGCCAAGATCGAGCAAGCGGAAGACGAGGCGGAAGGCTGAGGAAGGCGTCGGCCGTCGCTCAATGCGTCAACCGGCTCTTCCTCCAAGCCAGATAACCCCCCAGCTCCGTGAACGGCAGGAACCCTTCGTCATCCGGGTCCTCGGGCACTTCGCAGACTTCCACCAGATCGACGTCCGTCGCGGCCGCCTTCTCGCCGAGTGCCGTGTCCAGCATGATCAGCACGCCGTTGGCGAAGTCGTCTTCCTGGTCGACGTTGAAGCCTTCAATCGCCACGCGAAGCCCCAGCACCTCCGGCGCATCCGGATCGACCAGCGGCTCGAACCAGAGGCCCTGCGGGTTCAGGTCCAGGCCCTCGTACTTGATGCCGAACTCGAAGCCCATCGGTGGCTTCAGCGCCACGGGGATCCACCCCGGCAGCTCCGGCGCCACCGACACCATCGCCTCGACCAGCGGGAACAGCTCCCACTGGCCCTGCGCGGTGATCACCAGCTCGCGGTCTTCCTCGCCGGGCGCGGAGACCTCGAACCAGAGGCCATCGTTCACCGCTTGCAGGTGTTCCAGCAGCTCATCCCAGAACGGGTAGTCCGGCGATGTCAGCGCGTCCAGGTCGGCCTGGCGCGACGCCAGCCAGGCCCAGAAGGCGTTGATCTTTTGCGGGTCGAGGTCGACGTCGAGGTGGTCTTGCATGCGAGGCTCCAATCGGCGCGATTGTGCGTCGGCCAGCGCGTCGAAGACACAGGTTCAGGCGCTCACGCGCACACCCTCACCGGCTTGCCCTTCAAGCCCGTCTGCTGAGTGATGGCCGGGACGACCTCGGTGTAGTGGCTCCAGGACCTGCGCTCCGTGCCGTCCGGGTCACGGTCGACCTTCAGGCACAGCGACGGGTCGATCGCCATCGCCATGCGCTCCTCCGCGCTCGGCCGAGGCGAATTGGCACGCGGATCGACGACCGCCGGGTTCGCGAACGCGCCTTTGATCGCCTCTTTCGACGGGGTCAGCACCAGCGGTCCGCCGGGCGCGCTGGAAGCAGATGACGGGCCCTCTGCCTGATGCGATGAGCCATCCGAGCGGGGGCGCGTCCAGTCATGCTCCCAGCCGGGCGAGTTGGTCGGCGTCCAAGTCGTCTCCTGCTCCGTCGGCGGGACCACCAACAGACTCGGCGGCAGCGCACGCGGCACCGCAGACAGCGTCTCGCTGCGACTCTGCGGCGGGCTCTCCATCGGCTTCAATGCCACCGTGATCGCGATCTCCCGGACCGGCGGGGTCGTCCTCTTCGTGCTCGACCAGGTCCACACCACCACGACCATCCCGTGCACCAGCACCACGCCCATCACCGTCGCCATGCGTCGCCGCACGTCGTCTGCACGCATTCACCCTCCCCCCTATGGACCTCTTGGAATTCCGTCCGGTCGCCGTCAACGTCCTCGCGTCAACAGCCCCCGCCACCGCCCCCAATCCCTGGTCACCGGCGGCAGCGCGAGCACGAACAGCACCGCCGCCAGCGGCACCACGCACACGAAGCCGAGGTGCTTGAACCCGAGCGCCCCCGCCCCGCCGCCGAGCACGAACGCGGCCAGCAACCCGCCCGCGCGCGTCGCCCGCAGCCGGTCGTGCCGCACCGCCGCGCGCTTCACCGACGGCTGCCGGTTCCAATAAAGCATCTTCCCGAGCTCCATCCCGAGATCGGTGATGTTCCCCGTCATGTGGGTGGTGCGGATGCTCCCGCCCGAGGTCTTGGACCCCACCGCGTTCTGCAGCCCCATGATGAAGGCCAGCAGCAGCACCGTCAGCGGCACCGCGAACGGCGTGTGCCAGGTCAGCGTGATCGCGCCCATCAGCCCGAACGGGAACAGCAGCGCCGCTTCCAGCATCAGCGGCAGCGCATACACGCTGCGCAGGCCGTGCTGCCTCGCCCAGTTCACCAGCACCGCGCAGACCGCCGCACCGGCCAGGAAGGCCAGGATCGCCCCCAGCGCGTTCAGCACCAGCGTCCCCTGCCCCATCACCGCGCCGTCCGCCAGCTGCGAGGCGAAACCCGTCATGTGCGAGGTGTACCGCTGCAGGATCAGGAACCCGCCCGCGTTCACCGCCCCCGCGTTGAACGCGAGCAGCAGCCCCAGCGCCTGGTTCGTGGACGGCGCGCGGTGGCGGCTCGTCAGGTGCAGCAGTCGCCTCACGGCGCCTCCCGATGTCGATGACAGTGCGGGCGATGATACGGGCGCTCCGGCGCACGCGCCCACCCGCGCGACGGGCGCCCGCCAAGCCCCGTCAATAGGTCGAGGGCTGCCCGTCCAGCTTCGCCCCGTACCTCGTCAGCGTCTTGTGCAGGCGCCCGAAGTCGATCGGCTTGACGAAGTAGTCGTCGAAGATCAGATCCTCGCCGGACTCGAAATCGGTGTTCAGCGGCGTGCCGCTCACCGCGATCGCGATCAGCGCCGGCAGGCTCACCTTCAGGCGCCCCGCCAGATGCCGCCCATCGGCGTCCGGCATGTCGATGTCGGTGATCAGGATGTCCGGCTCCCACTTCAGGCCGATGCCGATCGCCTCCAGCCCGTTGCGCGCGACCCGCAACTCGAAGTTGTAGACCGTGAGCAGCTCGCGCAGGAGATCCAGCGAATCCGGCTGGTCATCGGCGACCAGGACCTTGAGGCGTTCCGACATGGCGTGCAAGGAATGACAGTTGGGGCGGCGGTAGCAATCGGCGGGCCCGGCTCAGCGCGACAGCAATGCCGGCAGCGACGAGCCCAGCAGCGCCACCCCCGACGCCGTCAGCAGGCTCAGCACGATCTGGCGGAAACGCTGGTCCGAGATGCCGTGGTACAGCCGCCCGCCGAGCAGCGTCGGTACCAGCATCGCCGGCGCGACGACGCCGAACAGCGGCAGCATGTCCCGGGTGACGACGCCCGTGGAGAGGTAGACCGCCATCGTCACGGCCAGCGCCGAGAGGTTGAAGTTCTGGATGATGGAACGCTGCTCGTCCTTGGGAAGCCCGCGAAGGGTGCACCAGAGCGTCGGGACGGTGCCCGTGAACCCACCCAGCCCGCCCATCACCCCGCCGATGGCGCCGACCACGCCGTCCGCCACGCGCCCGCCGAACTGGATCCTCGGCAGCCGGGCGGCCATCAGCATGGCCGGGCACCAGACCACCAGCAGCCCGCCGAGGATGGCCTTGAACATCTGGACGTCGAGCAGCGGCAGCAGCGCCGTCCCGATCGGTACGCCGGCGAGCCCGCCGACCAGGAAGGGTGCCAGCCGCCGCCAGTCGAAGCCGCGGCGCACCGTCACCGCCGCGATGATCTGGCCGGTGAGCGAGCCGAAGACCGCCAGCGCCGCCGCCAGGCGCGGGTCCAGGGTCCAGGCCCAGAAGGACATGGCGGTCAGTCCGAAGCCGAAGCCGGACAGCCCCTGCACGAAGCCGGCACAGACGGCCCCCAGGATCACGATGCCGAGAGATTCCATGCGGCGCATTCTTCCATCGGGCACGCGCGCCGGGCGTACGCATCGTGGGCGCGCGGGAGTAGGATCGCCCAGTCCTTGAAAGCGCTTTCCCATGAAGAGAAAGAAGCCCCTCCTGTCGACGTCCAGCGAGGTCACGCTGGGCATGGTGGCCGTCGCCAGCGGCGTTTCGCCGAGCACCGTCTCGCGCGTGCTCAGCGGCAGCGCGCAGGTGAGTTCGGAGAAAGCCGCACGCGTCCGGCGCGCGATCGACGAACTGGGCTTCGTGCCCAACACCATCGCCCGCGCGCTCGCGGACGGCAGGACCTTCAACATCGGGCTGCTCGCGCAGTACTTCGAAAGCCCGTACTACGCGCTGCTGCTGCGCGGCATCGAGGAAGTCCTGACCCCCGCGGGCTACGGCCTGGTCGTGGCGAGCGGCCACTGGCAGCCGGAGGAGGAGCAGCGCTGCGTCGCCTCGCTGCGGTCGCGGCGCGTGGACGGGATCATCGTGCTCACGGGGGGGCTGAGCGACGAGTTCCTCACGGCGCTCGCGCGGGAACTGCCGGTCGTGGTGACCGGGCGCTCGCTTCACGCGAACGGCCTGCACGCCTTGAAGACAGACGACCTGGAAGGTGCCCGCGTCGCGACGCGCCATCTGATCGATCGCGGCCACACGCGCATCGCCTTCATCGGCGGCGATCTGGCGCACGCGGATTCGTCGGAGCGCGAGCGCGGCTACCGCGCGGCGTTCGAGGAAGCGGGCCTTCCCGTCGACGAAGCGCTGATCGGCAACGGCGACTATCGCGAGGCCGGCGGCGCCGCGGCGATCACGCGGCTGCTCGACCAGGGCCTGGCGTTCACGGCGGTCTTCGCGGCCAACGACCAGATGGCGGCGGGTGCCGCGCGCGTGCTGCACAGCCGCGGCTTCCGCGTGCCGGAGGACGTCTCGCTTGTCGGCTACGACGATCTCCTGAACACCGCGCATGCGAGCCCGCCCCGCACCACCGTCGACGTCCACATCGCCGAGCTGGGCCGGCGCGCGGCGTCCGCCATGCTGGACCTGCTGCGCACCGGCGGCTCTGCGATCGAGCCGCCGAGGCCCCAGTTGATCGTCCGGGAGTCGACGCGGCGCCTGCCGTCGACGGCGGCGAACGCCTGTTGAGCGGCACCCTGGCGGGCTCGGCAAGCGCCGGCCGTCGGATCATGAACTGACCCCTTCAATCCTTGCTCTTCGTCAACTGCCCGTCACAAAACCTCGGCAGAATGCAATGCATCCGAGGCAACAACCGGCTGCACTACTGGGCAGAGAGCTGGAACCCGTCACCAGCGTCGCGGATACCACATTCAGAAACGAAGCCACCCCGAGGGGTGGCTTCTTTCATTTGGGGCTTAGGAAGCCGTCACTGCGCGGACAAGCGCCAGATACGCCGGCCAAAGAGCGTCACCATGACCGGCCCGAAGCCAAGGCTGACCACCAGCAGCTTCCAGTTCGCATCGAAGTTACCCTCGATCACGACACCGATTGCCACGAACAGGCCGAAAAAGAGCATCGACAGTCCGAACGAGAAGAGCACGAGAAACCGGCGAGGTCCGGCGACGCGCAGTTTCTCGAAGTCCAACAGATCGAGCATATGACCTCCTTCAAGGTTGAAAAGGGCGTGCCCTCCCCGAAGGCACGCCCCTGGACTGAGGTCAACGTGCCTGTTGGGCGACCCAGTAGTGATACACCGCGCCGCCAGCCGCGCCAAGCGCGGCGCCGCCCAGGAATCCCATCGGCGTACCACCGGTCACCGCGAATCCGGCAAAGCCGCCCGCGAGCGCGCCCTTGCCGATGTCGCTCAACAAGGCGTCAGAAATGCCTCCAGAGACCAGCTCCAGTTCTTCGAGCGTGAGTTCACGCAGTTCCATTTGATTGACTCCAAAGAAGAATGAACAAGCGGCCATCGACTGCACCGCGGCGATTGGCTCGCGACCGGTCAGCGAGCACCTGTCAATGTGCCGAAGCGGTTCCACCAAGCCAATCGCCTGTGTCAGTACATTGCATTGACGCCTTCCACCCATCCGAGGTAGATAACACTCAAAGTGGTGAAACGAGTTCGAAAGCAGACCCGTACTTGCGGGGTTTCCACCTAGCCGCGTCGCGCCCGCCCATCACCTTGGGTAAAGAACTTTGAAAGTCCGCGCCGGCCTCCGTCACGAAACGTACAGCGTGCGATCCTTTCGACCCATCCGCGACGACGCGCCCTCCTGCCGTCGTCCGCGGCGCCACCACATCCCCTTTCGCGCTTCCGTCCCAGCCATCGCCAGATCGGGCCGCGCCTGCTCCTGCCATTGCCTTTCCGATGACAAGCACCCGCCGACCTGCCCTGCACCCGCTCTCCTTCGCCCTCATGCTGGGCCTGAGCGCCTCCGCCTGGTCGCAGACCACGCCGCCGACACCCGCTTCACCCGCCACGCCGCCCGCGAAAGCCCCGGCACCGACGCCTGAACGCTCGCGCCCCGCCGCTCCGCCGACGACCAAGGAAGCCGACAACCCCACCCAGCTCGACCGCGTCGAGATCCAGGGCACCTCGCGCGACGACGACCAGCGCCGTGCCTCCACCGCCTCGAAGATCATCATCGGCCGCGAGGAGATCGAACGCTACGGCGACTCCACCATCGGCGAGGTGCTCAAGCGCCTGCCCGGCGTCACCACCGGCGGCCGCCCCGGCCGCGGCGGCGAGGTCCGCATGCGCGGCATGGGCGGGGGCTACACCCAGATCCTCGTCAACGGCGAACGCATGCCGCCGGGCTTCTCGCTGGACGAGCTCCCGCCCGAACAGATCGAACGCATCGAGGTGATGCGAGCCCCCACCGCCGAGTTCGGCGCGCGCGCCATCGCCGGCACCATCAACGTCGTCCTGCGCGAAGCGATCCAGCGCCGCCTCAACGAAGTGCGCCTGGCCACCACCTTCGAGCGCGACCACGTCACCCCGCACTTCAACTGGACCCGCAACGACAAGATCGGCGACAACGGCGACGCCTACAACTTCACCGTCAACGCGATGCAGCACAAGCGGCTGGACGACATCGACTCGCAGTCCTTCACCCAGCGCTTCGACACCACCACCGGCGCGCTCAAGAGCGACACCCTGCTCCAGACCCGCGGCCAGACCGCCGATGAGCGCAAGTCGCTCAACATGACCGGCCGCCTGCAGCTGCGCCTGGACGGCGGCGACACCCTCGCCATCCAGCCGTTCGTGATGGTCAACCGGGGCAGCGGCAGCAGCGACTCCCGGCAGACTCAAGGCCCCGTGCCGGACGAGAACGCCTTCGAACGCATCAAGTACGACACGTCCAGCAACGACAGCAGCAGCCGCTCCGCCATGGCGCGCCTGAACCTGCAGTGGAACAAGCGCATCGACGAGCGCACCCGCATGGAGACGCGCCTCGGCGCCGGGCGCATGACGATGAACAGCAGCGCCCATCGCGAGGAAGACCTCGACAGCACGCCGGGCGTCTCCTATCGCACCCAGGACGACACCACGAAAAGCCGCGACACGCAGTGGAGCGTGAACGTCAAGCTCACGCACCAGATGGAGAACGAGCACAACCTCGTCGCCGGCGTCGAGGGCGAAGGCACCGACCGAAGCCAGACGCGCGGCTGCTACGAGGTCTTCGGCCAGACGATGCGCGGCGCCAACTGCGCCTTCCTCGCCGACTTCGGCGAGAACGTCAGCGCCTCCACGCGCCGGCTGGCCGTCTACGGCCAGGACGAGTGGAGCATCGGCAAGCAATGGGGCTTCTACGCCGGCCTGCGATGGGAAGGCATCCAGACGGACAGCACCAACAACCAGGGCCCGGTGAAGAACACCTCCAGCGTCCTGACCCCGCTGCTGCACGGCGTCTACAAGATCGACGAGAAGAGCCGCGAACAGATCCGCGCCAGCCTCACGCGCAGCTACAAGGCGCCCAACCTCAACGACGTCATCGGCCGGCTGAGCATCAACAACCAGTTCACCTGCCAGCCGCCGGACACCCTCTGCGGCCCCAACCTGATCAACTATCCGGACCGCTTCGGCAACCCCGACCTGAAGCCGGAGATGGCCACGGGCGTCGAGATCGGTTACGAGAAATACCTCTCGAAAGGCGGTCTGCTGAGCGCCAACTTCTTCTATCGGCGCATCACCGACCTCATCCGCAGCCAGGCGGAACTCGAGACCGTGCCCTACGCCACCGAGCAGCGCTGGGTCATCCGCCCCCGCAACATCGGCAACGCCAAGACCTACGGCGTGGAGCTCGAGGCCAAGTTCCGCCTCGACGAGTACCTGACCGACGCCCTCCCGGTCAACCTGCGCAGCAACCTCTCGCTGTTCCATTCAGCCGTCGACGGCATTCCGGGCCCGAACAACAAGCTCGACCAGCAGCCCCGCTACACGGCCAACCTCGGCGCGGACTACCGGCTTCGCTCGGTGCCGCTGACGCTGGGCGCCTCGCTCAACTACACGCCCACCACGCTGCTGCAGCAGAGCGACCAGGTCCTCAACGACATCGACAAGAAGCGCGTCATCGATCTCTCCGCGATGTGGACCTTCTCGCCCTCGGTGGCCGTGCGTGTCGCCGCCAGCAACCTGGTCCCGCTGACCTATGGCAACGGCAGCATCGCCACCACGCCGGGGCGCATCGTCACCAGCGAGAGCACCGGCCGCAGCTTCACCGTCTGGACGCTCCGCCTCGAATTGAAGGTCTGAGCCGGACGCCAGAAGCAAAAAAGGCTGCCCGGTAAGGGGCAGCCTGAAAGCAGCGGAGCAGAGGGCCTCCGCGAGGGCGACAGGGCTGCAGAGGCCAGCCCCGAGGAGTCAACGGGTCAGTGGCGCGCCTTGGCGGGGGCCAGGTCTTGCGTCTGGGATTGCGTCTGGGATTGCGCCTGATTCTGGAACTTGCCGCCGACAGCGTGGCTGGCCGGCGCCCAGACCGTAGCGCCGACGCCCAGCACCAGCAGCGCGAGCACGGTCCAGGTCAGCGGTGACGTGCGACGGCGGGCGATCGGACGCGGCGGGCGCGAGCCCATGCGCGCGGGACGCAGCTGCGACGGCAGCTTGTATTCCTGCAGACGATGCACCCGCACCGCCTGTTTGCTGCCGTCACTTCTGGACACAACCTCGAAGCTCAGGCGCTCGCCTTCGCGCGGCGTCTGGCCGTCCATGGGGAAGGCCGACACATGCACGAACAGGGCATCACCGCCCTGCTCCGGCTTCATCAACCCGTGGCCGCGCTCGGCGTACCAACTTTCCAACGTGCCATCGAATCGCATGATCTGATCCCCCATCGTGTAGAAACCCGACGCGCCTCGCCGGCTCGTGGCCGGCGCATGGCGTCCTGGACCGGGCGCTTCTCTCTTGAATCTGACGAAAAGGCCCGGCGCGGGGCCGGGCTCTTTTTGTGTATGGGGGCATCCTGCCGGACCCGGGTCAGGTCACGGCAACAGGCTGTAAACCGTGCAACTTCACACGGTTTTAGTTCTTCAGACCGGGCTTGAGGTACTTGTCGAGGAATTCGAGGGTCTTCCGGTTGGCCTCGACCTGGTTCTTCTTCTTCGAGAAGCCGTGGCCCTCGTCGTCGAAGACCACGTACTCGACCGGCACGCCGTTCTTCTTGACGGCCTCGACGATCTCGTCGCTCTCGGGCTTGATCACGCGAGGATCGTTCTTGCCCTGGATCACCAGCAGCGGCTTGCGGATCTCCTTGGCGTGGAACAGCGGCGAAGTCGCGATGAGGAAATCCTTGTCCTTCACCGGATCGCCGATCTCCAGGTACAGCGCCTTGCGGAAGGTCTCCCAGTAGGGCGGGATGGACTCCAGCGTGCGCAGCCAGTTGGACACGCCGAAGATGTCGATGCCGACCTTGAAGGCCTCTGGCCGGAACGCCATCGCCGCCAGCGTCATGTAGCCGCCGTAGCTGCCGCCCATGATGCCGATGCGCTCGGGATCGATGACGCCCGTGCCGGCGAGGTAGGTCTTGGCCTCGATGCAGTCCCACAGCGGCTCGCGGCCGTGCTTGCCGTCGTCCGCGGTGAAGAAGGTCTTGCCGTAGCCCGAACTGCCGCGGTTGTTGATGCCCAGCACCGCGTAGCCGTGGTTGACCAGGTACTGGACCATCGCCGCGTAGCCGCGCGTGGTCTGGCCGCCCGGCCCGCCGTGGACCATCACCACCGCCGGCACCTTGTGGGTGGGCGAGGCTTCCTTCGGCTCGTAGTAGACCGAAGGGATCACCATGCCGTCGAACGAGCGGAAGCGCACGATGCGCGCCTCGACCAGTTCCTCCGGATCGATGTCCTTGGACAGCGAGCGCGTCAGTTGCTTCGCCTGCTTGGTGCCGAAGTCGTAGACGTACAGGTTGCTCGGCGAGCGGTCGCCGTTCAGGTAGAAGGCCATGCGCTGGCTGGTCCGCGAGAACGCCACGCCGCGCAGTTCTCCGCCGGGCAGCTTCGGCAAGGTCACCGGCTTGCCGTCGGCGGTCTGCACGATGCGCAGTTCCAGGCTGGCGTCGGCGTTGACGCCGGTCACGCGGTAGCGTCCGTCGCGCGAGTAGCTGCTGTAGACGATGTCCCAGTCCGACTTCTCCAGGTCGCGCTTCTGGCCCGTGGCCAGGTCGTAGGCGATCAGGCGCTGGAACTCGGAGCCCTCGTTCGAGAGGATCAGCAGCGTCCTGGACTCCGGATCGAAGTCGGTCGCGCTGAACGCGGCCACGCCCTCGTGCGGCGTCAGGTGCTTGGTCTCCTTCGATTGCACGTCGTACAGGTAGACGTCCGAGTCCGCCGTCGTGTTGTTCTTGCCCAGCGCCACCCAGCGCCCGTCGCCGCTGACCTCGAACACGGCGTTGCCTTCGTTGTTCTGGTAGATCAGCGTGCGGGCGTAGGTCTTCGCGTCGTAGCGGTAGACGTCGATGTAGCGGGCGTCACGCTCGTTGGTCGTGACGAAGAAGGCGTCGCCGTCGCGGCTCCAGCCCGCGAAGCCGGCCTTGACCTTGTCGCCGGGGGTCAGGTCGCGCTCGCTGCCGTCGAGCTCGCGCACGATCAGGTGGTTGTTCTCGTTGCCGCCCTGGTCGCGGGTAAACAGCACCCGGTCGTCGTGGCGGAAGTAGCTGACGGAGTAATGGCTCTCGGTCGTGGACTTCGTCAGCGCCACCGGCTCGCCGCCGTCGACGGACTGGCTGTAGACGTTGAAGATGCCGGTCTCGTTGCTGCTGAACAGGATGCGGCGCTCGTCCTGCGAGAACGACGCGCCGCGGACCGAGGTCGTCGCCATGAACTGCTCGATCGTGTAGGGCTTGGCGGGCCGCGGCTGTGCGGCCTTCGCCTGTGCCTTGGCGGCGGCGGGGGCAGTCGCGGTGGCGGGGGCGGTGGCGGGGGTCCTGGCGACCTTCTCCGTCGCGGCCTGCGAGGGCAGGACCGTCGCGGCGGCCAGCGCCATGCAGAGTGCCGTCAACGCCGCGCGCGACGCGCCCATCGGGGGAAACTTCGGGGACAGCTTCGGGGACGACTTCAACATCGGGGATCTCCTCTCCTGATCGGACCCGGGGACGTCCCGGGATGCCCCGACTGTAGGCACCGGGGTCAGGCTTTGACTATCCCGGATTCCTCGCGCTGCGCCCTGCCCCGACAGTCCGCATGCCGGCGCGATGAACGGTGAGCCGCCGCCTTCAGGGCCGGCGGTAGCGCGGCACGCCGGCGACGTAGCTCGCCACCAGGTTGCGGTCGTCCGACAGCGTCATCCAGGCGAAGGCGCGTTCATGCGGATCGCGCGCGAGGGCCATGCGGGCCTCGGCGACGGGGCCGGCGGCCCAGTCCCAGATGCAGACGTCGGCCAACG
This sequence comes from Mitsuaria sp. CC2, assembly GCF_048957715.1. NCBI lineage: Bacteria > Pseudomonadati > Pseudomonadota > Betaproteobacteria > Burkholderiales > Sphaerotilaceae > Roseateles > Mitsuaria sp. CC2. Next base: position 3,897 of record NZ_JARVXN010000003.1, on the reverse strand, counting down.
TCTTCGCGCCGAAGTGGCCCAGTTCGTCGGCCAGGCCCAGCGCCTCGGCCGCGCCCAGCGTGGCCGCGTGCAGCCCCGCCCAGGCCGTCAGCCGCTGGCCGTTGAGCGCCTGCACCTTGTAGCCGTCCGCCAGCGTGCGCTGCGCCGACAGCGAGGTCCCCCCGCCCACGTCGCTGGCCGCGCTCACGCGTACGCCGGCGGCCAGCGCGCCGGGCCAGTCGAACAGCCCGCTGCCGAGGAACAGGTTGGACGACGGGCAATGCGCGATGTGGGCGCCCGTGCGCGCGATGACGCGGCGGTCCTCGTCGTCCAGCCAGATGCCGTGCGCCAGCACCGCGCGCGGATGCAGCAGGCCGACGCGGTCGTAGACGTCGAGGTAGCTGCGCGCTTCGGGGAAGAGCTTGGCGACCCACTCGACCTCACCGCGGTTCTCCGCGACGTGGGTCTGCATGTAGAGGCTGGCATCGGCACGGCACAGCGCGCCGGCCATCGCGAGCTGCTCCGGCGTGCTCGTCGGCGCGAAGCGCACGGTGACGGCGTACGACAGCCGCTCGCGGTGGTGGTGCTTCGCGATGAGGTCGAGGCAGTCGCGCTCGGCCTGCGTCACGTCGTCCCGCAGCGCTTCCGGGGCGTTGCGGTCCATCAGCACCTTGCCGGTGATGAGCCGCATGCCGCGCGCGGCCGCCGCGTCGAACAGCGCGTCCGCCGACACCTTGTGCACCGTCGGATAAACGACCGCCGACGTGGTGCCGTGCGCCAGCAGCGCGTCGAGGAAACGTCCCGCGCCGACGTGCGCGACTTCGGGATCCATGTAGCGCTGTTCCGCCGGGAAGGTGTAGGTGTTGAGCCAGTCCAGCAGCTCGGTCCCGTAGGACGCGATCACATCCAGCTGCGGGCTGTGCACATGCGTGTCGACGAAGCCCGGCAGGATCAGCCGCCCGCTGTGGTCCTGGCGGACCCAGCCGTCGCCGGGGTCCTCGGCCTGCGCGCCGACGATGCGGCCGTCCTCGATCAGCAGCCAGTGATCCGGACGGAAACGCACGGCGGGGTCGTCCACGCGCGCCCACTGCGGCGCGGCGGTGAAGTCCAGCAGGTCGCCCTTCAGGGCCAGGCGAGCGGGAGCAGCGGATCGGTCGGTCGTCATGCGTTCAGCGGAAAGGGATTCAGGGGGTGGCGTTCGGGGAAAAGGCAATCGGGACGCAGCGTCGATCCGCCGCTCAGGAAGCGGATTTCACGAGCTCGCGCGCGACTTCGCGCACCTGCTCGCGCAGCCAACGCAGCGGCGCGCTGTTGTGGCTGACGTCGTGCCACAGCTGGTAATAGGTCATCGGCGGGAACTGCACGGGGCAGCGCAGCACCGTGACCGGCAACTGATCCAGGTAGCGGTTGCAGAACAGCCGGCCGGTGGTCAGCACCAGCAAGCTGCGCGCCACCATCTGCGGCAGCTGCCCGAAATGGGCGCAGCGCACGGCGATGCGGCGCTCCAGCCCGAGCGAGGCCAGGTGCTGCTCAATCACGCCCGGCTGGCCGCGGCTCAGCGGCATGGGCGCCAGATGCTGGCAATCGAGGTAGCGTTCCTGCGTCCAGGCGCGCGGCGTCATGCGCGCGGCGGGATGGTCCTTGCTGACGAGGCAGACGACCTCGTCCACCAGCAGGCGGCCCATGTGGAGCTCGCCGGGCGGTTCCAGCCAGTTGCCGATCACCAGGTCCACCTCGCCGCGGGCGAGCGAGGCGCGGTAGTCGAAATCGGCGTTCAGCGGCTGCAGGTCGAGCTGCACGCCCGGCGCCAGCCGCTGCAGATGCGCCACCAGCAGCGGGAGGAACAGCGGATCCAGGTAATCGCTGGCGGCGATGCGGAAGCGCAACCCGGCGGTCGCGGGATCGAAGCCGGACTTGCGCAGTCGCGCGCCGAAGAGCTCGTCGGCCTCGCGCAGCAGGCGCTCGGCGGGAGCCAGCAGTTCCAGCGCGGTGGCGGTCGGCGTCATGCCCGCGCCGCTGCGCACCAGCAGCGGATCGCCCGTCAGGGTGCGCAGGCGCCGCAGCTGCGCGCTCAAGGCGGGCTGCGTGCTGCCGAGCCGCATGGCGGCCCTGGACACACTGCGCTCGGAAATCAAGGTATGCAGGACCCGCACCAGAAGGAGGTCGATCTTGTCGACATTCAGCGCTTCCGACATGGTCAGCGGCGTATAGAGGTCATAACGCCAATCGTATAACCATCCGGTTGTCAGAGGAGTACCGTTCCGGTTAAGTGCATCCCGCTCCGCCCGCTGCCCGCCGTGCCCGCTTCTTGCTTGCCCGCCAGCGCCCGTTCCGGCCCCGCCCGCCTCGTTCGCCGTCCATGACCGATCCCCGTCCCATCCGCTTCTTCCATCAGGGTCAGCTCCAGGCCGTCACCGGACTGCCGCCGACGACCACGGTGCTGCAGTACCTGCGCGAGCACGCCCGCTGCGCCGGCACCAAGGAAGGCTGCGCCGAAGGCGATTGCGGCGCCTGCACGGTGCTGGTCGGCGAGCTGGACGCGGACGGCCAGGCGGTCGGGCTGCGCAACGTCAACGCCTGCATCCAGTTCCTGCCGATGCTGGACGGCAAGGCGCTGCTGACGGTCGAGGACCTCGGCCACAGCGCCGACCTGAATCCCGTGCAGCAGGCGCTGGTCGACTGCCACGGCTCGCAGTGCGGGTTCTGCACGCCGGGCTTCGCGATGACCATGCAGGCGATCTACGAGCGGCATCAGGCCTGCGGGACGCGGCCGGAGCGTCAGGCGCTCGCGGACGACCTCGCCGGCAACCTCTGCCGCTGTACCGGCTACCGGCCGATCCTGGACGCGGGCGAGCGGATGTTCGACGCGCCCGCTCGCACGATCGATCGCGCACCCATCGTCGAAGCGCTGCGTGTTCTGGCCGAGGATCCGCCCCTCCTCTACGAAGCGCCATCGCGCACCGGCTCGCCGCAACGCGTCTTCGCGCCGCGCTCGATCGACGAGTTCGCCGCATTGCGCGAAGCGATGCCGCAGGCGCGGCTCGTCGCCGGCGCGACGGACGTCGGTCTCTGGGTCAACAAGCAGCAGCGCGAGCTCGGCGATGTGATCCTGACGGGGAACGTCGAGGAGATGCGGTGCATCGACACCATTGCAGGCCAAGACACCTCGGTCGGCAACGGAAACGGCAATGGCCATGGCACCACGCTGCGCATCGGCGCGTCGGTCACGCTCGAAGACGCTTGGTCCGCGCTGACCGAGCGCGTGCCCGCCCTGCGCGAGCTCTGGCTGCGTTTCGCCTCGCCGCCGGTGCGCCACGCCGGCACGCTGGGCGGCAACATCGCCAACGGCTCCCCCATCGGCGACGGTGCTCCGGCCCTGATCGCGCTCGGCGCGCGCATCGTGCTGCGCAGAGGCGCGACGCAGCGGATGCTGCCGCTCGAGGCCTTCTATCTGGACTACATGAAGAACGCGCTCGAGCCCGGCGAGTTCGTCGAGGCGCTCGAAGTCCCCTCCCCGCCGCCCGGCACGCGCTTGCGCGGCTACAAGCTCGCCAAGCGCTACGACAGCGACATCTCCGCCGTCTGCGCGGTGCTGAGCCTGCGGCTGGAGGACGGCGTCGTGCGCGATGCCCGCTTCGCGTTCGGCGGCATGGCCGCGATCGTGAAGCGCGCGGCGGAGGCCGAAGCCGCCGTGACCGGCCGGGCCTGGGACGAAGCCGCCTCGATTGCCGCGGCCGCCGCGTTGAAGGACGACTTCAAGCCGATGACCGACCTGCGCGCGAGCGCGAGCTACCGCGAACGCACCGCCGCCAACCTGATCCGCCGCTTCTGGCTGGAGACCCGCGCGAACGCACCGGTCGCCGCCGAGTCCGCCAGCGTCTGGCAGGCCGTCAACCTGTATCGGAGCGTCGCATGAAC